>NZ_NTZO01000080.1 GCF_002559405.1 Bacillus sp. AFS001701 | reverse complement strand
GTATTTATTAAGTTGTACAATTAATTCAGATAATTCTTAATATTTAAATTGAAATAAGATTCTGAAAAAACTTTTGTGTTATTTTCTATTTTAAAATTTTTTATGTATTTTGCAAGCGTTTACTTTATTGTAACGAGTATGCGGAACCAGGGTATTTTATCATCTTCTATTTATCATAATACCCTAAAGATCGCCCTTTTTTTAAGAGGTAAGGCCAATTCGAAGGAAAAGGTGTTACTATAAATCCTATTTATTTACTATTACAAAACTATTTTTAGGAGGTTTTTAAATGCAAACGACTGTAAAAGTATTAGAATTTCCGCTTTATATTGATGGTAGATGGACACCAGCAAAAAGTGGTGAAACGTTTAGTGTAAAAAATCCTGCATCTGGAGAAGTAATCGCTCTAGTCGCTAAAGCAGGGAAGGAAGATACTGAAGCTGCAATTGTCTCTGCTCGTAAAACCTTTGATTCAGGAGTATGGTCAAAAAAATCACCGCAAGAAAGAGCTCAAATCTTAATTAATTTTGGGAATAAGATTGTCGAACATTCGGAGGAACTTGCATACTTAGAAGCGATTAGCTCAGGTGCAACTGTCAGACGAATTTCAAATTTAGATATTTTATATTTAGTCGATTTACTTCAGCAAACAGCAAAATTTACTGTCGAGTATCCATTTGTTGAGTCTCTGCCAGTACTGCCTTTTCCTGGACCAAGCAATAATCAGGTATGGCGTGAAGGAATTGGTGTCGTAGCTGCGATTACACCATGGAATCTTCCAATGCTTTTAGCAATGTGGAAAATTGCACCTGCTCTTGCAATGGGAAATTCTATTATTGTTAAACCAGCTTCAAATACACCTCTTTCGACGTTGAAATTAGCTGAATTAGCTACAGAAGCAGGAATTCCAGCTGGTGTATTCAATGTTGTTTCAGGACCTGGAGCTACTGTAGGAGAAGTATTAGCTACTCATCCGCAGGTTGATAAAATCGCCTTTACTGGATCAACAGAAGTTGGACGTCGCATTATGCAATTAGCATCTGGAACCATAAAAAGAGTAACACTTGAATTAGGTGGAAAGTCACCTTCCATCGTTTTACCAGATGCTGATTTAGATATTACAATTCCAGGTAGTTTATTTGGATTCTGTCTACATTCTGGACAACTTTGCGAATCTGGCACTCGCTTATTAGTACATGATTCGATTTATGATGAAGTTGTTGATCGCTTAGCAAAATTAGCTTCCTCAATTACAATTGGAAACCAGCTTGATATGGCAAACGGCATGGGACCTATGGCGTCTCAGCAGCAACTTGATACCGTATTATCCTATGTTGAGACTGGAATTAAAGAAGGTGCTCGCTTAGTTTGCGGAGGGAAACGTTTAACAGGTAAAGGGTATGATCATGGCTATTTCGTTGAACCGACTATTTTCGCAGATGTAGACAATAAAATGAAAATTGCTCAAGAAGAGATTTTCGGTCCTGTACTTTGCGTAATTCGCTACTCAACGGTTGAAGAAGCAGTTGAAATTGCAAATGATACAATTTACGGGCTAGCAGCTGGTGTTTGGTCAAAAGATGTTAACAAAGCTCTTAAAATTTCACGTGAATTAAAAGCAGGAACAGTTTGGATTAATGATTGGCACATGTTAAGAAGTGATGCACCATTTGGTGGATATAAACAAAGTGGTTTTGGACGTGAACTTGGCCGTTATGCTTTAGATGAGTACACACAAGTAAAGCATGTTCATTGCTCGCTTACTCCTGAACTAAGCCAAAAACCTTGGTACGGTATTTTATTATAAAAAAACTACATTTAAAAGTTGCTATTTTAAAAAATAGATTAATTGAGAATGATTTATAAAAAATAATAGAAAAGAGAAGGTGATCCCATGATAACATCATTTTTTCAGTTTTCGGTTCGTACAGTTGTAAATAGTGGGGCTGGTGCTCGCTCAATGTTACCAGAAATGATTAAAGGACTTGGAGGGAAAAGAGCAGTACTTTACGTTGATAAAGGAATAACGCAAGCTGGAATTACAGATAAAATTAAGGAACTATTTGAAGTTATTCCTAGTGCAGTACAGTTAGTAGGAGTTTTTGAGGACATTGAACAGGATGCAAAAGGTGAAATCATAAATCGTGGATCTAAATTCTTTAAAGAGTGTAATGGAGATTCATTAATTGCTGTTGGTGGTGGGAGTGTTTTAGACACAGTTAAAGCAATTAAATGGATGCTACATAATAAAGTACATGATATTCGTGAAGCACTTCTTGTTGGAAATGTGATGGAATTTTGGCCAGAAGCGCAATATATTCCAATTCCACACGTTGCAATCGCAACAACAGCTGGAACTGGTGCAGAAGTATCTCCAATCGCTGTAGTATTCAATGAAAAAGTAGGAATTAAAACGAATATCCTTAATACATTCATTAGCCCTGATATGGCGATTTTAGACCCTGAACTGACAGTTGGTTTACCACCAAAAATTACAGCATTTACAGGATTTGACGCATTGACTCATGCTATTGAGGCATATTTCTCACCACAGTCGAATCCAATGACAGATGCATACGCACTTCAAGCGATTCGTATGATTGTAGATAATTTACCTACTGCTGTCCATGAAGGACATAATCTTGCGTCACGATCAAATATGTTAATGGCTAGTTCGATGGCAATTTCTGCTTTCAGTCTTTCTGTTAATGCAATTCCTGTTCATAATATAGCACATGTATTTGGCGCAAAATTCGGAATTCCTCATGGACTTGCAAATGCAGTGTTATTACCGAATGTTATGGAATCCCTTGCACCATATTATTTAAAACGAATCCAAGGTTTTGCAAATGCGTTAGGTCTAGAGGATATACCGGAAAAACCAGAAGAGTGTCTTGAAGAAGTCGTTTTATTTATCCGTAATCTTCGTGAAAAAGTCGGTCTTCCTAGTACATTTGCTGATTTTAAAGTGAATGTCGAAAATATGGCTTACATTGTAGCGATGGTTCATAGTGATCCATGTGGAATCTTTTTCAAAATTCCCCCTGAAGTAATTGCAAAAGTTTCAAATGAAGTTGCAGGTTCTGGCTTAGTCATTTCATAATTTTTAATGATAGTTACCAGGCACCTTCAAAATTTTTGAGGGTGCCTCAACTATATTCATATTTTAATAGTTTTCTATTGATTACTTTTAACAATTTCTCTTTAGTTTCTTGTCGAGCAATCTAATAAATATAACATGTAATACCAGGGGGAATAAGAATGAATTGGAATCTAAATGAAAGTTTAAGAAAAAGTGCAGAAAAGTTTCCAAATAGAAATGCCATTACATTTGAAAATAAAAATATATCGTATAGTGAATTAGATTCACAAGTTGAATGTGTAGCTTCTAATTTAGTACATGACGGAATCAAAAAAGGAGATAGAGTAGCTCTAGTATTAGGCAACTGTCCGGAATTTATCATTGCATATTATGGAATTCTTCGTGCGGGTGGTGTAGTTGTACCAGTTAATCCAATTTATACGAAAGAAGAAATTTCATATATTTTATCGAATAGCCAAGCAAAAGCTGTCATTGCAAATTTTGCGATGGAATCGATTATTGTTTCTCTTAAAATCGAATTAAACCAGTTTGAAATGCTGTACTATGTAGGAATGAATAAAACTGAATTTAATTGGGAGCAGTTGATTCTAAACAACTCAAAAAACAATGAATATCCGTTTGTTATAGAAGAAGATCTAGCCGTTATTTTATATACTTCTGGAACTACAGGAAAACCAAAAGGGGCTATGCTAAGTCACAGAAATATGGCATCAAATGCAGAGTCAATTGTTAAACTTGTCGAGTTCAAAGAAGATGATCGCATTTTAGCTGCCCTTCCAATGTTCCATGTATTTAGCATGACAGTTTGTATTAATACTCCAATTATGAGTGGAGCGACTATCGTCATAGTTCAAAAATTTAATCCTATTGAAGTCATTCATACAATCTTTAATGAGAAAGTAACATTATTCGCTGGTGTTCCAACGATGTATAACTTTTTATTACAATTAAAAGATTATTCAGCTGAGTATTTCGCATCGATGCGTGTATGTTTATCAGGTGGAGCATCGATGCCAGTTGAATTACTTCAACGATTTGAGGAAAAATATAAGACTATTATTGCTGAAGGATTCGGTCTTTCTGAAACAGCTCCTGTTACGGCATTTAATCCTGTAAAAGGAATAAGAAAAATTGGGTCTGTCGGAGTAGATATTCCAGGCGTAATAAATAAGGTTGTCGACAAATTTGGAAATGAAGTTCCAAGAGGCGAAATAGGTGAACTAATTGTCAAAGGTCCAAATGTCATGATTGGATATCTTGGAATGCCTGATGCAACAACTAACGCCATAAAGAATGATTGGTTTTATACTGGTGACTTAGCAAAAATGGATAAAGATGGATATATCTATATTGTTGATCGAATAAAGGACATGATTATTGTAAACGGATACAATGTATATCCAAGAGAAGTAGAGGAAGTTATCTATCAACATCCAGCGATTGTTGAAGTAGCTGTATTAGGAATAACTGATAAAGATTACGGTGAAATCGTAAAGGCTTTCGTTGTATCGAATGATGAAAGTATAACGGAGGACGACATCCTACATTTCTGCAAGGACAAGCTTGCAAAGTACAAGCTACCTAAACAAATAGAATTTAAGAAAGAATTACCTAAGAATAGTACAGGTAAGATTTTAAAAAGAGCTTTAAATGTAGAACAAGTGAAAGTTAATTAGTTTAATAGAGTATTTTCTGATAAAAACTTTTGAATATATATCAATTCATGGAGGTTCTTATGACAAATAACATTTTAACTCAATCAATGCCCGCAACTTCTTTTACAAAAAAGGCAAATTTAGCAGTATATGATTCTCTAAATTTTGATGATAGTCAGGACTTCTTAGATGCAAACAGAGGATTTATTGCACCACTAGAAGCAAAGATTATTAAAGACGATTCTGGGGAAGTTGTTTGGGACATTGAACAGTTAAACTATTTAAATAACACTGCTCCTGAGACTGTGAACCCAAGTCTATGGAGAAATGCGCAATTACAGGCTATATCTGGTTTGTTTGAAGTTGTAGAAGGAGTATATCAAGTTCGTGGACAATCATTGGTAACTAACTTTTTTATTGAAGGAAAACAGGGAGTTATTGTCGTTGATGCTTTGGGAAGTAATGAATCAGCTAAAGCCGCTATGGAGTTATATTATAAACATCGACCACAAAAGCCAGTAACAGCCGTTATAATCAGTCAAAGTCATGCTGACCATTTTGGCGGTATTCAAGCTGTACTTAATTATGCTGAAAATCCTAATATTCCGATTATAGTTCCTCAATATTTTACAGAAGAAGCGTTAAGTGAGAATGCACTTTTAGGTACAATCATGGCCCGACGTGCAGAGTATCAGTTTGGAAAAGATTTACCAGACGGTTCAAAAGGCTCTGTATCAGTAGGTATTGGCCCAACAATGGGATCAGGTACTATGAGTTTTCAGTTACCAAATGTTGAAATAGAAAATGAAATCCAATCGATGGAAGTCGATGGTGTAACATTTGAATTTTTATTAACGCCAAATACAGAAGCACCAGCTGAAATGCATTTTTATATTAGGGATTACAAAATATTATTTGTATCAGAGAATGCCAATAAATTGATGCATCAAATTTATACTGTAAGAGGAGCAAAAACTCGAGATGCATTACATTGGGCTAATTCACTGGATAAAACAATCGAATTATTTGAAAATGAAGAGATCGATGCATTACTCATGATTCATGCATGGCCTGTATGGGAGAAAGATAATGCGATCAATCATTTAAAACTGCAACGTGATTTATATAAATATATACACGATCAGACGGTGCGCTTAGCCAATTATGGTTATACGATGGATGAGATAGCTGAAATAATTAAACTTCCAAAAGAATTGGATACTTACTGGGGAAATCGTGGGTATTATGGAACTTTAAAGCATAATTCAAAGGGTGTTTACAATTATTATTTAGGTTATTATAGTGCTCATCCTTCCGATCTAGATCCATTACCACAAGTTGAATCTGGCCAAAAATATGTAGAATACATGGGTGGAGCAGCAAACATTTTGAGACAAGCAAAAGTTGACTATGAAAAAGGTGAATATCGTTGGGTAGCTCAAGTATTAAAAAATGTCGTTATGGCTGACCCAGAAAATTCAGAAGCTAAAAATTTATTAGCAGATGCATTTGAACAATTAGGGTATCAAGCTGAATCAGCTAATTGGCGCAATATTTATCTTGTTGGAGCATCAGAACTAAGATATGGAATTAATAAAGATAATTCCCCATTAGATGTATCAGGGATCATTAAGAATATGCCAGTCAACGAATTCTTAAAATTAATAGCAGTTAAAATAAACGGTCCAAAAGCAGAGGGTAGAAAAATAACGATAAATGTAACATTATCAGACTCTAACCAGCTATATACATTAAATTTAGAAAATTCTGTTTTATTATCTAGAGCAAATAAGTTAGATGACAATGCAGATGTTTCATTAACAATTGATCAATTCGCATTTTATGGAACTTTACTTGGTCTTCTTTCACCTGAACAAGCAGTTGGAGCAGGAAAATTGATCATTTCTGGTGACCAAACAAAATTGAATGAATTTTTATCACTTTTAGATGAGTTCGACCGCTGTATAAATATCGTAACTCCTTAATTAACAGAAAAAATAATGAATGTTACAATAAGCATCTGCTCAATCATGTTCGAAAAAAATAGATTGTGCAGGTGTTTTTCCAAAAGTATGTTTACTCTAAGGATTATCGAAAAAGTATAGATTTGTTGAGAGGCAGGAGTTTAGATGAAAAGTTGGGCGAAATGGATCATTTTATTTTCACTTTTTATTATGGCTATTATTAATTTTGCTGACAAATCAATTTTAGGTTTAGCTGGAATTCATATTACGAAAGATTTGAACTTAACCTCTACCGAGTTTGGTATTTTAGGTAGTAGCTTTTTTTGGTTATTTTCAATATTTGGTATAGTAGGTGGCTCTTTATCGGATCGTATTGGTACTGGAAAATCACTTGCTATTATGGCAATTGTTTGGACAATCGCGCAATCTATGGCATTGTTTGCATCAAGTCTACCGATTCTAATATTGAGTAGAGTATTACTAGGGGCTGGAGAAGGCGCATTTCTTGCAACTGCAATTAGTCATATAAGTAAATGGTTTAAACCAGAATCACGCGGATTTGCGATATCAATCATTAATTTTGGAAATGTCGTTGGGATAGCTGTTACGGCTCCTATTATCGTTTCTCTAATATCAAACTATGGTTGGAAAAAATCATTTTTTATTTCTGGTATTTTTAGCTTTGTCTGGTTCATTTGTTGGCTTTGGTTAGGAAGAATGAAACCAACTGTTTCTTTTGAAGAAGAAGTTGGTACGTTGGAAAACAAAAATGAGATTAATAGAAAAGATGTTTGGAAAGCTTTACGATCTCCTATTTTTATATTTACAACTTTAATTGCCTTTATTGCTTATTCATTCATTGTCTTTGGACTTACTTTTAATCCTTCGTATTTAATAAAAGTAAAAGGATTATCTGAACAAAGGTCAGCATCAGTAATTGCTATTTCTGGTTTAATTGGGGCTATTTTAGCAATCTTACTATCTATCATTTCAGATCGTTTATACAAAAAAACACAAAGTTTATGGAAATCGCGGATTTTATTTTCTGCTATTAGTGTTTTGCTAGCAGGGTTTTTGTACTTAATGTATCCACTATTAAATGGTTCGGGTTCAATCATCATCCTCCTTTCGTTAGTAAATACACTGGTAATTACTGTAAACACACTTAGCCCAGCTATTGTAGTTAGTATACTCCCACAGCGAAGAGGAGTTATGACAGGGACTTATTTTGGAATAATGACTTCATCGGGTATTATTACACCAATTATTTTTGGGAAACTTATTCAAAATTCTGGTGCAAATGTAGCAGGGGGATATAGTATCGCAATTTATGGAATGGCAATTGCTATGGTAATTGCAGCGCTATTATTATTCCTTTTCAGAAGCCGAAATCAACAAGTTTCAACAGAAAAGGATAATAAGCTAGTGAACCTCTAATGAGAGCCGTATAGAAGAATCCATTACCTCTACTAGAATGGTAGATTTAATTATTGTGAAAATATCCTGATAGACTTTTTTAAAAGGTTATTCAGAAGAAAGATTTAGATACAGAGGTATGAATATGAATAATGCGTTAGAAAAGCAGAAAGAAACAATTGATTCTAAATATATCCAACAGCATTTAGCAAATGAAAGAACTTATCTTGCTTGGGTTAGAACAAGTATAACAATTATGGGGGTTGGTTTTTTAATCACTAATCTTCATTTTTCTACTCTGGCTTCTAATGCAAAATTAGGAGATACATTATCAAAAATAATTGGATTATCCTCGATTATTGTTGGAATTTTTGCTTTAATCATTTCAACGATCAGCTATTTTATCAAGGGGAATGATATTAATAATCAAGCGTTTAAATTTTCAAGGACATTGGTTGTTTATTTATCGGTGGCCTTAGTTCTTATTTTTATTATTTTTGGAGTTTATTATTTAGATGTATGGGGATTGTTTTAAACTCTTCTACTTTGATAAGAATTTGCCAAAAATGATCTTCTTTTTGAGGATCATTTTTGGCAGATTTGGATCAAATAAAGAAATGTAACCCGCATTTAATCTATCTATAAAACTCAGCCATATTCTTTAATACCCTCTTTTGTTGACTCAATAAAAAAATCTCCTGCAGTCAATTATTTAAATGGATGAAAAGTGACCTTTCTCAAATTCTAAATCACGATCAAAAGCATTATTGGTATAGGGATTGCATTATTTGGAATATGGACCTCCATTTTTATCACATAGATGGAATGGAGCAAAGATAAAAGATTTAATTATAACCACTTAAATTTAGAGATGTGAGGTAATAGTTAATGAAGGTATTAGTAGAAAAAAAAGAAAATATCTGTACGATTCAAATCAATCGACCTAATGTTAGGAATGCAGTTGACCGTGAGACAGCACAACAGCTTGCTGAAGCATTTCGTGATTTTGAAAATGAAGAAAATTTACATGTAGCTGTATTGTATGGAAATGGAGGAACGTTTTGTGCAGGTGCCGATCTTAAAGCTTTCTCATTAGAAGATGGCAATAGTTTGGAGGTAGATATGTCGAAGGATGGTCCGATGGGTCCAAGTCGAATGAACTTATCAAAGCCTGTAATTGCTGCAGTATCAGGTCATGCTGTCGCCGGAGGGTTAGAGTTAGCAATTTGGTGTGATCTCCGAATTGTAGAGAAAGACGCAATATTCGGTGTTTTTTGTCGTCGTTTTGGTGTGCCACTTATAGATGGTGGAACACAACGATTACCTCGCTTAATCGGTATGAGCCGTGCTCTCGATCTGATTTTAACTGGTCGACCAGTTGGAGCAGAGGAAGCACTTTCTATGGGGCTTGCCAATCGAATTGTAGAAGTAGGAACTGTGAAGGAAGAAGCTGAAAAACTTGCTGCTCATATTGCTCAATATCCTCAATTATGTATGAAAAATGACAGAAAAGCAGTTTATGAAGGATTTGATCTAGATTTTGAGAAAGCAATGCAGTTAGAGTTCACATTAGGAATGACTGTTGTACAAAGTGGTGAATCAATGAAAGGTGCTAAGCGCTTCGTACAAGGGCAAGGCAAACATGGAAAAATTAATAATGGATGAGAAATAGAAGGAACTACATTAATAATGAGACAAATTGAGATCGATTTATCAAATAATTGAAGGAGGGCGATCGAATTGGAAGGAAATGTAGCAATTATTACAGGGGCAGGAAGAGGAATTGGTAGAGCGACAGCAGAAAAATTAGCAAAACAAGGTGTAAAAGTTGTTATATCTGATTTAGATGAGGGTCATGTAGAAATGGTAAGAGCTAAAATTGTTGAATCAGGAGGAGAAGCGATTGTCTTTTCAGGAGATGTAACGGAAAACGAGTTCCCTTCAAAGATCGTAGCAAAGACTATGAATTCTTTTGGACGATTGGATATTTTGGTCAATAATGCAGGATATACATGGGACGGACTTGTTCACAAGATGACGGATGAACAATTTCGAAAAATAATGGAAGTTCATTTAGTTGCACCTTTCCGTCTTATAAGAGAAGCAGCACCTTATATGAGGAATGCAGCAAAAAAAGAGATGGAACAAGGAATTGACCACTACAGAAAAATCATTAATGTATCATCCATTGCTGGATTGACAGGAAATGTTGGACAAGCAAATTATGCATCAGCTAAGGCAGGTCTTTTTGGCTTAACTAAGTCAGTAGCAAAAGAATGGGGACAGTTTAACATCAATTGCAATGCAATCGCTTTTGGTGTAATGGATACTCGGTTGACCCAATCAAAAGAAGAGGGCGAATTCATCAGCGGTATTCCACTTGGCATCCCTAAAAAAGTTCGTGAACAATTAACAGCAATAATTCCCCAGAAGCGCCCAGGGACAATTGAAGAAGCTGCAGATTCAATCTATTATCTTGCCTCTCCAATGTCAAATTATGTGAATGGAGCCGTTTTAAAAATAAACGGTGGGATTTATATGTAGGATTCTACGAAAATCAAATTATTGCCTTGCAGGTCAGGCTATGTAAACAGTCTAGACTTGTTAAGGTTGCCGGATCAAATCAATTGTTGAACACAAGAATGAAAAAAGCTCAAACTTCTTTGTAAAAAAGGTTTGGGCTTTTTGGATTTATGTTTATTAGTCTATCTTTACAACTAATGTTTTAAACAATCTAGCTATCAGTAGTAAAGTCAAAAAAGAAATAAGAGAAATTGAATATTAATTAAGTAATTTTAGATACTATAAAAGATTGGTATAAAAATGATTCGAGGTGATATATGAATAACGAAGTACAAAATCTAAGCAAGGGTCTGAATAAAAATATAAAATTGATACAAAAAGGATTACACGAATCACCCGAACTTTTTGTAAGACAAATTCAATTAGACTCAAATGGAGACAATATAGGTGCATTATTGTATATAGATGGAATTGTTAATACGGAGCTAATACGCGAAAGTATAATTGATCCTTTACATAGTATTCTAATCAATGATAAAAATACATTTATGAATACGTTAGCCTGTTATCATATTCGCTCAGAAAACGTCGAGGTAATAACATCAATTTCTTCCTCAATTGAAGGCATTCTTAGTGGCAAAACACTTGTTTTAATTGATGGTTTTGAAAGTGGCATACTTGTTGATACAGCACAATGGGAACAACGATCAGTCGAACAGAGTACGAGACAACGTAATATTCAAGGACCATTGATTTCTTTCTCGGAACAATTGAAAGTGAACTTAAATTTACTTCATAATATAATTCAATCTCCTACATTTATGGTGGAAAAGAAGAAACTTGGAAGGATCGCAAAAACAGATGTAGCGATTGTTTATTTAACTGATCGAGTTGATCAAATTGCTTTGAAAGAAATACATAATAGAATTGACTCATTACAGGTTGATTATGTACTTGAGTCAAGAGTAGTTGAAATAGCAATAGATGGAACACAGAAAACGTTTTTTCCGCTGTCTTTTAATACTGAGTTGCCAGATGCTGTAGCTTCCGCTTTGTATGAAGGAAGAATTGCCATTATGGTGAACGGTACCCCATCTGCAACGATTGTGCCTAATTTATTCGTTCAATACTTTCAGCAACCAAGCGACTATTATGTTAAACAATTAAAATTAAGCGTTCGCCTTATAACAATATTAAGTTTTCTGATAACAATTTTGTTACCTGGATTTTATCTTGCATTTGCAAAATTTCATGACAATTTGGTATCGAAAGAAATACATAAAAAGTTTTTTGTAGAAACAGCTACCTTTTTGCCTTTGTGGGCTGAAGTATTCTTGCTTATCTTTTTGTTACAAATATTAGGAATGGGTTCATATAAAATATCAAGGGAAATGATGCTACTTGTTTCATTAATCTCTACAATTACAATAGGTACGACAGCGGTAGATGCAAAGCTAGTTCACCCTCTTAGTCTAATCGTAGCGGGGATCGCTTACCTTACAAGCACTATGCTTACAGTTGGTACATTACCGAGTTCCCTTCAACCTATACGCTATATTTTTCTTTTTATAGGAAATTTTTTCGGTTTCACTGGTATGGGGATTGGATTGTTAATATTGATCATACATATGTCTCGTTTACGTTCAGCAGGTGTACCCTATTTAGCACCGTTAATTCCTTTTAATTTTAAAGAATTTAAAGATGTTTTTTATAGGGGGGATTTACGTAAATTAATAAATAGTGAACATAAATATCCTCATGATGATAAATCCTCATAATAGTCTTAAAAACTGGAATAAGTGATATTTTCAAAATATGGAGGTGAGTTGTACTAATTGTTAATTAATTTTTATATACAATTACTACAGAATAACTATGCTTATTTTTCAACTTTCTGTTATATTACTAGCATCTAAAATAGCTGGAGACATTAGTGTCAGATTAAAACAGCCCTCTGTACTTGGAAAACTTTTGATCGGAATTTTACTTGGTCCTTCTGTATTGGGACTGGTAGATGATACAGATGTATTAAATGAAATTAGTCAAATCGGTGTTATACTTTTGATGTTCATTGCAGGTCTTGAAACAGATATAGAGGAATTTAAACGTACAGGAAAGGCTTCTACTTTTGTAGGTATAGGTGGAATAATCGTACCATTTTTAATTGGATATTTAGTAGGAATGTTCATAAATTTATCCCCTATTCAATCTAGCTTTTTGGGATTATTACTATCTGCAACGAGTGTAAGTATATCAGTACAAGTATTAAAGGAAATGAATAAATTAAAAACTCGTGAAGGAGCAACAGTATTAGGTGCAGCCGTAATTGATGATATTTTAGTCATAATTGCACTAGCCTTTTTATTAAGTATAGCAGGGTCTGATGGGGATGTGAGTCTTTTAAAATTAATCCTAAAAAAAGTATTATTTTTTGTAGGAGCAATCATTGTAGGATGGAAAGTTGTTCCTTACTTCCTTAAAAAATTTTCTACATTGCGTGTTACTGAGACAGTTATTTCATCCGCATTAATCATTTGTTTTATTTATGCATATATAGCTGAATATACTGGGGTAGCAGCAATTATTGGAGCCTATATTGCTGGTGTTTCAATAAGTGTGACGGAATTTAAGCATGAAGTTTTTGAAAAAATTGAGACGTTAAGTTATTCACTTTTTGTACCAGTTTTCTTTACATCAATCGGTGTTTCAGCAAGATTTACAGGTATAGTAACGGATTTAGGATTAATTATTATATTAAGTATTCTTGCAATATTGACAAAATTACTAGGTTCCTCATTAGGAGCAAAATTAAGTGGTTTTACTTGGAAAAATTCTTTAGGAATAGGATCAGCGATGGTATCACGAGGTGAGGTTGCACTAATTATTGCTTCGATTGGATTAGAAAATCAATTGTTAAATCAGTCATTCTTTGCAGTGTTATTAGTAGTTGTTCTTGTTACTACACTTGTTACTCCACCAATGATGAAGTGGTTTTTTAATGAAAAATCATTTAAATAGTTTTTTTTAAATATTAACCAGAATAATAAAATCTTATAGAAAAAACATATGGTTTAGTTAAACAAAGAATCGAGCCTATTGATTGACTCCATTTTAAATATATATGGCAGTTCTGGTGAATAAGAAAACAGTGAATAGAAAAACAATTAGCAATTAGTGTTAAAAATTAAGCTTTTAAATGAGTGAAAATATCGAGTAGGATAACTATTTTGGAAATAAACAGTGGATCCTTATGAGTGGTCGTTAATATGTCCTTTATATCGTTTGAATAAACAATTTCCAATTTAAACAAGACACCCTACCTCATAATAGTATAGCATTTTTAAATTGCACAAAAATTGCACAGACTTACTAGAAACAATAGAAATAACAGAAAGGCTTTGCATAAAATTACATTGACCACTTGATTTAATAGACTTTATTGACCCAAAATATTCAGTATTACTGAATAATCCTTGTACTCCGTAATTGACAAGGTAAGGGTCGCTGGTTCAAGTCCAGTTGGGATCATACCGTTGACCTAGACGCTTTGCTTATCGATAGATTATCCGTTTAGCACCCGTTTTTACACGAAGGGTACTACACCGATAAATTACGATAAGGGGGCGTCTTTTTCGTTGTGAATACTAGTAATTGCTTAAAGGTAAACGTATTAAAACGAAAGTAAATAGCGCAAAAAAGGTAACCAAAACGGCTAATGTCCGTCAATTATTCGAGGAATTTATGTCCGTAATGAGAGTCGAAGGTAAGGCCGCCAAAACTCTCGAACAGTATGAATATAGTTTTAACGGATATGAGCGTCATTTCGGCGAGCTAAGTTTGGCGTCGTTTGACGAAGCACATATCCGAAACTATGCGGACTATATGCTACATCATCACGTTAAGCACGGTAATAACGACTTTGTTCCGGATAAGTATAAGAAGGTAGGATTATCGCCAACGACCTTTAGAAGTCGAATAAATAAGCTTAAGCCGTTTATTCATTTCTTATATGAAGGAAACTACATCGATAAGTATCCGTTTGATCGGATGAAGACGATTTAAAGAAGAGCCCGTTGATATTGAAGTATTAACTGCGGACGAGATTAAGAAATTATTAAGCGTTATTGATCGGAATAACTATAACGACTTCCGCAACTTTTTTCTGATTCATTTTTTATTGGACTGTTTTACTCGTATAGAAGAGTCGCTTTAGATAAGGAAAATTCTCAGTTGATTAAAGTTTAGATCAATAAGTCTTTTTTAATTAAACAGACCTTCTAACAGGTTTTTCGACATGAACGTAAAAAATAAAATTCGAATCAGTACTACAATAATTTATAACGGTATAAATTGACAATATAATTTATTTTATTATCTAATTTTGCTAAATTCCCCCAAGTTTATAATAGAATGTTTTTTTATTCACGATCTATTTACTTCATAATTCTACATTTTCTATTAAGATTCTACATTTTTATACAAAATCTGAACAAGAAATTGAAGCTTTTTGGTCTTTACTTAAAACAATCTACATGAGCAAAGAAAAATTAACCCCAATTTACAGCAAAAATAAGCCTAAGTACAATAAGGTTAATTAGTTTAATTATTAGGAAAATTCATAATAATGAGGCTTGTTACTTGGATATCGATTGAGCAAGTGAACCTTACTAATAGATTGTTCAGTCAATGGGGGAGGAAATATGAAGTATAGAAAAAGGTTGTTGAAAAAAATGTCGTATATGGCGGTCTTCGGCCTTGTCATGTCAAATATGAATTTTGTATTTGCTGAGGAAAATAGCCATAAAAATCCATTCAATGCAAATGAATCAAAACCCAAATCAGGAATATTTGTTACGAATGGCAAAGGGAGCTTGAATTCAGCTAATTTGTCTCAAAAAGATCTGGATGCTTTGAATGAGAAAGGTAAGAAAAGTATTGAGGCTGCAATTGAAAGGGATAAGAAAAAGAAACTAGCAGATATGGCGAATTTGTCGAATCTAGAAGCTCATAAGCCAGATGAGAAGGTTTCGGTCATTGTTCAGCTTAAAGGTCAAACAGTTTCTGAGTTAACTGCAGCTGATCATGTTGGAGTTAATAAAATATCTTTGAGCAATGCTGCAATTAGTGTCCAAGAAGATATTAAAACGACAAAAAACAAAATCATGAGTGAATTATCAAATAGTAAAACGAAGAGTAGTAATAAACTAGAATTTAAGCATGAATTTGAAAATATATTTAAAGGATTTAGTATCGATAATATTAAATTTGAAGATATAGATTATATTAAATCTTTACCAGATGTACAAGCTGTTACATTACAACAAACATTTACTCCAGCCGTTAACCAACAGCATGATTTGACAGGAATTAAGAATCTTTGGAATGGTTCTTCTCTAGGAAAACCGATTGGATATAAAGGAGAAGGGATGGTCATTGCAGTAGTCGATACTGGTGTTGATTATACGCATGAAGCGTTTCCAGATCCGAAAAATATGAGTAAAGCAAGAATTAAAAAAGGTAAATTTACACGTCCAGATGGTACAACTTCACTAAAAGTAGTAGACGGCTACAATTGGGCTGATCAAAATGATGATATCATCCCTCGAGTGGAAGATCCAAATAATGCAACAAGCTCACATGGTGTACACGTTGCAGGAATTGCTGCTGGATCTGGTCCTGTTATACAAGGTGTTGCACCAGAAGCACAAATTATTGCCGAAAAAGTGTTCTCTGACCATCAAGCTGGTGCATTAACAGAAGATATTATTAAAGGAATCGACCATGCTTCTGCGTTAGGAGCAGATGTAATTAACATGAGTTTAGGTTCATCTTCTTCTTTCGATACAAGAGACCCTAACGATCCATTAGGAATTGCGATTCGAAATGCAACAGATGAGGGACATGTTGTCGTTGTTGCGGCTGGAAATGCATCTAATGCATACTCAGATCGATCTGGTGGTCTGGGTGAAACAATAAAAATTGGACAAACTCCTGATTTAAATAAAATTGGAAATCCAGGTGTTTATCCAGATTCATTTACAGTTGCCGCTGCAAATAATATTGTATCGAAACATACGTATAAATTTCATATGGACGAAGTAGATCATGATATTTCTGGTGAAGGTCTTGATGACTGGAATTGGCCAGCAGACAAAAACAAAGAGTATTCTTTAGTTTCGCTTGGAAAAGACAGCAGTGGAAATGAACGTATTGGTGTATCATCAGATTACGATGGTTTAGATGTGACTGGTAAAGTCGTTTTAATTAAGCGCGGAACAATAAGTTTTGCAGAAAAGGTAGCAAATGCGAAACAAAAAGGTGCTGCTGGAGTAATCGTTTATAACGGAAGTTCTTCTCAACCAGTTCCAGAACCTCAAGGATTTGGATCGATTCCGTTTTCATTTATTAGTTATGATGATGGAAAGGCATTAGACGATATACTTTCATGTGGTGGCGGTGATGGCCCAGTTATTGGTCCACTAGGTACATGTGGAGGTGGCCCAGTTATTGGACCACTAGATGCAATAACTCAGAAGTCAATCAAGTTTAAAATTACTGATGAAAAAGTAAGCTCAGCATTCGCTGAATCGAACCCAGGGCAACCAACGGATTTCACATCTTGGGGGACAACTAGTGATCTATTATTAAAACCGGAAGTAATGGCCCCTGGACATGCGATTTATTCTTCAGTTAGAACAGCAAATACATCTAAGCATAATGCGTATGAGAATGAAGATGGTACTTCTATGGCAGCTCCTTATGTAGCTGGAGCAGTTGCTGATGTAATGCAAGCTTTAAACGATAAAGGGTTTAAACCCGGGACAAGAGCTTTTTCTCAATTAACAAAGAATTTAATCATGAATACATCAATTCCGGCGAAGAGAGATTATGTTAATGGGAACAACTCAATTGACCGAATTGACTACATGACAGAATACCAACCTAGAAGACAAGGTGCAGGGATGATTCGCCCAGACCTTGCAGTGAAATCTCCTGTGGTTGTTACAGGCTCAACTGGTACTGGTAGTATTAGTTTGAAAGAAATAGGCAAAGATACAACATTTACACTAACTGCTTCAAATCTTTCAGATAAAGCAGTAACTTACAAATTAAATGGAAATGTGATGACGGATGTTTTAAAAGACAAACTGAAGACAAATTCGGATAACATTCGTAGTCGATATTTAGATGATGCAAAATTATTATTTGATTTAAAGGAAGTTACAATTCCAGCAAATTCAACTAAACGAGTAACTGTAAATTTATCATTAACAGATGCTACAGCAAAAAATACATTTGTTGAGGGCTATATTTATTTAACGCCGACAGATTCAAATAACCCAACATTAAACGTTCCATATAATGGTTTTTATGGGAAATGGGATGAGCCAAAAGTCATCGATACACCAGATACTACTGATGTGTGGACTCAGTCAGGATTTGGGACACAATTAGCAATTCAAACAGGTCCTTTTTATTTTGGGTACGAGCAGGTATTCGGTAAACCACAAACACCTGCTCAAATCGCTTTAGGTGATAAGTTTTATGCTTTTGGTCCTGAGTTCTCCCCAGTACCTGCACTTGCATTACTTCGAAGTGCACATAACTTGAAAATTGATGTTGTCGATAAAGAACATAATCTTGTGACACATATTGCAGATGAACAATGGTTTGCAAAAGGTGATCCTTATTCAGGTGGTCTTCCCTCTTTACTTTCCGCGGATTGGGTTTGGTATGCACATAACCAAGGAATACCAGTGCCAGATGGACAGTATTATTTTGCGGTTACAGCAACAGCAGATGCACCTAACGCAAAACCACAACCTACTGTTTATATCCCGATGTATAAGGATACGACAGCACCGACTTTAAATTTATTAAGGTCAGCGAATTATGATGAAAAAACAAATCCTGAAGTGACGAATAAAGATAGTTATACTGTGCGCTGGACTATGAATGATGGTGATGCTGGTGGAGTTGACGGTAGTGTATTTTTAGCCGTTAATGGAACCGAGCCATATACTAATTATAAGTCTGATGTTAAACAAAATGCTGACGGCACATATGAATTAAACGTACCAGGACTAAATGAAGGTCTTAACATCATCAACATTACGCCAATTGATAAAGTAGGAAATTATGGCGAAAGTCATACCGTTATCGTTAATAAAACAAGTAAACATGTTTGGGTTGATATGTATTCAGCTACTTTAGGAGACAATGTCCCAAGTATGTACTGGACTGCTAACGTAAAACCTGGCGACAATTTTAGTTTGAATTTTAAAGCAGTTGGACGTTCAGGTGCTGTGAAAAAAATTCAAGCGGTCCTTCTAAAGGATTATTACGACAATAGTACAATCATTGGAAATCCTGTGGATCTTGACCTTAATCAACTGATGACGGAAAAACCTGCTTATGACGAGTATAGTGAGTATTCAATTAAAGGTGAGTTTACCGTTCCGAACGATTTACCTGCAGGTGAGTATGTTGTGAAGTATGTGTGTTTAGCTGAGGGTGAAAAATGGGATGATACAGAAATTCCAGCTATTGGTATCGAGACATATGTAGATACAGTGGCGCCAACGATTTCAGTGAATGCGAATAAAATGAAAGCATTCGTAGAAAAGAGCGGGGATCCCGTTTCTCTAATGCTTAATACGACAGCGAAAGATGAAATAGCAAATTCAAGAGGCTATAAAGTAGAAGTTGCTGTTGATAGTGGAATTAAAAAATCAATGGGAAGTATAACAACTTTAGATAGATCTGAACAAACGTTCCGCTATCCAGTTGTGTTAGCAAATGGTGATCATTCAATCGAATTGACAACTACCGATTATATGGGAAATGAAAGCACGATTACGGTTAATGTAACTGTTGCATCAGATAAAGTAATTGTAAAAAATGGTGAAACAGACACTGAACTTCCGATTGATGTTGTTCCATATAAAGATGCAAGTAGAAATCCAGAAATAAAACTTCATTACAATAAGACTTACCATGTAGAAAGTTTGGATCCATGGGCTGGAGGCTATCTTGTAACGCCTTATGGAAATAATAAAACATGGTCAGCGAATCCGGATTTAGCACCAATTTTATTAGTAGGAAATCAACAAAGAAAAGCCGCAACATCTTATTACCCTAATGCTATACCAGAGTGGGAATTGCCACTAGGAGATGTTTATGTCTTTAATAGTCCTGTCGGCTATAATGACCCGGGTAGTATACCAGAAGGGGAAAGTACGTTCCCAGTAACAATGATTGACTATTTAGGTCATGAGAAAACTATTCAAGTACCTGTCATCAAAAATTCACATATACCAAAAGTGAAATTTGACAATGCAATTATTGATTCAACTGGTACTGCAACATTCTTTACTTATGATTCAACGTTTGATGTAAAAGGATCTGTAACTGCGGTTGGAATGAATTTCTACGCTGAATGGGCTGATTGGAATCGAAGAGTAGCCGGAGAAGATAATTTCTATAAAAATTTATTTGATCCAACTTCAGAATGGAGAAGTGGTCCATATGACGATGGGTTTAACGAAGAAACTGGCGGAAATATCCCAGCAGGATATAACAATGAACCTGGTGTGAAATCATTCAGTATGCCAACAGGTGAGTTAAAACCAGGAGCAAACTTTTTTGAAATAGATGGTGGAAGTACAATTGGTGAAAATCCTAGTCACCCATTTGCAGGGAACCATCCATTAGTCTTCAATGTGGTAGTCTATCGACTTGGAGCAGCAGAGGGTGCAGATCAACCTTTAGCATCAAGATCAGCGGAACAGTTGAATTGGGACAAGATTAAAGGTGGTAACACAGATCAAACGAACGTGATGACTAATTTAGTGCTACCTTTCGATGATAAAAATAATCAAGCAGAAATTAGTTGGGAAAGCAGTGATCCGACCATTATCACAAATGATGGTAAGGTATATCGAGCAGATAAAGATACGGATATCACACTAACAGCTACTGTAACTGTAGGTGCTGCTACTGCTGTTAAGGCGTTCAACCTAAAAGTGAAAGCGAAAACGCAAAATGATTCACAAGCTGTTGCTGAAGATTCTTCATCAATTACTTGGGATGTTATTCGAGCAGGTAATACAGAACAAGGTGATGTATCACAAGCTTTATCATTACCAACTAGAGGATCAAATGGTTCAGTCATTACATGGAATTCCGATGATCAAAAGCATATTACAAATCAAGGTCGCGTGTACTTACCATTATTTGACGAAGAAGATGCACACGTGGAACTTGTTGCAAAATTCACTAGAAATAGCGGTACATTCTACAAAACGTTCCATCTAACGGTTCTAAGAGATAAACAAAACGCAGAACGAACAAAAGTACTACGCGTGTATCAAGGGCTAACAACTGACAAATTACTTGGCGAAAACAAAAGCGATTTGGACGTCACAAAGGATTTAACGTTCCCGACAACTTTTGGAAATGACGGTGTTGAAATTCGATGGGAATCGGACATGCCAGACATAATTGCAAATGACGGAAAAGTGACAAGACCTGCTCAAAATCAGTACATTTCAGTATTCGCTTATATCAAATTAGGTGATGCAAGACTTGGAAAAACATTTTATTTCTTTGTAAGAAGTGAAGATACGAATGATGAACCGGCAGTTTTAGCAGCAAAGTCATCAGTCGTTTGGAATTTAATTAAGAAAGATAATACAGATCAAAATTCAGTAACATCTAACTTGAATTTACCAACAAAAGGGACGAATGATACAACAATTAGTTGGTCTTCAAGTAATTCTTCTTTCATTAAAAATGATGGAACAGTAACAAGACCTAAATTTGAATTAGGTAATCGACCTGTTACGTTAACTGCAACAATTACGAAAGGAAATGCGAGCACGACGAGAGAATTTTATCTGACAGTATTAAGACAAAATTATGAAGAACCACCAGTATCAACTATCAACACAATTGATGACAATGACACAAGTATTTCAGGAACTACGCAAGCCAATGCAAATATTATTGTGAAAAATAAAGAACTTGTAGTTGGAACTGGAAAAACAAATGCCGATGGAAAATTTGTAATAAAGATTAGCCCACAAAAAGCTGGCACAGTTTTAACGGTATATGTCCAAGGTCTACAAAGTAAATCAGTAATTGTATTAGATCGTACAGCTCCGAATGCTCCAAGGGTCTATCCAGTTGATGACAATGATACATCCATATCAGGTAATTCCGAAGCATACGCATCGATTACGATTAGCGTACAAAATAAAGTACTAGCAACAGGTAAAGCAGATTCAAAAGGGGCATATCGAATTAAAATAAGTAAACAAAAAGCTGGTACAGCATTAACCGCATATGCAAAAGATCAAGTGGGAAATAAAAGTGCTGAATCCAAAGTGACAGTATTAGACCGTACAGCACCTAATGCTCCAAGGATTCATCAGATTGATAACAATGATACATCAATATCAGGTACGACCGAAGCAAAAGCGACTATTATTGTTAAAAATCAAAATAAGATAATTGCAACAGGAAAAGCAGATTCAAAGGGAGCATATCGTATTAAAGTAAGTAAACAAAAAGCAGGTACAATTCTAACGGTTTATGCCAAAGACGTTGCAGGGAATCAGAGCGCTGCATCTAAAACAAAAGTGTTAGATCGTACGGCTCCAAATACACCGGTCATATCAAGCTTGAGTGTAAGTGCCAAATATGGTGTGGAAATTAAAGGTAAAACAGAAGCTTATTCAACAATTATTGTAACAATAGAGAATAAAACTGTTGCAAAAGCAAAAGTATCAAGTAGGGGTACATTTGATGTAAAATTACCAAAACAAAGTAAAGGTACAAAAACTATTACACTATACGCAATTGATGAAGCCGGAAATAAAAGTCATTCTGTAAAACGAACTATAAAAGTTAAGTAGAGTACTTAAATGTAATTTAAAAAAGAAGAAGTTTCAATGATTCGGATCATTTGAGACTTCTTTTTTATCAATTAATTGGTAGTATCTATGAATGCACAAATACTTAAAGAAACTAGACGCATTCCTTGTTAGAGAAATGCGTCCGATTGCTGAACAAATGTTATATAAATCATTACGAATTTCTTGTTCGCGAATTACCTACTTACTTTTTGGTGTTCTCTATTATATGGTTCTTGCTGATCTTGTCTTTGATCCTTTTTCAAAATGGTTAAAAACAAACATTCATAAGTTGCTATGACTCCCTTTTCATCACGGTAGTTAGTTTCGTATTGGTTTATCAATTCTTTAAAGAAAGACGGCCGTTGTATGGAATTGGCTTTGTTACTATTATTAGCCCCAATTTTTCTGACCGAGGTAAAGAATTCACGAACACCTTGAAAATACTCCCGTTCATAAAATTGTTCAACTAACAATTCATTAAATAACGGTAATGTGCTTTTACAAAACCCGATGAGATCTTCAATACTGTAGAATTTCTGTCCCGGGCTGCTGTTGTTTTCAATCTGTAACCTCTCTTTCGCTATTTTATAGGAAGCATGAAGTTCCTGAAAGGTTTGTTTTCCAAAAGTTGAAAATGATAGTATCCCTTCCTTCTTCAACAATTTATACAACTTTTCAATGACTTTTTGAGGATGGTTTAACCATTGGAATGTTGCGTTTGAGATGATAATGTCAAAATTACGAGAGATTTTCATTTCCTCAATATCCCCGCAAAGAAATGAGATTCGCTCCTCGAACACCCTTTTCTTTGCTACTTCAATCATACCTGGCGAGAGATCAACTGCTGTCAATCTTGCATTCGGAAAAGCATTGCACAACAACTGTGTCAAATAACCTGAGCCACAACCAATTTCAAGAATTTCAATCGCTTCATCTGACTTAGGAATTGAACCCATTAATTGATTGGCCATCTTTTTTTGTACCTTCGCATACTGATCATATGTCCTTGCATTTTCGCTAAACCGTTTCCGTAAAAGTTGTTTATCAATCATCATAATCCGTCCTTTGTAAAAATTGTGTCATCAACTGAATACATTCACTTGATCTTGTAAAAAACGGGATATGCCCTGCGTTATGTAATACATATCGTTTTCCTTTTTTGTTCATTTGTTCCTTCATATATGAAGACGCCTCAGAAGGGCAAATGGTATCTTCTTTCCCATGAATCAATAAGCTATTCGCCTTAATCTTTGATAGACTCTCTCTAACATCTGTTTTTACTAAATAGTCCAATCCTGTACAGAGTGAATCAAGGTCATCTCCTTGAAAATTATGTTTTACCGAGTTCATAAATGTTAAGAATTCTTTTTTTTCCGATTGCGAAAACATCGCCTCATAAAAATTCGAAAGAGTTTTCTCCTTATTTCGTTTCAACTGCTTTTTCATTCGTTCGATAACTCGTGGATGCCATCCAATTGTATGGTCAATAACTGATGTAAAATGGCTCGTTGCACCAATAAGTATGAGTCCTTTCACATATTCATTATTCTCAGCTGCAAATTCGAGAGCAGCAATTGATCCTAATGACCACCCAAGTATATGAACAGGTTCGTTAGTTTTATATACGGTTTCCTTTACCCGCTCTTTAAAATCACCTAAGTTTCTTACGTTTCTCCATTCCACAAAAGAAAGCTGAACGATTTCTGCAAGAGGCTCTCTTATCGTTTGAAATACTGAAGTCTCCATTCCCCAGCCTGGCAGCATGATTAGATGTGGTTTTCTCATTTAATGATCCCCATCCTTTTCCCTAAGACCACAATACGCTCTAAAGCCCAATCTAGATCTTCTTTTTGATGCAGAGCAGTAACGGTAAAGCGTATTCTTGCTTCATTTTCAGGAACAGTAGGCGGACGTACTGGAATAGCAGCGATTCCTTCTTCTTGTAAGGCTGCCGCAAACTCCATGGTCTTATCGTTTTTGCCAATCATAATCGGAATTATTTGGGATTCGCTCCCACATAAATTAAACCCAGAGTCACCGAGTGCATTCCTAACATAGGAAGCATGTTCTTTCAACAACACCCGCCGCTCTGATTCTACTTGTACAAGTTTAATAGCAGCTTTTGCTGAACCGAGGATTGCCGGAGGAAGGGCTGTTGTAAATATGAAACTTCGCATCTTATTCGTTAAATAATCAATGAGCCACTTTTTTCCGACCACATATGCGCCAAACGATCCAAGCGCTTTACTGAACGTCCCCATCTGAATATCGATCCGATGGTCAAGATTCAATTGACGAGCATAACCTTCCCCATTTTCACCATATATTCCGCTAGAATGGGCTTCATCGACCATTAAGATAGCGTTATACTTCTCCTTTAACTGAACCAGCCCGGATAGATTTGCAAAATCACCATCCATACTAAAAAGAGAGTCTGTTACAATCAGCTTTCTTTTTTCAATGGGAGCTTGTCGTAGCAACGTCTCCAAATGTTCTAAATCATTGTGGCGATATCGCTGGTTTTTGGACCGGCTTAGGAGAATACCGTCTATAATACTGGCATGATTGAGTTTATCGCTAAAAACATAATCACCCCGACCTACTAGTGCAGAAACAATCCCTAGATTCGCCGTATAACCGCTATTGATAATAAGTCCCGCTTCTGCCTTTTTCCAGTTCACAAGCTCGGTTTCGGTTTGTTTATAAAGCAAATGATTACCGACAATCAGACGAGAAGCCGTTGAGCCCGCACCATAAGTTCTAACTGCATCCACCATAGCATTTTTCAATCGTTCATCTCCTGCGAATCCTAAATAATCATTCGACGCAAGGTTCAACATGTTCTTTCCATTTTTTATAAGCCAAGGCTGAACAGCAGATTCAGTCGTAACGAGGCGGCGATTCTGAGAAAGCTCCTCAAGACGAGCTAACTCTCCCTTGATTTCTTGTTCCCATTGTAAATTCTCTTGATCTATCAAAACCATCCCCCCTATGATTAAACCATACATTCCTTGATAATTTTTAAATGTTAACCATTTTGTATTTTATGTTAACATAAAATACTTGGAGATTCAGCAACAAATGTTTAAACAAAAAATAGACGCGTTTTATTAACGCGCCCAATAGCATTTAATAGAATTCTTTATTCAATGATCCTCTTACTCTTTTATAACTCCTAGAACAAACCTATCATATCCAATTGCACCAACCGTTTGGATGGCGATGGAATCAATCCTTGGCTCTTCTGATAACAAATCAATAAAACTCAATCATCGTTCATATGAAACAACGTCCCTTTCGTCAAATTAGTAAATAACAAGAATCATTAACCTTTTTATAAGGGGATAATATCATT
>NZ_NTZO01000524.1 GCF_002559405.1 Bacillus sp. AFS001701 | reverse complement strand
ATGCATGCATGTGGTCATGATGGACATACTGCCATGTTATTGGGGGCTGCGAAACTACTTTGTAGCTTAAAAAATCAAATAAAAGGTGAGATTCGATTTATTTTCCAACACGCAGAAGAATTACCACCAGGTGGTGCAATTGAGATGGTGAATGCAGGAGTTCTTGATGAAGTTGACCTAATTATCGGAGCACATTTAACGAGTAATTTGGAAACGGGAAAAATTGGTTTAAATTATGGACCTATTATGGCTGGAGCAGATATGTTTAAAATTACGATCATTGGTGAAGGTGGTCATGCTTCTCAACCAAATCAAACAATCGACCCAATTCTAATTGGTACTCAAGTAGTAACAAACATACAGCATATCGTCTCAAGGAAGATTGATCCGATCGATACTGCCGTCATATCAGTTACACAATTTAATGGAGGTAAAGCAGTAAACGTCATTCCAAATTTTGTTACAATCGGTGGTTCAGTTCGGAGCTTTAAACCGGAAATTCGAAATAATATACCTAAGTTGATCGAACAAATTGTAAAAGGAATTACTGATGCTCATGGTGCTAAATATGAGTTTGAATACCATTACGGATACTCACCGGTCATTAATGATGATGAAACAACTAGTTTAATAGATCAAACTGCTTGTGAGATATTTGGCGAAGAAAACCGTGTATTAATTAATCCAATAATGGGAAGTGAAGATTTTTCAGCATTTCTTAATGAAGTTCCTGGAGCATATTTTTTTATAGGTTCAAGAAATGAGGCAGAAGGAATAGTGTATCCACACCATCATCCGAAATTTAATATTGATGAGAGGGCTTTAAAGGACGGTGTAAAGACCTTTGTTCAAGGAGCTTTTAACATATTAACTAACTAAAGGAGAGTAGCGTATGAAAAAAATCTATTTACTTGGTTTTATACCGATTATTGGTTTTGTAATAGGTGCTTTATTTTCCAATAAAGTTACTCCTTATGTACTTGGTATGCCATTTTTTCATTTCTCCATCGTACTATGGTCATTACTTACTACTGCATTTTTAGGTTTAATCTATTTATTTGATCCTGCGAATAAAGAGGAGGAAATAGAATGAATACTGGTACACTATTTATTTTCTTATTTTTCATAGTGTCGATCGTGATTGGTATATGGTCAAAAAAAGGGAAAGAAATGAACTTAGAACAATGGTCTGTCGGTGGCCGTGGGATGGGTACACTCTTCATCTTTTTATTATCAGCAGGAGAAATGTATACTACTTTTACCTTTTTGGGTGCAAGTGGCTCTGCATATGGTGAAGGGGGATCGATTTTTAGTATCGTTTCTTATGGTTGTATCGCATCAATCATATCTTATTGGGCCTTTCCTGAGATTTGGAAATACTCAAAAAAACATAAACTAATTTCACAGTCGGATTTTATGGCGAAGAAATATGAAAGTCAAATTCTTGGTGTTCTTGTTGCTATCGTTGGAATCGTCGCTTTATTTTGCTACTTAGTACTACAATTAAAAGGCTTAGGTTATATCGTCGAAATTACATCTTATGGTTTTATTTCTTCAAAAATGGCTATTTTATTTGGCGCACTCGGTGTTACTTTATTCGTTATGCTATCTGGAATTCATGGTTCTGCATGGACTTCTGTTTTAAAGGATATTTTAATTCTTGCCATTATTTTATTTTTAGGGATCTATTTCCCTGTTCATTTTTATGGCGGTATTAAGCCGATGTATCAAGCTATTGAACAAGCAAAGCCAAACTTTACGATTCTACCAGAACATGGGATGAATTTAACATGGTATATTTCAACTATTATATTAAGTGGAATTGGGATGTATATGTGGCCACACTCATTCCCACCTATTTTTGCAGCGAAAAATGCAAAGGTTTTAAGAAAAAACGCAATCATAATGCCAGTGTATCAATTAATATTATTATTTGCTTTTTTCGTAGGCTTTGCGGCAATCTTACAAATTAAAGGTTTACAAGGTAGTGATGGTGATAAAATCTTATTACTACTTTCTAAAAAGACATTTGATCCATGGTTTGTAGGACTAATAGGGGGCACAGGGGTATTAGCAGCTTTAGTACCAGCTTCACTGATTCTAATGGTAATATCTACATTATTTGTTAAAAATATTTATCAAGTACTTGTACCTACTAGATCAGAAAGTCAGATTGGAAAACTAATAAAATTCGTAGTGCCGTTCATTACTCTAATAGGGGTGTATTTTACCTTTAAAGGTGGAAATTCTTTATTTAGTATTGCAATAGTTGCTTATAATTTTATTACACAGCTTGCTCCACCATTTTTCTTAAGCTTAATGAAGAAAAATTTTGTAACGAAATACGGTGCTATTACTGGAATCATATTTGGTGGGGTGATCGTTTCAATATATGATTTA
Source organism: Bacillus sp. AFS001701 (assembly GCF_002559405.1). Classification (GTDB taxonomy): domain Bacteria; phylum Bacillota; class Bacilli; order Bacillales; family Bacillaceae_G; genus Gottfriedia. Next base: position 174 of record NZ_NTZO01000524.1, on the reverse strand, counting down.
GGCGAAAAAACATTCGCTCAAACTTTTACTCATCTACCACAATTAATAAAAGATTTAAACGTAGGGATGATTGCATTAATTATTAATACGCTTGTTATGATTAGCGTTAGTCTCATTTCCAAAAATAGTATGTCGACTAATAAGAAAATTGATATAGTAGTTGAACCATAATAT
>NZ_NTZO01000523.1 GCF_002559405.1 Bacillus sp. AFS001701 | reverse complement strand
TTGTTAAGATTAGGAAATACTTGAATTGAGGATTTACAGATCTATATGTTTCTGGGAGAAAGAGGAAAAGGTTGCCGGTTACATCATTAATTGTCTGCTTATTAATTATTAACTCCGCATATATTTTCATTTACTTGCGAAGTTTTTTGATATGTAAAAATATGGTACAATCTATTTGAATTTAGATTTATTAAAGGCAAAATCTCCAGCGGAAATAGATGATTAACAGCTGTTTTTTCTAGTTCTAAAACGAGGTAATTACAATTTGTTTGGAGGGTTTTAAAGATGACACAAGAACAAGTAATACCGGTTGTATCAGGGCAAAGGATTACGCCATTTCTTACGTTTAGTGGCAATGCGGAGGAAGCAATGAACTATTATGTTCGTACTTTTCCGAATTCAAAACTCGTTTCTCTTCGAAGATATTCGAAAGATGACCGAGGTGTAGAAGGGAAAATCCTGAATGGCATCATTGAAATTTTAGGCCAGTCTTTTATGGTTTTGGATATGGATAAAGAATCTTGTCCTGATTTTACTTGGGCTGTTTCTTTTTATTTAGAATGCAGAGACGATGAAGAGTTTGATGTAATTTTTGGTGGCTTGAAGAGTGATGGGAAAGTACTTATGGGGCCAGTAGAAATGAATGATTTTAGTAAGGTTACATGGGTGACTGATTGTTTTGGTGTTACTTGGCAGCTAGTGTTAAGAAAAAAAGCTTAATAATCGGCGAATGATCCCTTTTTCTGTTATTCAACAAATTATTATTAAAAGATGATAAA
>NZ_NTZO01000522.1 GCF_002559405.1 Bacillus sp. AFS001701 | reverse complement strand
ATGAAATAAATAAAGAACAAATTCATTTAAAGTATTTTGATGAAATAGTTGGTTATAAAGTTTCGATAAATAAATGATTATAGACACCTATTTAAAATAAAACACATGAATAGAAGAGTATGGATAGCATTTATACTAAACCTATAAGAATTTTTATTAAGTATATAACTCTATAAAATACACCCCTAATGCCAGGTTACTTTCATTGGAAAAAAATGGCAGTATGCAGGATCTATGCTAGAACAAAATCCAAACTTTTTTAATGCAGACTTAGTTTGAGGGTTCACACTGATTAAAAGGTGCCAATTATTACCAAAGTACATTTAGAATTGCAAATTTTGTTGCTATTTTATAATAGTTGTAGCTATCAATTTAGAAGAGTAATTTCCAAGTTTTGCAATTCTTCTTTTACTCCAATATAGCGGAATGTTCAAGGTGAAAACTTTTGTATACCCGATTTAATAACTAGTATTTCGTGGCGGAGCAATCGGTTTTGAAACGAAGTCTCGGAGGTTCGAACCTTACTTAGTCAGCCACACTAGCTCAAATGGTAGAGCAATTGTTTTGTAATTAGTAGGTTAGGTGACAGGATCTCTTAAAATGCATTTTGGCTAACCTTAGCTCGGCTGGGTGTATGACTGCCTTGTACGCAGGAGGTGATCGGTTCGATCTCGCTGGACTCCGTACAACATATTTAAAAGAAACTCTGTTTAGAAAACGGAGTTTCTTTTGTTATTTTAGAATAATTAAAATAGAAGGGATTAATAAAAAAAAATTAAAAATTAGTTAAAATATGCTAAATTCCCCCAAAGTGTATCCAAGTAGATAAGTATATAATAATAAAGTTAGTGGACTTTTGTTCTTTATTAAGAATAAAAACAAATATAAAATAAAAGGAGATTTGGGAATGAAAAAGAAATTGTTATCAGGTGTTTTAGCAGGAGCAACATTATTAGGATTATCTTACAATGCAATGGCTGCAGGGACTACAGCTACAACTACAGCTCAATCAATCATGGCTGATCTTAAAACAGAAGGTACTTTTGCACTTGTAGAAAATCAATTCTATCATTACAATACAGCAACTGCTGCAGGTTACTTTAATAATTCATTTACTGGTAATGTTACAGCTACAGTATCTGGAGCAGGCGCTTCTTATGTAACATCTATTCCTGATGGGACAGCATATGCACCAGCTCCATCAGAAAAAGAATTATCCCAAGTAATTGCAAACAATGACAACCAACACGCTTTCCTTGAAGGCGGTTCATTAACAGGATCAACTTACACTCAAAACTTCAAATCAGATAGTACGGTTAAAGTAATAGACAAAAATGGTAAAGAATCAATTAAAAGCGTAACGTATACTTACACTTATACTTACAATATTTCACCAACAGTTGATCACGTAGATGCTTTCACTGCTTGGGATCTTACTAAAACAACAGGAGATTCTACAGCACATATCTCTATTACAGCAGATATTGCTGGTGAATCAGTTCAAGTTTCAAAACAAAATCCAAATGGAAAATACTCTTTCAGTATCGGTGATGACGCATTGACTAACCGTGTAACAGGTCTTTCCATTACTGTTTCAGATGCTGCTAACAATGTAATTTCTACAACAGCAACAGATTCAACAATCGTAAAAGGTGAAGATTTCTACTACTACGCAAATGCAGGTACATACGGAATAGCTACTAGTTACCTTAAAACTGAGGTTTCTGCACTTAAAATCTTAAATACTGACGATTTCAAAGGAAATGACAACGGTGGAGCAGATGGATCAGCATTATCAAAAGCTGTAATGACCCCAGTTGACGTTGAACTTGGCGCTGGTGACTACAGTATTACTTTAGCTGGTTCAGTAAAAGGAAATGGGATTAATTTAAATCCTCAATCATTCTCAGTAACAAAAACAATTCATATCATTACACCGATGAGCCAAAACGATAAAAACTAATATATAAATAGAAAAGACTCTTTAGATATTCTCTATTGAGTCTTTTTTATTTGTACCATTCCTTTTCCCTATATGTTGGTGGGATGGCAACAGAAGCACCAAACAGCACTATGTTAGACTTTTGCAGAGGTTTTATAGTTATAAAGGAAAATTAGTTGCTCTCACTTATTTTTCTAACGTCTATTATTTATTTTTTTACAGAAAAGAAATAAAGAACAGTTAGATAAGAAGTAACATTCTAAATTATTAAAGCAATTTCAAAAAAAGCCTGAATTAATTACTTAGTAATTTTGATATGGGCTTTTAATTTCAATGTTTAATTGTTGGTATATAACTAATAGATTAAGATGTTTTTCTACTTTTTCAACACATTAATTTTATAGCTCTGAGAAACAGGAGTAGTTCCAAAATGAGTAAAAGTATAAAACACAGTTAAGATGAGCAGCAGGCTAGAAATAATAATTACTGGAAAGAATGATGATAGTAGTTTTGGGAATCGCTGACTTAAAAACATAGTAGAACAAAATATGGCTGAACAAGTTAATAATAATAAACAAATTAATAATAAAGCATGTGCTTCTGATATTGAAATCATAACGACAATCATGCTCCCCATCATACCGGCCATCATTCCAGTAAAGATCCCTTCAAGTAGTGCAAGGAAATGTAATCGAAAGCCAATACATAATCCGATGAGTGCAGGTAAGCCCATCGAAATGAGTAAGGAATTGAAAAATTGTTGGTGATTTGAAAGTGTAATGAGTACACCTATTGTTAAACCAGTAGTCATGCTGATCATCATCATATACATCATTTGATGCATCTGGTCATTTTTTGTTGGTTTGAGGTGGATCGAAATGAATGTTATAAAGAGCATTATGCTAATACATACCCAACTGGTGAACATATATGATACCCCCTAACTATCCGCTTTTTATCATCATATGGACAACTTAAAATAAATAGAATAAAAAATTGACACCTATACCCCCTATGAGTATATAATAATGGTGAGGTGATAAAATGGAAAATTGCCATGACGATCAAATGGTTCCAAGAAGTGAAGACGAAATTAATGATTTAATGAAGCGTCTTCGTAGAATAGAGGGGCAAGTAAGAGGAATTCAAAAAATGGTCGAAGAGGACCGATATTGTATAGATATTTTGACGCAAATTATGGCAGTTGAAGCTGCTATGAAAAAGGTAAGTTTCTCATTAATTGAGAGACATGCGAACCATTGTATGGTTAAGGCTGTTAAAGAAAACAATGGTGAAGCATCAGTTACTGAATTAATGGAGGTTATTAAGCGTTACGTAAAATAAAGGGGTTGATTAGAATGAATGATGCAAAGCAGTTAACCCTTGGTATTGAGGGTATGACTTGCGCAGCTTGTGCAACCCGAATCGAAAAAAGCTTAAATCGAATGGATGGCTTGAAAGCAAATGTGAATCTTGCATTAGAAAAAGCTACTATTATCTATGATAAAGGACAATATCAAACTTCTGATTTAATAGAAAAAATCCATACGATTGGTTATGAGGTTGCAGTTGAAAAAGTTACATTAAATATTCAAGGAATGACATGTGCTGCATGTTCAGCTCGAATCGAAAAGGTAATAGGGAAAATGGACGGAATAGTTCAAATCAATGTTAATCTAGCTATGAATATAGCAACGATTTCATATTTACCTGAAGTACGTTCACTTCAATCCATAATCGATAAAATTAGTCATATTGGTTATGCAGCAGCTATAAAAGAAGAAAATTCAGTTAAAGAAAAAGACACAACAAGAAACAAACAGATTCAATTAATCGTTTCAATCTTACTTTCACTTCCACTATTGTATTCGATGGTATCTCATCTTCCATTTAGTACAAATATTTGGATGCCACATTTATTAATGAACCCATGGTTTCAACTATTGTTTGCAACTCCTATTCAATTTATTATAGGTTGGCATTTTTATGTAGGAGCTTTTAAAGCAATACGAAATTATAGTGCAAATATGGATGTGCTCGTCGTACTAGGAACATCGGCTGCTTATTTTTATAGCTTAGTTGAGTCGATTAAGACAATCAATAATGGTCTGTATATGCCGCATCTATATTTTGAGACAAGTGCGGTTTTAATAACATTAGTTTTGCTTGGAAAATATTTTGAGCATATTGCTAAAGGGAAAACGACAGAAGCAATTTCCAAACTAATGGAATTACAAGCTAAGGAAGCAATTGTTTTAGAAAATGGAAATGAAGTTTATGTACCATTGGAAGCTGTAAAAGTTGGAGATCTACTACTTGTTAAACCAGGTGAGAAAATTCCAGTAGACGGTGTCATTGTTTCGGGAATATCTACAGTTGATGAATCAATGATTACAGGTGAGTCTTTACCAGTTGATAAAAAGGCTGATGATAAAGTTGTTGGAGCAACAGTCAATGGAAATGGTATTTTAACAATACGAGCTGAGAAGGTTGGTAAGGATACGGCACTAGCCAATATTGTGAAAATAGTTGAAGAGGCACAAGGTTCAAAAGCTCCAATTCAAAGATTAGCAGATCGAATTTCGAATATATTTGTTCCAATTGTAATTGGCATAGCCATATTAACATTTATCATTTGGTTTTTTGTAGTCGATCCGCAAAATTTGCCTAAGTCAATTGAAGTAGCAATAGCTGTATTAGTCATAGCATGTCCTTGTGCTTTAGGGCTTGCTACACCAACTTCGATTATGGTTGGAAGTGGAAAAGGTGCGGAAAATGGGATTTTATACAAAGGCGGAGAATTTTTAGAAACGACCCAAAAAATTAATACAATCATTCTTGATAAAACAGGAACTGTTACAAAAGGAAAGCCTGAAGTAACAGATATCATTAATTTAAATCATCGAGAGGATTTATTGAAGCTAGTTGCAAGTGTCGAGAAAATGTCAGAGCATCCTTTAGCTCAAGCAATTGTTCAATACGCAGTTAAACAGGAATTACAACTAACTGATCTTACAGAGTTTATTGCGATACCTGGGCATGGAGTAGAAGCCTTGATTGAAAATAAAAAGGTATATATCGGTACTAGAAAGTTAATGAATGAAAAGAATATCGATTTTTCTCCAGTTGAAGATCAATTAATCGTATTTGAATCTGCTGGGAAAACAGGAATGTTAGTATCAATTGATGACAAGCTTGAAGGAATTATTGCTGTAGCCGATACAATTAAAGAATCTTCAAGAAATGCGATAAAAGCATTAAAGGATTTAAAAATAGAAGTTTATATGGTAACCGGTGATAATAAACACACAGCAAAGGCGATTGCAGATCAAGTTGGGATTGAAAATGTATTTGCTGAAGTTCTACCAGAGAAAAAAGCGGATATAGTAGCTGAACTACAAAAACAAGGAAAAATTGTTGCGATGGTTGGAGATGGGATTAATGATGCTCCAGCTCTTGCAAAAGCTGATATTGGGATGGCAATCGGCACTGGTGCAGATGTAGCGATTGAAACAGCGGATGTTACGCTAGTAGGTGGCGACTTATCACATATTCCGAAAGCTATTAGGTTAAGTAAGAAAACAATGAATAATATTCGCCAAAATTTATTTTGGGCGTTATTTTATAACAGTTTAGGTATACCGATTGCAGCTTTAGGGTTGTTGCAGCCTTGGATTGCAGGTGCTGCCATGGCATTTAGCTCTGTATCGGTTGTCTTAAACGCATTAAGATTAAAACGTATAAAAATTTAGGAGGATTTAGTAATGGAAACAATTTTAAAAGTAGAAGGTATGACATGTGGACACTGCAAAGCTGCAGTTATGAAAGCGGTAGAAGGAGTGTCTGGTACAAATAATATAATCGTAAGTTTGGAAAATAAAGAAGTAACATTCAATACTTCAAACGCTGAAATAATTGAGAAAGTAAAAGAGGCTATTGAAGATCAAGGTTACGATATCGTTTAATCAAAGTGTTATCGAACAATTAAAAAGGCGAACTATAGGTTCGCTTTTTATTTGGGAAAAAATACTATACTAGGGAGAGAATTAGATGAAAAACTTATTGTTGTTGCTTAGCTTTGTTACTGTTCTTGGATTTAGTGGTTGTGAAAGTAAGACACACACAGGATCAACTCATCAAAATATGAATCATGAAACAAAAGAAGAGATGAATTCTACTCAAGTAAAATTTTCATTTAATGGTATTCCAGAGAGTGGTAATAAAGTAGATTTAAACTTACAGGTTAATAGTTTAGAAGGAAAACCAGTTGACCAGTTTGAAATTGAACATGAAAAATTAATGCACTTGATTATTGTAAGTAAGGATTTATCTTTTTTTGACCATTTGCATCCACAATATAGGGGTAAAGGATTATTTACAGTAATACCGAACTTTCCAAATGGCGGTGAGTATAAGTTGTTTACAGATTTTATACCTAAGGGCTCTGATAAAAATGTAAAATCCAAATCAGTAAAAGTATCGGGGCAACAAGTCAAACCAGTTTCATTAATACCAGATAAAGTATTAACAAAAGTAATTGATGGTAAAGAAGTTACTTTAAAATTTGATAAATTAACGACAGATAATGAAGTTAAAATGACATATACGATCAAAGATGCTAAAACAAAAAAAGATATTAATGATTTACAGCCTTATTTAGGTGCAGTTGGTCATGTTGTTGCGATTAGTGGCGACACTAACACATATTTACATGTGCATCCTATGAATGAAAAATCAAGCGGACCTGTTGCGGAATTCATGACGAGCTTTCCAAAAAAGGGATTGTATAAAATATGGGGACAATTTAAGCAAAATGGGAATGTATTTATCGTACCATTTATAGTGGAGGTGCCATAATTTCCTTCCATGATAGCTGCTGTATTAATGTTGGAAGAACAGTTATTGAATTTCCAATCGATAAGAATCTAACTTAACATTAGCAGGTTCAGTAGGGAATGAGTCTAATTAATTTATAGAGATTGTTATAATTAGCCCTTTCAAAGACTAGTAAATTATTAGTCTTTGAAAGGGTATTTTTTCTATTTTAACCTAAAACTTTACGATAGAGTTCCTTAGCAACAGATGGTTCCTTTGTACCGTGAATAATTGCTCGACCGTCTTTAAATAAAACAATGCGATGATCTTCATAAGTACATGACAATAAATAAGGATTTATAATCAAATCATTTACTAACCCTTGTAATCTTTCAGAAAGGTTAGTTAGTGTTGGGATTTTAGGAGATGAAACTCTTAGTTGGACTGCATCTCTTCCACATAAAACATATGACTTCATATGGTCATCATCTTTTAAAAATGGATAACTTCTTATAGGACCACATGTTGGACAATTTTTATTTTTTAATTTTTCGATGTTTATATCAGACTTTTCATGCTTCCATACATCAATCGATTGTAAGATTGGTAAAAGTTCATAGTTAGTTAGATATTGCATGGCATAGGTTACTTGGTAGGCAGCAATTATTTGCACAATTGGACTGATTACTCCTACTGTATCGCAAGTCATATTTAAAGTTGGTATATGATTTAATAAACAGTTAAGACAGGGAGTTTTTCCTGGAATAATTGGAAACGAGAGTCCATAGCTTCCAACACACGCCCCAAAAATAAAAGGAATCCCATACTTAATTGCTGCATCATTCACTACCATTCTAGTTTCAAAATTATCTGTTGCATCTAGTATGATTGTTTGACCTTTAATCAGCTCTTCAATATTAAGACTAGTAATATCTTTTATTAAACTAGTAATCGACACCTCACTATTAATTTGTTGAAGTCGCTTTTTAGCTGCAATTACTTTTGGTAGTTTATTTCTAGCATCTTCTTCCGTATAAAGAGATTGCCTTTGTAAATTAGTCCATTCAACGTAATCACGGTCAACAATTGTTATATTTCCAACGCCTGCTCTTACAAGCATTTCTGCTATTGATGAGCCTAGTGCACCAACACCAATAATAATGGCACTGGCTTTTTGTAAGTTTGATTGATGATCTTTTCCTAAAAATAATTCTTGCTTTGCATAACGGTCTGTCAAGAATTCACCAACCCCGTGATTGGGCTACTAGCTTCGCCATAATTTTTTTCTTCAATTCTTCCTGCCTCATAACCAAGCCTTCCTGCTTCAATAGCAAGTTTCATCGCAACTGCCATTTTTACAGGATCTTTTGCGTTAGAAACGGCAGTATTTAAAAGGACTCCATCAGCACCTAGCTCCATTGCAAAAGCTGCATCTTTTGGAGACCCGATTCCGGCATCTACTATAACAGGTACATTCGATTGCTCAATGATGAATTTAAGATTTAATGGATTAATAATTCCTTTTCCAGAACCGATTGGAGATGCACCTGGCATAATCGCATGTACACCAAGTTCTTCTAGTCTTCTTGCTAGCACAACATCATCGGAAGTATAAGGTAATACAATAAATCCTTCGTTTAATAACATTTCTGATGCTTTCAATGTTTCGATTGGATCGGGTAATAATGATTTATTACACCCAATTACTTCTACCTTGATCATGTCACATAGGCCTGACGCTTTTGCCAATTTTGCAATTCTAACTGCCTCTTCAGCTGTTTTTGCACCAGCTGTATTTGGCAATAATTTATATTTCGTTAGATCTAATTGTTCAAGAAAATTTGGTTGAGATTCCTCAAAAATGTTCATTCTTCTAACAGCAAAAGTTAGGATCTCGGCTTCCGATACTTCAACAGCCTTTTTCTGGACTTCAAATGAAGGGTATTTTCCTGTTCCTAATAATAATCTTGAATGAAACGTATGATTTCCTACTTTTAACATAATTAGCCACCACCTACAAAATGTATTAATTCTACAGAATCTCCGTTAGAGAGATGAGTTAACGAATACTGTTCCTTATAAATAATTTTTTTATTAACCTCGACAATAACAATTCGGTTTTCTAATTGATATTCATTCAGCAGATCCTGAATTGTACAGGTTTTGCTCGAAATATCGATATTCTTTCCGTTTAATCTTATTTCCAAATGCTTACACCTCCAAAGAGTTAAAATTAACGATTGATTTTAAATGCTTCAATCCAGTTACGATCGACTTTTCGTTTAAGGATCAAATCTCGAATTAATTTTCCAGTTGCTGGTGCAAGCAATATTCCATTTCGAAAATGGCCGGTCGCAAATAAGATTTGATCTTCTTCTGGATGAGTTCCAATAAAAGGATTATAGTCGAGAGTTCGCGGTCGTAATCCTGCCCAAAATGAATCAATTTTCATGTCTTCAATTTCAGGAAGCATTTTTTTAGCGCTTTGTATTAGTGACTCAATCCCCCTTAAGCTAGGGTTCTCATTCCATTCGTTATCGACCATGGTAGCTCCGATGACAAGGCGGCCGTCATTCCTTGGAACAATATAATTTTGTTCATGGAAGAGAGTATGCTTTAATGCAACCTTTTCACTTTTGACCGAGATGCATTCACCTTTAACGGGAATAATTTCATGATGTAATCCGAGCTGTCCAAACAATGAATTACTCCAAACGCCACTTGCAACGACAATGGTTTTTGCTTCAAAATCGCCATTTGTTGTTTTAATTAAATAATGTGAATCATTTTTTTGAATCTGAAATACGTGTGTATATTCAAAAATAGATGCACCTAAAAGTTGAGCACCTTTGCAAAACGCGTTACAGACAGAAACAGGCAATACATTCACGTCGTCTTCAATATATGCTGCTCCAATGATGTTTGGATGGATGCCAGGTATCTGTTTTTTTAACTCCTCCTGGTTATACCAAAGTGCCGAAGTTTGAGTGAGTAGGGGAGTTAATTGTTTTTTTTCTAAATCTGTATAAGCTAGTTTGAAAATGCCACCTTTTTTAAGTTCAATATCAATTCCACATAATTCTTTTAATTCTTCTTGAAGGTGAAAATAAGTTAATTGACTGTTTCTAGCAAAAGAAAAAAATGACTCGGAGTGATCCCATTCGGAATGGGCACCAAGCATTCCAGCAGCTGCCTTAGTTGTTTTCTGTCCAACTTGTTGTCCTTCAAGAACTGCGACATGAATGTTTTCTTTCGCTAGATAATAAGCAATGGAACAACCTATTATTCCACCACCAATTACTACAACATCAAATTTCTTGTTCATAAGCGAATTTGCACCTTTCAAAATATTGTAGCGCAGCTTCTAGAGGATTTCGGGCAGAAAATATGCCAGACATGACAGCTATACCATCAATATCGTTCTCTTTTAGAACTTGGATATGTTCAGGTAATATTCCGCCGACTGCATAGATTGGTATCGTTAACGTTTTTTTCATTTCTGGAATTAGTTCAATCCCATTAGGTGTTAATCCATTTTTACACTCTGTTTCAAAACAATGACCGTACATAATATAGTCAGCTTGATCATTTTCTGCCTGTATTGCTTCAGTAAGTGTGTGAACTGATTTTCCTACTCGTAAATTAGGAAAATATTCTTTTACATCAACAAGTGGAAGACCATGTCCTGGCAAGTGAATATTTGTTAGGTTAGAGAAAATAGCTATATCTAAACGATCATTTAAAACAATTTTTTTCATATCTACTTTGTTTATTTTTAGTAGATTTAAGAGTGATAGTAGCTCAATTGCCGTTTTCGACTTTTCGCGAATATGCACATAGTCGACTGCATCGATTATTTGAATTATTTTTGTAGCAAGTACTTCTACTGAGTGCTGATCATCTGTAATTGCAATAAGTTCCATTTTTCAGCCTCTTTCATGATCAAAATTTTTTCAACAAAAAAACCACTTTCCTAAAAAAAGAAAGTGGTTACATTGCACGCGAAAAAAGTATAAATGCGCCACTTTCCTACGCAGGTACTAGCCTGTTCAGGTTTTGAGGGTTTAAAAGTAACTACTTTATTCTCAGCCCTTATCAAGGGATCCCCTAGTGATGATATGTATGAAAATTAATCTTAGCATAGCATATAAAAAATAATATTCAATACTAAATTAATTTTTACTAGTCCAATTTTATTACCAGAAATTGGGCTTGAAGTATAGTGAAATCAAGTATTTTTGGGAATATAAAAAAACAAAAAAAATTTTTATTTGGAAATTCTGTAAA
>NZ_NTZO01000521.1 GCF_002559405.1 Bacillus sp. AFS001701 | reverse complement strand
TCCTAATACCGGTCGGAAAATAGAGTAAAATTTTTAATCCATTTAAACAATATTCGAGATTCAAAAAAAGGTTCGAACGAAAAAAAGATTCTATTAGATACTTAATTTTATGATTCAATAAAATGTCCGAATCACTCCTTTTCACTTGAACCTATGTAATTAAACAATGAACAGCAGAACGCTTGTAACTGGAGGTTACTTAATGCAATTTAAGCACCGATCACAATTATTTCAAAAGCAACCTCGGGCTTTTACTATTGGAGCAATTGAAGAAATAAATGATGAATGGGTCTTTTTCGATGATGAAACTGATGAGGCATTTTTACTTGAGGATCTTATCGATGAAGATTTTGAAGTTTCTATAAATGAAGAGTGGGTTCCTGCTTCTTTAAAAAATGGTAATTTTCTTATTCAGTATTCCAAAAAGAAAAAATTACAAAATGGCGATATCCTTCGTATTCAAAGAAAGCTTTTATATAGCTTCGATTCACTATTAAAAAATTTGACCGATGAATCATTTTATACTTTGGCGTACCTACTAAATACGCATAGTTTTTCCCTATACGATTGCTTGTACTGTCACAACTTCCTTTCATTTCAACCTGAAGGTTCACCTTCAGAAGGAGTTAATTTCATCGTATTTGATAATGGAGAACTTGTTTGTTCAGTATATCACCAATTTAGAATTTCATCTGAAGAACAAAACCATCGATTTGAACTTACGAAAGCTACAGGTAACCGCTACCTATTAACTCAACTTTCATAAATACAAAAAACTGTCACAAGAAATTTGTGACAGTTTTTTTATTAAGCAAAGAAGTGAAAACCTTGTGGTAATCTAAATCCTAAATATAATAAAGCTAAAATAAATACTGTAAAAATAGTTGCAGGAACAACCATTTTACGGTGTTTCTTAGAAGACACTGTGAAATATTCAAACACACCTAACATAAGAATACCAAGTGTCATTTTTACGTTATAAAGCATCATCATATTAGACGGCATATTTTCTTTATTTGAAATATGAATAAATAAATACAGTCCAGTTCCTAAAATAACGAAGTATAAAAGACGTAAAATCATATGGGCAACTTTCACATTCCAACCATTTTTGTATCCGTGTCCAACAAATAAAGCTAAAATAATAGCGATTACCCACGATGTAATATGTAAGTGAATCATTTCATTTCCTCCCAAATATATATTCTAAATAATCATAACATAAGTGCTTGAATAAGGAAAAATGTAGATGAAATGGAAATGGAAAAGATTTTAAAAAATTCACAAATTGTTCAAAATATAAGCTGTGATATTATACCTATTTGCCGTTCTATACAGCATGACATACTATTCATTTTTTTTAATCATAAATTATATTAATCTAGGATTGTAATCTACTGTCGAAAATAAATTCATTATTACCTATAGCTCCTTACAATTCGACACTCTGTATAGTTTATCCTACAAAAACCTTTCAATTTCCACTATCCAAAGATTGAATGAAGGTGAATATTGTAGTATTTTGTAAGTTTTACACTTCTTTTAGCGAATGTCTTTTCTTATGAAAATGATTTTGTATAATAGCATTACATACATCGTGAGACCTAGACATAATTCCCTATTCTTGAACAAAGTTGGTGACTAAATTGCTGCTTCATGTTATAGAGAAAAAACGGGCCCGAATGGTATATTATGCGGGACGATATGGCTTTACGAACAAGAAAACAGTTTTATGTAGCCAGGAATTGGACAGGCTCATGAATATGATCTCGCCCTTTACCTCTTCTAAAAGGAGAGCTTAATAGCTAGCTTGCGATTAGTTTTTCTAATTGCAGCTAGTATTTTTTTTGCTCTCCCTATTCCCCCTTCACTCCTTTTCTTCTATTATAAAAAATTAATACTTCTTAACAATACATAGTCTACAATCACGTTTTAGGTTAAATGGCCATATAATACATAATCATAAAAAGAACAAAGGGTGTACAGTCATGCCTGCTTATGTTGGAGTAATTAATATTGTCAGTATCGGTAGTAGTGGTGTAGTAAATGTGGGTGATGCATATAATATCATACCTAAAAGTAGTGCTCAAACGTATGCCGGTGCTGGTTCGTTTAATACAGGTGATAATGTAACAGTTTATAACAATAAAAGTATTTCGAACGTATATGATCAAGATCAAGTTGATCAACCAATGGTCGGCAATATGTAAAGGAGGATGTCGTTTGAATATATATATACATCAAACAATTATTATTAATCAGCTAAAAACTGGTGGGATCGTAAACTCATCTGTTTTTCAAATTGGAACATCAGGAAATATAAATGCAAAAACGATAACAAATAATACTGGAGATTATTCAGAAGCAGCACCACCATTATCTGAACCAGGTCAAATCGTTCAAACTTCCCAAGAGACATAATTTTATTCCTGTAGCAAATTGAAAGCGAGGGAATTCTATGAATCAACTAGAGTTAAGACAGACTCAGATTGAGCAATTACTTTATGAACAGTCCCAAATAATTGAAGAATTAAAAGCTAAAATAGCTCAACTTGAGGCTACTGTTATTGAACTTTCTCAAAGACCTGAGACAAAAATTGATAAAATTGAATACAAATTTGACCAATTAAAAGTAGAAAATTTAAATGGTACGTTAACAATCGGGCTGAATCCTCTTCAAGCCCCTACATTCGATGATTTAACAGTGGAAAACCAACAAATTGATATTAAGCCTGACAATCATATGAAAGCTTTGAAATCATATATAGAAGAAAGAATTCATTTCCATTTAAAAGAAGAAGCACTAGAAACCATTCTCCAACTAGAAACGGAGCTTAGAGTTGCAGTTGATGATTATTACCGTCAAATGATGATCGATGATATTCGAAATCAAATGGATATTAGGATTCCTTACTATATTGATTTATATAAAAATAAACCTAACTTCGCAGATAATCCGCTCAGATATTCTGAAGAAGTCGTCTTACACATGTTAAGAGATATTCGAACTGCCTATAGTGCCTTTTTACAAAACTTACCGCATAATATCGGAAAGGAGAATAAAGGATGAATTTAAATGTAACAAATTGCAATTTACAAGTAGAAGAAATAAAGTTTAGCGCGATTTCATCATCTTCATTATTTTTGATTGGGGACGCTCATAATATTTCACTATCCTCAATATTTGACACGCCACCAGAATCGTTAATTGTAGGGCCATTTGTACCTTTATCTGTAAGTTAATGTTTAAAATCGATCCAAGTTTTCGTTTAGCCGCTGTAGAAAGATACGATGTAAATACAGTACTATTTTCAAGCATTTTGCAGTTTGGAGATACATTTTCAATCAATGCAGAGTCAAATGCACTCGCGCTTCAAGAAGAAGGAAATATGCTTGCTGATCCAAACAGAAATGTTTTTGAAATTTATCCACTTTATAAAAAAATTCCAAAACATCTTCCATATGTTCCTAATGTGAATTTACATCGAGTAAATCTTAACCCGACAATCCAAGTTGGTTCAATTAATTATAATGGTATAAGCTCTGCCAGCGCTTCCGTTATTGGCTCAGTTCATAATGCTACAATGTTATCTCG
This sequence comes from Bacillus sp. AFS001701, assembly GCF_002559405.1. Classification (GTDB taxonomy): domain Bacteria; phylum Bacillota; class Bacilli; order Bacillales; family Bacillaceae_G; genus Gottfriedia. The sequence continues at coordinate 3,002 of NZ_NTZO01000521.1, read as the reverse complement.
TGTACATCAAATCCGACATTTTATTAAAGAACCTACTTTACACTACCTAACTCCAGGCGTTAGTCATGCTCAACCTACTTTTTCTCAACTAATGCAGCCAATGATGTCATCATCAATGCAACCAGTTCAATCAGAAGTACTTGTTCAACCAACGTCACCAGTTTCGCCCGTAGTAACGCCACACGCAGTAGTACCAGTTGCACCTGTAGTTCCAGTACACACAGCAGTACCATCCGTGCCTTCAGTACCTGTAGTTCCAGTACACACAGCAGTACCATCCGTGCCTTCAGTACCTGTAGTAACAGGACGAAAAAAAGAGACACCAAAAACAAAATTATCCGATTAAGAAAGGAGAATGTTTCATGCCAACATTTCTTGGTGCAATCGTTATCTCAAACAATGAAGGAAATATTAATACAGGTGATCTTAATAATATCTCACCAAAAACGCAAACAAAATCATATTTCGGCTCAGGCTCAGGTAATACTGGGTTTCTTCCAGCAACAATAAGCGGCGCAAGTGCTACTAATACTTTAGATGCTGATTTAGTAGACCAAAATGAAATTGCAACTCTATAACTCAAAAAAGAAAAGCGATGCAAAACGCATCGCTTTTTTCTATAACTCTACAATATGACCACCATCGAAAAAGTATAGATACTTTGCTTTAACCAATTTATCCATACCCGCTTCAATTGCCTTTGAATAAAGATCGAGTTGAACACCATATCTTCTAATTGCTTCTTGCTTCAAGGCATCACTTGTTGCAAATGCACCAGTTCGATCGGTTTTATAATCAATTAATATAACCTCGTCTCCATCAATTAAAAGTAAATCAATAATCCCTTGGATTAATACAACTTCCTCTTCATCTTCCCACTCTTTATAAATTTCATTTGTTGAAACACCATAACTAAATGGTACTTCGCGCAAGTTTTGATTTGCGTTTTTCACTAATTGACCAAGTTCTGACTGACAAAATTCAAAAATCTCCAAGCTATTTACAGCTTTCCCTTGCTCTTGGGTAATTAATTCTTTTAAAACCATACTATTTATCTGATTAACGATGTCTTCATGAGATGAAACAAATTGATAATCTAAATTTTGCATAACAGCATGGGTAGCAGTTCCTTTTTCAGCTGAGTTCATTTTTTGTTCTGACATAAACTTCGGTCTTTCAAGTGGAAAATCTTTCGTTTTAGCCGCTGTAAAACTTTGACTATATGGATCTTCCTCTTGCATTTTCCTTTTTAATTCTGTAACAGATTGTTTTGGTCGATATAGAGTTGATTGTCTATGATGATATTGCCAGTTTAATTGATTCTCTAGTTTTTCATGAAGCTCATCATTGTTAATTTGAATCGGTTCCTTTGACTGAAAAGCTTGAAATACTTCGACTTTATTATTTTCTACTTCCTCTGTTTCCAATGATTGAATTGTAGAAGCATCTACAATTGAATAATTCCAGCGACATGGGTAAAACTGAATTTCATTTTCTGTATGCCACAAATCATCTTCGAGTCTAATTGCATTACTAGAATCGTGCCGAATGATAGAAGGACCAATCCAATCAAGATAACTTTTAGCACCACTAATAACGTTCAATGGCAGTAGCCATTCTTTATGGTTTTCAACTTCCTTCCAACTTTCAATCATTTTTTGTGCATCATTTACTTTACCTACTAAAATAAGTTTTTCTCTTGCACGAGTTAATGCAACATAAAGAATTCTTAACTCCTCGGAAATTAACTCTTCATGTTCCTTGCGCTTGATTGTTTCTTTCAAAAGAGTTGTATTAGTCGTACGGTACGAAGGATGTACAAAATTCATACCTAAACCTAATTCCTTTTGCAATATGAATTTTGCCCTTAAATCCTGCATATTAAATTGCTTAGATGTATTCACGACAAACACGACAGGAAACTCTAATCCTTTACTTTTATGGATTGTCATCATTTGAACGACATTTTCTTGTTCACTTAAAATACGAACCTCATCTAGCTTTTCATCTCTTTCTTGCATACGATCTAAAAATCTTAAAAACTGAAATAGACTTCTATAATTTGATTCTTCTAATGCTTTAGCACGATCAAATAACGTAATTAAATTCGCTTGCCTTTGTTTACCTCCTGGTAAGCCTCCGACAAAGTCATAGTATGTAGATTCCTTTAATACCTTCCAAATAAAGATTGAAAGTGTCTCCCTTTTAACGAGTCGTTTCCATTCCTTTATTTGTGCAAAGAAATTTACTAATTTAATTGAAAGCTGTTTATGACGGTTTTCATAATTATTTAGATAATCTTGACACGCATCGTAAAAGGAGCCATTTTTATAATTAAGTCTAATCATCGTTAATTCCGGTTCTGAAAGTCCTACAATTGGAGAACGTAGGACAGATGCAAGTGGAATATCTTGAATCGTATTATCGATTAGCTTTAATAAATTTAAAAAAACGGCCACTTCAATTGTTTGAAATATGTCCTTTGATTTCTCAGCATATAACGGTATACCTAACGCTTTGCATTCTTCGATATACAAATCTGCATTCGATAATGAACGGCCTAAAATAGCAATATCATTATATTTTACCGGTCTCATTTCTCCAGTCTTTTCCGTTACTAAATATTCACTTTCAACTAAATCCTTAATTCTTCTCGCTACGTATCTTGCCTCAATTTGTTCAAGCTTTTCTTCAACAAGATCATCATCTTCTTGCTCACTGAACTCAGGCTCATTTTCTTCTTCATCCGAATTCGTTAATAAGATTAATTCAGCAGCGCAATCTGGGTATTCAGGATAGCTGGCACCTAGCTTTAACATCGCATCTTCATCATACTCAATTCCACCAATTTCTCTTCCCATGATTTGTTGAAATATAAAATTGGTTGCATCTAATACTTCCGCTCTACTTCTAAAGTTTTTAGAAAGATCGATTCTTAAACCAGTTCTTTCATTTTTCTCTTTTTCATATAAATTGTATTTATTTATAAATAGTTGTGGTTC
>NZ_NTZO01000520.1 GCF_002559405.1 Bacillus sp. AFS001701 | reverse complement strand
ATATTGATTGGTCCCGATTAAATATAATAATAGCTATATTTGCTATATTATTTGTCACGCTAATAATAATTCTTTTTATTAATATTTTGTTCAACTTTATTTTAGACAGATTCACATCATATAATTTAGATTGTAAAAAGAATCAAGAAAAAGTTTTATTTACTATTTACTTAGCTAATCAATTATTATTTTTAATAACATATCAATTATTACAATTTAACAATCAATTATTCTTTACCCTACAACATTATAAATATATTACACCTATTATTTTTTCATTATTATTTTCTGTTCTATTGGGATTAAAAATTAAAGACATAATACATTTTAATGTCGGGATAATCACGGCAAATATTTTACTTTTGATTTCCCAGAAACTTTTCCTATTTGTAATTAAATTCTTTTAATTGAATCATTTAATATGGTTGATATTATGTCAAAGAGGATAAATAAGAGTTGTACTTCCACCGCAAAGAAGGTATGGCTTAACGGGAATTACAGAAGAAAAAATAGAAATAATTAATCATATTAGTTCAATGTAAATAGATTAAATATCGCTACATATTGTATTTAGGAGTTGAGAAGATGAAAAAGTTAAACTTTCATGGGGCAACTAACTTTGAAATTGAAGAAAAGAAATTATCATTAATGACACGACTTCATGTGAAAAATTTACTTTCACATTGTGGAGAATTATTTATTCATGATGATGTAATTGAATTTAAAGGTTGGAAAACTATTAAATGGTTCGATATTATTGATTTGAAATTGGAAAATGATCTAACTGTTAGTTCAAAATTATTCACAACTCAATCTAGACTTTTCTTTCTAAAATCAGCGAAACCTATAAAGTTATTATTAATAAATAATGAGGTTATATACTTTTATGTAAATTGGAATTTTGCCACAGGATTAAGTGATAACAATTATATTATGAGTTTAATTAAAGAGAAGGTATCAAAAATATCATAAGTGTATAAATTTATAAATATATTCCAAATAAATAGTTTTATAGTAAGTCCTGCTATAATTATTAGTAGGACCTTATTTATAGTCTCAGGTTTTATTCCTTTCATTTAAAAAAGCACATTTCAATTAATGTGCTTTTTACAATATTATTTATAATAATATAAACAAAAATAGGTTAATTACGATTATGAATAAAAAAACAAACATAACAACATTTCTAATAGTTATATTAGAACGTGTTTTTGTTTTTCCACTATTAGCCAAATATATTAAATTAATCATTAATAAAATAAGAATAATTTTCAACAAAATTATCACTTCATTTCTATTGTTTTTCCGTCCAATAGGGCTCTTGCTATGTGCAAGAATTATGCACGATTATGTGTTGAATATCTGATCTAGTTAAAAAATGTTAACAAATTAATCTCCTCCAAAATAGTTGAATTTTGTGTTTCATCAATTATTTCGGAGTGATATATGTGTAGAATAGTAACTTATGTGAACAAATAATGAAATATTTTACAAATCTATAACCCACGTAATAAACCCACCAACATCCTGTTGTGTTGTCAATTACATTCCACAAATGTGGAGTGGATAGTTGAGCTTGTTTAAATAGGAAGCAACTAACCCCTGTGGTAGTTGCCTTTTTTTGTTCTTCGAAAGGATTTAAGAGGTTGAATGAATCCTGATATCAGCTTTATTACTGACAAATAATTAATAGGATTAACAAAGAATTTATATAGCTTTACAAATCTGAAATTCTAGATTAACAGATGAAGATTAATCTATTAATAAGGAGAAAGGGGATTAAAGAAAGACACAAGCTTGCTTGTTGGGTTTTTAAACGCAGATGGTGGAACTGATACCATAATTTCACATCTACCACGGGTCATCTACTCGCTGAAAACGGGCGCAAATTAGACTTCTTGCCGATTCAAAAAGTAAATATGCTTGGCATGTTTCGATGGTGCAGTAAAACGTACATAATAATCTATTTATACAGGAGGGATTCGGGAGAAAATGAATCGTTTACTACAAGCCTCTATTAGAAGAGCCGGCCTTATTATTACCCTTACTGTTATCGTTCTTGTATGGGGTGCAATATCAGCTTTTCAAATGCAGAGGGATTATCTACCTGAAATTAATAATCCTACACTTACGGTTACCGTAAAAGCACGGAGCCTGCAGGCTGATCAGGTTAAAGAATATATAACAAAGCCTATCCAGGAGGCGGTCAGGGTAGTAGACAATCTTCAGGATGTGGAAACCAATTCCTTTAATGGGGGATCGTTTATAAGTCTAAATTTTCCTATGAAGTATGATATGGAAAAGGCAGAGCAGCAAGTGAATAAAGCGTTAGAAGGAATTTCATTGCCAAATGGATCTGATAAACCCCTTGTGAACCGTCTTAGTACGCATTCGCTTCCTATTATGACAATCAGTCTAAAAAGCAATAATGTTAATATTACGCAAAATATACTGAGGACTTCCGTACAAGAAGAAGTGGTAAAAGGACTTAAGACAGTTCCTGGAATAAAGGACATTCAAGTGTCAGGCGGTGGAAACGCTGGATACGCTATCTCAATTCGCAAGGACGATTTAATTAAGTCCGGTTTTAGTGTGGACGATATCAATAATTCTCTCAAACAACAACACACAACTGAAACAGAAGGGAACTTATCAGACGGCCAGATGACAGTTCCTATAAAAGTGAACGGCTGGGGGCTAAACAAAACAGATCTACAGAAGTTGCCTATAAGTCGTGCAGATGGGAAAACCATTTCTCTTTCTGAGGTGGCGGATATTTCGAATTCGATTGTTAATCTTCAGACCATAACCAGAACAAAAGGTACACCAAGTGTAGTACTGGATATATTAAAAACGCCTTCATCAAATATTAGCAATCTGTCGAAAAGCATTCACAGCCGACTACAAGATATAACACCAATTAAAACTAACGATGTAGAAGCTTCCATCCTTTTTGACCAAGCTCAGCAGGTGAATCATTCCTTACAGGGACTCGTTAAAGAGGGGTTATTGGGGTGCTTGTTTTCGATGATCTGCGTATTTCTTTTCTTTCGCAATGTCCGCTCTACATTATTGATTGTTATCTCTCTACCGATCTGTCTTTTAGCTACTACTGGTATCCTAAAGTTATTAGGAATTTCCCTTAACATTCTTACCGTTTCCGGCCTTGTGGTGGCGATGGGAAGGGTTGTGGATGATTCGATTGTGATCTTGGACAATATCAACAGAAAAGTAAAAGAAGGAAAAGAATTAAAAAGCTTTTCATTCATTACACTGGCTGTAAAAGAGATGATTCCGGCTATCGTTTCATCTACGGCCACTACGGTTGCTGTATATATTCCAATAGCTCTTGTCGGTGGTCTTGTTGGTGCAGCCTTTTCAGGTTTTGCATGGTCTGTTGTTATTGCTCTTATTATTTCCTTAATAGTTTCAGTTCTTGTAGTTCCTGCTCTATATAATCTTTTCTGGAAGGGAAAACCCACGGCACCCAATGATTTCCTGGCTCAACGTTCTTATAACACTTATGACTGGATTTTTAAGAGAAAGAAGCTACTTAGTATACTATCTGTAAGTTTATTTGTTATTTTGGCTGCAGCCTCAGCCTTGCTTCCCGTAAATTTCCTGACTATGACTAATAATACTGGGCAGCTTGGCATCCAAATTGAATTACCCAAAAATACATCGCTAAGTGAAGTAGATGAAGAAGTGAGAAGAGTTGAAGTACTGTTGCAAAGGAATCCGAACGTTACTTCATTTTCTTCCGGCCTCGGTTCTTCATTCACTCCTCAATCAGATGATGTATTTGATGCTGGAGGTGGATGGATACAGCAGCCGAATATAGCCAACCTGTCCCTAAGCATTACAAAAAAAGCAGATAAAACTAAAATGACTCGCCAATTACAAAAGCAGTTGGATTCACTTAAAAGTACAGCAATCTATACGGTAACTGACAAGAGTATTTCAGGAGATGACTCTTTATTAAAAATTAATCTAAGTGGTGCGGATAGCCAAACTCTTGAAAATTTATCAGTCTCCGTTGGAAATCGCCTAAAGTTGATACCAGGTCTTGCCGTGCAAGGTTTGGCTGATGAAGAAGGAACCGCTTCTCAATATCAACTAACCCTAAACAGAAAGATGATTGAACAAAATGGTCTGAATTTATTAGATATAATAAATAGGTTCAAGTTATACACTGCTGAAGGTACAATAGGAGAGATTTCGCTTAACCATAATACTTATCCTATCGTTTTACATCTTAAGAATATGAATAGTAAGAACGCCCAGGCCTTCATTGAAACAGATCCGGCCCTGCGATTATTAAATCAGATGGGAAACGAAGCGTTTATAAATAAAGAGGGAAGAACGTTTAGATTAAATCAGCTTGTGGTTGCAACTCCCATCACAGATGCTTCTGTGATACAAGAGAAGGATGGTCATCCATACGCTGTTATTACGGGAAACATTCTCTCTAGAGATGTAGGGAAAGTAACCAAACAAGTTAAAAGTGTACTTAAGGATACTCCGCTTCCCGAAGGAGTTCATTACTCTTTTGCAGGAGCTCCTGAGCAAGTAAAGGAAATGATCTATGAAATGGCCATTGCTTTATCATTTTCCATTTTGCTCGTCCTTTCCATTATCAGTTGTGTATTCAGGGGATGGAAGGCACCTCTAACAGTATTAATTTGTATACCGCTTGCTGTCATTGGATCAGTAGCTGGTATGCTAATCTTCCAGTTAGAATGGAATCTGGCCGCCTTGGTCGGATTGTTAATGTTAACAGGAATTGTTGTTACGAATGGTATTGTATTAGTAGATAAAATAGAGAGAAATAGGTTGGCAGGACACAGTGTAGATGAAGCTCTATTACTAGGTACATTATCTAGAATTAGGCCGATCCTTACAACTGCTTTAACAACAATATTAACACTACTACCTTTAGCTTTATCATCTCGAACTGACACCATTATCTCTCAAACTCTCGGTATAGTTGTAATTGGTGGGTTAGTTAGCTCCACATTTATGAGCTTATTTATGATTCCTATTCTGTATAAATGGCTTCATAAAGACTATGATCAGAGTCCCAACGACAGCTTAGATCACCTTATTCATAAAGTTAAACTAACCGTTTAAGAAGTTTATTAAATCCAGTGAATTGCTATTGCTTTTGGCTGTAGACTTTAAGCTCATTCTTGATATCAAAGAATCGTTTTAAAAATGGTTCTTTTTTCTATAGAAGAAATACTTTTATAGATATAAGTTACATAGAATGGGCCGTTAAATGGTTCATACAATCATTTCTGGTCTATAACGAAGTAGATTGGCGATACTCTGGAATTCATTTAGTATTAAATCCTATCTTTCTACTCTTTTTCCGCAATAATTGTTCTACTACGTCCCCGATTAAGTAATTATTTATGTAATTTACTTAAACTTTATTTAAATTATGTAAATTTATTTAGATGAGAAATAGAGCATACCAAGACTACGAATATTGATACACCAATGTTTTAAGGTTGTAGATTATTCCAAGACTCCTATTTTTTTAGGGAAAATTTACTAATTAATACTTAACTATACTAAATATAACCTTTATATAAATTTACTAAACTAGAATAGTAGATTAATAGAATGGGCGTATTCTTTAAGAAGATTCAGAAAGGAGTGAAGAATAATGAAGAAAAAAGGAAATAAGAAGAAATTGCTCGCTGGGATTACCTTAAGTACTGTATTGTTAGGATCTGCCGGTGCTTATGCTGCAAATGATAATGCTTTTGGAGACAGGCTCGTTGGTCCTCAGGCAGATGGCTCCGTATTAGTACCAGCCAATCAACTAATCACACCAGCAGGAAAGCAAATTGAATTTGGGGGCAATCCTATTTCGGTTGCTGTACATCCAAATGGTAAGACAGTAGCAACGATTGTTGGACGCAATAATTACGGTGGAAAAGGAATTAACATTGTCGATCTCTCGACTGGAAAATTGACTACTCAAGATTTATCCATAGGCCTCTCTCAAATGTGGGGTTTAACTTATTCTGCGGATGGTAGCCAGCTATATGCAACAGGTTCATCAGGAACAACAGGAAAAGTAGTCGTTATGTCAGTTAGTGAAGATGGAACTCCATCGGTCAAAAAAAGTATTAATCTGCCGAAAGCATCTGTCGGCGGAAATATTAATCCACTTGATATAGTGGTTACACAAGAAGGGAAGCTACTAGTTGCGCTAAACCGTGATAACAGCCTTGGAGTTATTGATCCTCAAACAGGCAATGTAACGAAAGTAGTAGTAGAAAATGCGCCTACAGGTGTATTAGTCAAAGGCAACTTTGCTTATGTAACGAACCAGGGTGGCCGTACCGCAAAAGAAGGAGACACAACGGTAAATTCTTCAGGGACAAATGTGGTTGTGGACCCTAAAACAGGTGCAACTTCGACAGGAACAGTATCTGTTATTGACTTGACTACGAATACAGTAACAAAAACGATCGAAGTTGGTGTGCAGCCTGAACGTATGACGCAGTCGGGCCAATACATATTTGTAGCAAATACAAATAGTGATACGATTTCTGTTATTGATTCAAAAACTAATACGGTCGCACAAACGATAGACATCAAACCATACCCTAAAGCTGCTAAAGGATCAGCACCTAATGCTGTGAAAGTGGTAGGTAACAAATTAATGGTCAGCCTTGGCCGAGATAATGCGATTGCAGTATACGATTGGCACGGACCTGAAAAGACTCCTGAGCTGCAAGGACTCTTGCCGACAGCCTGGTTTCCAGTAGATATCGCTGTTGATTCTGAAAATAAGAGGTTAATTGTTGCTAATGCGGATGGTATTGGTTCTCGTGGACCTGCACGTGATTTAACGATTCAAGGAGTTAAGGTTACCGGGAAATCGTCATATGCCCAAATTGGTTCTCTTTCATTAATCCCATTCCCTTCTGCCGAGGATCTTGCAAAAGGGACCAAGCAGGTTTTTGCCAATAACAACTGGTTTGGTTTAAAGAACCTGAACGCAAAACCTCGTCAAAATAAAAAACCAGTTGCTATGCCTGAGCGCGTTGGTGAGCCTTCAACAATCAAACATGTATTCTATATTATTAAAGAAAACCGCACTTATGACCAGGTTCTAGGAGATCTAGGTAAAGGAAATGGAGAACCAGCTTTAACTCAATTCCCAAAAGCAGTAACTCCAAACATTCACAAACTTGCAAGTACCTTCCCGCTCCTAGATAACGTATATACTTCAGGTATTCAATCAGCAAGTGGACACCAATGGGTAATGCAAGGAACTAACACGGACTATGAGGATAAAGAAACAGATTCAGCTAATGTTAGAAGCTATCCTGGAGGGGCTGGGGATCCGATGGCGTACGCACCTACAGGACACTTATGGGATCAAGCAGCAAAAAATAACGTATCTGTAGAAAACTTCGGCGAAGATACAACCGGGTTCACCGGATCAGCACCTTTTGGTACCTGGACGGACTGGTACAAAGATTATCAGATCCTTTCCGGACAGAAAGAGGGAGAGCTTCATGTACCAATAGGAAACTATTCGGCAACATACGATATTCCATCTCTCGGGCCGATTACTTATAAACCTTTCCCAACCTTTGATACAAATATACCAGATCAATACCGATTTGAAATATTTAAGCAACGGTTTGAAGAGCACGTCAAAACTAACGATTTACCGGCTTTAAACACGTTGTGGGTAATGGATGACCATACTGCAGGAAATGCAACAGGTTCTCCTACACCTCAAGCAATGGTTGCTGATAATGATCTTGCTATTGGTAAAATCGTTGACCTTATTTCACATAGTCCTTATTGGAAGGACTCTGTAATCTTCATAACTCAAGATGATTCACAAAATGGATTAGACCATGTCGATGGTCATCGCCAGCCTGCGCATGTAATCAGTCCATGGGTGAAAAAAGGTATTACGGACAGCCATTATTGGACTGTCATAAATATGGTAAGAAGTATCGAGCAAATTCTTGGTCTCCCGGCTATGAACCAAAATGATGCAGCTGCAGAACCGATGAGCGAGCTCTTTACAAACAAGCCAGACTATACACCATATAACTTCGAGCCTAACCAAATACCGCTTGATACGTTAAACGGACAGCCGAACTCCAATACGGCTGCACTTGCCAATACCGAACAAGTTACACCAGAGTCAAAAGAACTTTCAAAAAAATGGACGGAATGGTCAAATAAAAACAAGAACCAATTTACCGGAAAACATGCTTCACCGGATGAAGTCAACGCCAATATGCTGAATCATTCTGTTTGGTACGCAACAAAAGGTTTTGATCAACCATATCCAGGGGATAAACAACCGCTCAGCCCAGAAGAAGTACAGAAGCAACCTGAAAGCAGCGCACCTTCTCCAGCAAATAATTAAAAACGTAAAGGATATTTAAGAGAAAGAGGCTGATTGCATTATTTATGGAGTTAGCCTCTTAGTAAGCACATTTTTAGATAGAGTTTAATAACTGTTCTAGATTCATAACGTTCAATACAAAGTGATATCAGATAAGTAAGTTAAGTGACTTATCTGATATCACTTTTAAATTACTTGTTATTAAATCAAAAATATAGCAACAACAGTAGTAACAACCAACCCAATCAAAACAGGCAACAAATTCCGTCTAGCCAACTCAAACGGACTAACATTACAAATCGCCGCAGCAGGAATCAACGCCCAAGGAATCAACGTTCCACCACCAACCCAAATCGCCGCTATTTGCCCCATAGCTGTCAAAGTTGCAACCCCATGACCAATCGCCGTAGCAAATAATGAAGCAACAGATCCAGCAAGCGAAATTCCAGAGAATCCAGATCCATCTAAACCTGTAATTGCTCCAACTGTTGTCAATGTTACTCCCGCAACCCCAGGGTTTACGGGTACTGAATGTGCTAAAGCAAACCCTAAATCATTTACAATTCCATGTGATCCTTTTGGCAAGTAATCTCCAATAATTGCAGTAAATCCACTATCCCCAAGATAGAAGAAAGCAGCAATTGGAATAACCGGACCAAATACTCTAAAACCAAATTTGAATCCATGTATTAAATAATTTGTTACCTCTTCGAATCCTTTATTTTTGTGCCCCAACATGGACAAGATTGAAAGGATAATAAGTGAAGTGCCCCCTATTAATGCTGTTGCATCTCCACCTTGTAAATTGAAATGAACCATCGCCCAAATATCTACTGCAAATAAAACGAAAACGAGAGCGGCCATCCATTTTTGTTGAGTAGATGAAAGAAGATAGTCCTCAGCTTTAGTCTCTTCTTCGGGTATTTCAACTGTTAAAAGTCCTCTTTTCATATCTCGTTTTAAGAAGTAAAAAGCAACTACAGTTGTCACGACACCCATTACGATCACAAGTGGAATACTTGCATGTAAAACATCTGAAACCGGAATGCCAGCTGCATCAGCTGTTAGTTTAGGTGCACCTTGAATGACGTAGTCACTTGAAAGAGCAATACCATGACCGAATAAATTCATTGCCATTGCAACACCTAATGCTGGTAACCCGACCCTTAGTGCAACTGGCAGTAAAACCGCACCAATTAAAGCTACTGCAGGGGAAGGCCAAAAGAACCAAGATACAACCATCATAACAATCCCAATCGTCCAATAGGCAAGTGTGGCGTTTCTCATCACCTTTGTAAATGGACTGATGAGTGCCTGATGCACTCCACTATCAGTTAATGCTTTACTCATAGAAACGATAATCGAGATTACTAGAATTGTAGAAAGTAATTCTGTTATGGCGTATATGAAACTTGAAAACAAGATACTTACTGAACTAGAAAGTGACTCAGTAGCTACCAAGCCAAGAAGAAATATTCCTGCGAGGCAGACTAGGCTAGTGTCACGTCTAAGAATTAAAAATAAAATAATTAAACCTATAAATGCTACATAAAGCCAATGGATGGCAGTTAAATCGACATGCATGAGAATAGCCCCCTTTCGTTACATATATTGGATAACAATATATGCATTCGCCTAGTTTAGGGTGATTGGAAAGATTTTACAGATAGACTTCTGAAAATTGAAAGAAAATTACTTAATGACGGAATTGTCGGAATTGTGTATAATATTGATAAAATAGAAATGGTTTCCGCATTGTGGAAAAAGTGTTGTTGTTTACTCGATGGGAGGGTTGGATGAATATGATTCAGATCAAAAGTGTAAGTAAATCATTTGGGCCATTACAAGTATTAAAAGGAATTGATTTAACGATTGAAGAAAAAGAAGTGGTTGTTTTATTAGGAGCAAGCGGATCAGGGAAGAGCACTCTTTTAAGATGTTTAAACTTTTTAGAAATAAATGATTCTGGAGACATTTATTTTGATGGTGAATTGGTTCAACCTAGTAAAACAGATTTGAATAAAATTCGGTCGGAGGTTGGCATGGTTTTTCAACACTTCAATCTCTTTCCGCATAAAACTGTTTTAGAAAATATAATTGAAGCTCCTATTCATGTTAAAGGAATGAAAAAGAGTGAGGCAAAAGAGATTGCTTATGTTTTGCTGGAGAAGGTTGGACTGACAGATAAGGCTGATGAATATCCAGAAATGTTATCAGGAGGTCAAAAACAAAGGGTTGCGATTGCACGTGCACTTGCGATGAACCCGAGGGTAATGCTGTTTGATGAGCCTACTTCAGCTTTAGATCCAGAACTAGTAGGAGAGGTTCTTCAAGTTATGAAACAGTTAGCAAGCGAAGGGATGACAATGGTTGTAGTCACTCACGAAATGGGTTTTGCTCGCGGTGTAGCGGATCGAGTTTTATTCATGGAGGAAGGTCTAATTTTAGAGGAGGGTACACCTAAACAGTTTTTTGAAAATCCCCAAAATGAAAGAACAAAACAATTTCTTAATAGTATCTTATAATTTAAAAAAATGATGGAGGTAAGTGTAATGAAAAAGAATTGGCATGGTATTTTATTATCTTCAATGATAGCAGGGGCAATGTTTCTAAGTGGATGTGGGGCAGATAAAACCGGAAGTCAAGCGAGTTCAAAAGAGTTTCATTATGCGATGAGTGGGTTATATAAACCATTTAACTTTAAAGAAGATGGCAAGCTTACTGGATTTGATGTTGAAATTGGTAAAGCACTTTCAGATAAAATGGGAATGAAAGCTGTACCAGTCACAAACCCATGGGAAACAATTGTACAAGGATTAGTATCCAATAAGTATGATGCGATTTTGGGGAGTATGACGATCACTGAAGAACGATTAAAGGTGGTTGATTTCAGTAATCCATATTATATTTCAGGTTCTCAGATTTTTGTTGCTGATAATAATAAGGAAATCAAATCTGCTGAGGATTTAAAAGGGAAGAAAATTGGCGTTGTAAAAGCAAGCCCATATAAAGATTTAGCGATTAAATATACTGGTAAAGAAAATGTAGTTGATTACGATAGTGATTTAACGGCTATAATGGATCTTCCAACTGGTCGATTAGATGCTGTCATTACGGATCAAATGGTTGGCTTTAGAGTCATTAAAGAAGGAAAGGCTAAGATTAAAGATGTTGGTACACCACTAACTCACGATAATCAAGCAATTGCTGTAAGGAAAGATGATAAAGAACTTGAGAAGAAAATTAATAAGGCTTTAGATGAAATTATTAAAGATGGAACTTACGAAAAAATTAGTCAAAAGTGGTTTGGTCGCAATATTCTTGAAGAAAAATAATAATAGAATACTAGCGTAAAATAAGAGCCTAAGATTTTTTAGGACAAGATGAGGGGTGAGGTTCAACATGCATATATTTTTAAATACATTTCATGTGTTTTTAGTAGCAACTTTATTAACATTAAAATTGACAATCGTATCTACTATTTTGGGAAGTGGAATAGGACTTATTTTTGCATTTTTCAGACTCTCCCGTATTAAAGTGCTTAATTATATTGCTAATCTCTATATTACGGTCATTCGTGGTACACCGCTTATTGTTCAAATTGCCATTTTATACTTCGGACTTTCTAGTATTATTACATTTTCGCAGTTTTGGGCTGGTGCATTGGCATTAGGTGTGCATAGTGGAGCATATATTGCTGAAATCTTTCGTGGTTCAATTCAATCAATTGACAAAGGGCAATTGGAAGCTGCCCGTTCACTTGGGATGTCCCAACCTTTAGCAATGAGAAGAATCGTACTACCTCAAGCATTTAAAATTGCGATTCCTGCTCTTGGTAATCAGTTTATTATTGGATTAAAAGATTCTTCTCTTGTAGCATATGTAGGGATGCAAGATTTATGGGGAGCAGGACTAAGTGAGGCTGCCTCTAACTTTGAACAAATGAATACATATATTGTCGTAGGTTTATATTATCTTGCGCTTGTGTTAATCATAACGTTTGGAGTTAAAAAGCTTGAAGATTCTTTAGATGTGAGTCGTGGTAAAAAACGAAAAATAAGAAAAAATAAATCTAATGCATCATTAGAATCAATAAAGTTGTAAATTAATTGAAAAATCCTTGGAAAAACAGACTATAATATATGTAAAAAATTACTCTCACAATTATTCATTTGCAAGTTCGAAATGAAAACAAGAAGTGCTGAGATACTCAAGTCAACGCATCTTTAAAGAAACATACGTATACTACAAGTACGTAATGAACGGGAATCCACCTAACGTGGAATATTCCCAGATTTTTGAACAGACTCCCCAACATAAGAAGTGAAGAGTCATAGGAGTTATGAACATGGTCCAATCAATTGACCGAGCTATGCTTATTATCGATATCCTAAATTCGGATGAATCCAAAAGTAATTGGCAAATCACCGAATTAGCGGAAAAAACATCTCTATCTCTTGGTACGCTTCACCGATTACTAAACTCTTTAATCCAACACGGACTTGTTGTACAAATACCTGAAACCAAACATTACAAGTTAGGGTATAAATGGATGGAGCTTGGCCTCCGTCAATTAGATAAAATGGATTTCAGATTAGTTGCAAGACCAGTAATGGAGCGTTTGGCGAACCATTTAGAGGAAAGTATCTATTTAAATATTGAGAGTGGGATAGATGGAATTGTGATTGATAAAATTGACAGTCCTTTAAAAATTAGAATTGCTGAAAATTTGGGTATCCGAATTCCACTACATATCGGTGCTCCCAATAAAACCATTCTTGCTTATATGAAAGAGTATGAAATTCAACAAGTACTAGATCAGCTAAATCTTTCACCTAATTCAATATCAACTTTAAAACAGCAATTGGTCGAAATTAGACAAAATGGTTATGCAATAAGTCAAAGTGAAAAAACAGAGGATACGGCGGCTATTGCGGCTCCAATTACTGGATATAACAATAAAGTGCTTGCTGCTTTAAGCGTGAATGTTCCAGGATTTCGATTTACTCAGGAACGTATTACGTTTTTGATTGATGAAGTAATGAAAGCAGCTGAAGAAATTTCAAAGAAGATAGGGAAGATATAGGTGATAATAGACGCATTCCACTAACATGGGGTGCGTCTTTTTTTATAACCATACTTGATCTTAGAAAATAATTATGACTATTAGAATAATCAGTGTAGATCCATTCCAACAGGTTTACCATCACTATCGGTTCGCTAAAATCTCAAGAAAGATTGTTCGTCTCATTCTTTGACTATATTTGATTGTGGTGTTAAAATGACACCATGAGTGAAAAAGACAAAAAAGGTGGTCTGAATTTTATGGAAGAAAAAACTAGATTAAATTTATCACTTGCACAAGATGTAGATGATTCCTTAAACAATTTATCAGAAAAACTAAAGTTAAGTAAGAACTCTCTTATCAATTTAGCTTTGTCTAAGTTATTGGTTGATTACGGAGTTATTGATTTTCATAAAGAAACTAATGAGAAGAACAAAATCCTTAAAAGTACTGAATACTGCGACTTACTGAGTAGGGGAAGGCTTGTAGACGGAGATACGGTCAGCACTATTGAGCGAATTTTTGTTAATGAAACTGGAGAAGATGAAATTCGTTTCGCCTATTATAAATTCAATAAAAATGGTAATGAGCGACTAATACTTAGACCACTTGATATTAACGAGAATGAACTTCTTATGTTATTTGCTGATGCGGTAAGTGAAAATGTATTTTCACCTGACTTTCAAAGGAAGCTAAAAGCTATTTTATAATTTAAATTAAGAGGAGGAAAAAAATAGTACGTGTTTGGAAAAGGAGGGTATTGAAAATGAAATTCGAAACATTTTAAGGCGCATTTCTATCAAATATTAATCTAGATGATATTGTTTTTTAAAAGAATGGTGAAAAACTAAACTCTACATTGACCAAATTTATTTTGATATCTCAATATACAGTTAATCGTTATCACAAACGATAAACTCTAATTAATTACTCTTCTCAGTGGTTTTTCTTCATAATAAAATAGAGTAGGAGATATAGTGTTTATTGGAGAATGGTAAATTTGATAAAAGAGATAGTTTTAAAGATTTTGGGTTAAACAATTCATTTATGGTATTTTGATCTGTATACTATCAG
>NZ_NTZO01000344.1 GCF_002559405.1 Bacillus sp. AFS001701 | reverse complement strand
TCATTAAATTTTTTATTAAGATCTGATTAGCAAGCAAATTGATAGAATTTTTCATATATGAAGTACTGCTTATAAATATAAAAGAAAATAGATATTATCTGTTTTTTAAATAAGTCCTGATAATAAAAATATGCCTGATTCCCATGCAGAACACCACTTACCATGTGTGAATTAATTTAATTCGCCTTTTCATAGTCGTCCTTATGGTCTCGCTACGTATTGACTTTAGGAAGAGTGAATCCTTCCGTTTGAATCAACTCTTTCTTATTCGTGAAATTATTATGTATATTTCATTTAAAACCTTTTGAATCTCAATAAATACTGCTTTTTAGAAAATCAAAGAAATAAGAAATTAATAATATAAAAAATGCAGGCACTTTTAATAAGCGCCCACATTTTTTGCTGTTTTAAACTAACCTATGCTATGATTACTCTTTTAATAAAGAGAATTGTTCTTCGTCATCTGTTTCTGTTACAGTAACAGGGTTATCTAAACCATGGTGAAGACGGATCGATTCTTTAATCGTATCTCGTATTTCTTTATTTTCTTTTAAGAATTGCTTAGCATTCTCACGGCCTTGACCAAGACGCTCTTCATTGTAAGAATACCATGCTCCACTCTTAAGAACGATATCTAAATCAGATCCAATATCAAGAATTTCTCCTTCTTTAGAAATACCTTCTCCATACATAATGTCTACTTCTGCTTGTCTAAATGGTGGTGCTACTTTATTTTTAACTACTTTAATCTTTGTTTTGTTACCCACAATATCATTACCTTGTTTTAATTGTTCAGCACGACGTACTTCTAAACGAATTGTAGAATAGAATTTTAACGCACGTCCACCTGGAGTCGTTTCAGGATTACCAAACATAACCCCAACTTTTTCACGAATTTGGTTAATGAAGAATGCGATCGTTTTTGACTTGTTAATTGCACCAGAAAGTTTACGTAATGCTTGAGACATTAATCGTGCTTGTAGACCTACGTGAGCATCACCCATCTCACCTTCAATTTCAGCTTTTGGAACTAATGCAGCTACTGAATCAATTACGATAATATCAATTGCACCACTACGTACTAATGCTTCAGCGATTTCAAGTGCTTGTTCACCTGTATCTGGTTGAGATAATAATAACTCATCAATGTTTACACCTAATTTTTGAGCATAAACCGGATCTAATGCATGCTCAGCATCTATAAACGCCGCTTGTCCTCCATTTGCTTGAACTTCAGCGATTGCATGTAATGCTACAGTTGTTTTACCTGAACTTTCAGGACCATATACTTCAATAATTCGACCTCTTGGATAACCACCTACACCTAATGCAACATCTAGTGCTAACGATCCACTAGAAATAGTTGAAATTTGGCGGTCAGTTTGTTCTCCAAGTTTCATAATTGAACCTTTACCGAATTGTTTTTCGATTTGTTTTAAAGCCATATCTAATGCAGCTTGACGATCACTCATTTAGATTCCTCCTTCAGGATTCATTTATCTCTTAACTATATAATAACTGTTTTTTGTTCGTTTGCCAACAAAAAAATAGAACGTTTATTCGATATTTTTCGTATTTAATCTTAATTTTTAAAGAATAGAAACGCTTGTTTCGTATTTTTCGGTCTATAAAACTAGATTTTTATTAATATCAAAACTATAAAATTAAAAAACTCGGCTAAATTAACCGAGCTTTTATATTATAAAATATTCAATTTCATTTTATAAGTCTTGACTTTCAAAACTTGAATTAATTAATTTAATCAGCAAGTTCGCGCCATTTTTGACACTTGATAATCTTATTTGTTCTCTAGTACCACTGAATTGAAACTCTTTTACACTTGAATCAGAATCACCAATTTTTATACCGATAAATACTTTCCCTACCGGCACATCTTCTAATGTAGACGGTCCTGCTTCACCAGTAAAACTAATTGAAATATTACTTCCTGTTAATCTTTGAATATTTTCAACTAGTGAATTTGCACACTCTGCACTTACTGCACCATTTTTATTAAGAATGTCTGATGGAACATTTAGTAGGTTTTGTTTCATTTCATTAGAATAACAAACAATACTACCTTTAAAAATGGACGAGTTCCCAGCTATATCTGTCAGTCTTTTACTGAATAGACCTCCAGTTAAACTTTCAGCAGCAGAAATAGTCAGTTTAAAATCTTTTAATTTTCTTGATAAAACTGTAAACAAGTTTTCATTATTTGTACCATATATAAACTGCCCAACACGCTCGCGTATTTTTTCTTCAGCTTGTCCAATTAGTTTTTCTGCCTCTTGTTCATTACTAGCACTTGCAGTAACTCGAAGCATTACTTCTCCCTCACTCGCTAAAGGGGCAATTGTTGGATTTGATTGATTTTCAAGTAAATCAAGAATTTCAGTTTCTAAAATCGATTCCCCGATGCCAAAAAACTTAAGCTCTTTCGAAATAATCGTACTTGCTTCCTTACCTTTTAAAAAATAAGGAATTAGTTCTTTCTCAACCATCGGAATCATTTCTTTAGGTGGTCCTGGTAATAATACAAATTGTTTATTTTTCGCTTCATAAACCATTCCAGGTGCCATACCATTTTTATTCAATAAAACATGTGCGTTATTAATGACTAATGCTTGTTTTTTATTATTTTCAGTCATTGGTCGATTTACTTTAATAAAATATTGCTCAATATACTCTAGTGATTGATCATGATAAACAAGTGATTCTTGAACAAATTCTGCGACAACTTCTTTCGTTAAATCATCCTTTGTTGGTCCAAGTCCACCAGTTAAGATGATTAAATCACTTCTTGATGAAGCAATTTCTAATGCACTTTTAAGTCGTTCGGAATTGTCTCCTACAACTGTTTGGAAATGATGGTGATATCCTAATGCAGATAAATGTTTAGCTATAAATTGAGCATTTGTATTTGCAATTTGGCCTAAAAGTAGCTCAGTACCTACTGCGATGATTTCAGCACGTTTCATATCATTTCCCCCTATATTAATTACATTGATTTAAGAAGAACATCTCTATTTTTATAAAAATAATCCCAACCAGAATATACTGTAAAGAATAATGCGACCCAAAGTGATACATCTGCAATTGAAAATGGTAAGAAATTCAATGGGAAATCATGTAAGAAATATGCAGAAATCGCAACAATTTGTGCCCAAGTCTTAATTTTACCTAGCATTGCAGCAGCATGAACTTCTCCAGAGCCAGCTAAAATCATTCGTAAACCGGTTACAGCAAACTCTCTACTTATTATGATAATCGTAATCCACGCTGGAACATAATGAAAATCAGTTAAGATAATTAATGCTGAAGAAACAAGTAATTTATCAGCAAGTGGATCTAAAAACTTACCAAAATTAGTAACTAGATTATATTTTCTTGCGTAATAACCATCTATAAAATCAGTAACTGAGGCAATAATAAAAATTGCAGCTCCTACTAAATGATTAACTGGTATTGAATCACCCATTAATGTAACTTTTCCCCATCCAAAATCGATTAAAACGGCAATCATAAATAATGGAATTAGACAAACCCTTGACACTGTGATCTTATTTGGTAAATTCATGGTAAAACCCTCCAAAACTTTCTAAAAATGAAGCATTTATAATAAATGAATAAAAGCCATCTTAAAGATGACTATTGATTCATTTTTAAATTTTTAATCGTAATCTTTTGGTGAACAGCATTTGTTGGACTAACTGGATATTTAAATACCTCATCGTTAATTCGTAGCTCAACATTATTAGAAGCACCAATATTTACAGTTACTTCATTTTCATCTGTTAAGTCGTAGTTTTGAGTTTGTCCTTGTTTTAAAATTCCGGAATAGAACATTTTTCCATCAGGATTTTTTAAATCCACATAACTTTCACCATTTGCAACTACTTCTAATTTAAATACATCTGTACCAGATAAAGAAATAGTAGTTCGTTTACCCGCTGCAGAGTCAACAGTAATTTTTTGCGCTGGCGTTTGCTCAGTCACATCATTTTTCGGTTTCTCTGTTTTTTTCGTATTATTAACTTTTGCCTGATCTAGCGCATTATTTTTTGGTTTTTCAATTTCAGAATTAGAGTTAGATTGAGATTGATTCGTATCCGCAGATTTTTCATCATTTTTTGATGGGAACATCATATAAATAGCAATGCAGATTCCAATGATAAGTATCGCCACTAATATTCTTGGTAAATAATCCATTATACGTGATGCCTTAACATTGTTTAATGGTTCTTTAAGCTTCGATGCTCTACTTGGGATCTCTTCATGCTTTACTTCTTCTACTGTGTTTGTCATAGTTGATTCCTCAACTACTGGCTTTTCAGTTAGAAATCCAGAAACGTCAACACCAATTGTTTCTGCATATTGTCTAATAAATGCACGAACATAAAATTGCCCTGGCAATATTTCATAATTACCTTCTTCAATTGCTTCAAGATAACGTTTCTGAATCTTCGTTAACTCTTGTACATCGTCAATTGATAAGCCTTTCGCTTCTCTTGCTTCTCGTAAATATTTTCCTAATTCTGTCACAAGTTACACCCCAACTAACTTTAAAAATCAAACATTGAGAACGAGTTGTGTCCATTTTTATCCATTTGGTCTACAAGTTCATATTTAATTTCTTCATTTTCATCATTTCTTAATTCAATTATGTAATCAAAATCTTCTAAAGAGTATTCAGTTTGCTGTACAAATACATCAGGATGCTCTACTACTTTCACAGAAGACATTGCCATAATTTCGCGAACCAATTGCCAATGTTGCTCATTTGCTCTTCTATGAGAAAGAATGCCATCAATAATAAATACATTATCTGAATTATATTCGTCTTCTATTAATTGACTTCTTAATGTTTGTTTAATTAATGTTGATGAAACAAATAACCAGCGTTTATTTGCACATACACTTGCTGCTACTACTGATTCAGTTTTACCAACACGAGGCATCCCTCTAATTCCGATTAGCTTATGGCCTGGCATTTTAAATAACTCTGCCATAAAATCAACAAGCATTCCTAAATCATCGCGGACAAAACGAAAAGTCTTTTTATCATCTACGTCTCGTTGAATATAAGTACCATGTCTTACAGCTAAACGATCTCTTAGAGTGGGCTTTCTAAGTTTAATTATTGTTATATTGTCCATAGTATTTAAAATCGATTCAAATCTAATAATTTGATCATCGTTATCGCAACCAAGTAACATGCCGCGTTTCATTGTGTCGACACCATTGATTGTTAAAATATTAATCCCTAGCATACCGATTAGCGATGCAATATCTCCAAGTAGTCCAGGGCGATTCTTATGTATTTCATACTCAAAATACCATTCGATTAACTCCATACCTATACCCCCTATTTGTTAACTACTTAACTCTCCATTTAATAATAAACGATTTCGCAATAATATAAAAGGTAAAATATGTGAAATAAATAACTTTCGACCGGAAATTTTGCTATGAAGTATGCCAACCGCCGTTTACTCCAAGAATTTGTCCAGTTATATAAGAAGATTGTTCGGAAATTAGGTAATTTACAGTATTCGCAATTTCACTTGGAAGTGCTAAACGATTCATTGGAATTTCATTTGCAATTTCTTTTAAATCTTCTTCACTAAAGGTATTTAACATATTCGTTTTTACGGCACCTGGAGCAACAGCATTTACTTTTATTCCACTTGGCCCTAATTCTTTAGCTAATGCCATTACATAGGCGTTTTGAGCACCTTTAGTGGTTGAATATAAAACTTCACATGAAGCACCAATTTGTCCCCATATAGACGAAATAACGACGATACTACCAGATTTTTTAGCCACCATATTAGGAAGAAAATAATTGACTACTTTAATCAAACTTTTGATATGTAATTGAGTCATTCGATCGATCTCTTCATCACTTACATCGTTAATCAAACCAAAGATTGAAAAACCCGATGCATACACAATTGAATCGATTGGATCCTTTATTTGAGATGTTAAAATTTGAACTCCATTTTCAACTGACAAGTCCGCTTGAACGAATTGGCAGTTTACTTCAATCTCATTAGCCAATTCGATTAGTTCATTGAGTGGCTCTTTCTTACGATTATAATGGACAACTAAATCATATTTTTCATTGATTAATTTTTTCGAAATTGCTAAGCCAATGTCACCACTAGCTCCAATTACTAGAATTCTATTTCTCATTTATTATAATCTCCATTTATTCGAGGTTTTAATGCAGGTTTTAATGCAGGTTTTAAGAGTATTAAGAATATAAAGGTAAAAGAGAAGCGAGGAAAACTCTTTAAAATTAAATATTACACTTAGATTCTTTATAAACCCTTAATTTTTTAATTTAAATTTCAAAAAGCATCCCATTAAGGATGCTTTTAATTTATTCAATGAGGAAAAACAAAAAACTCACTCATAAAGTCTTCATTTATTAGATGACTAGCACTTTCTTTTAGATCCTCTACAGAAATAGATTGTAACACAGTTACGATGTCAAATAAATGCATATCCAAGAACGCATAACGTGTAAATTGGTTAGCGATATATTCTGGAGAATTTAATGAGCGTAGGAATCCGCCAATTTTCTTTTTTACTACACGATCGACAATTTCTTTTTCCCACTGATGATTTTTTGAGTCTAATAACACTTCTTTTATTTTTTCAGAAAGTTTTTCAGGTGAAGTAGAATCTCCCCCTATGATCGCAAAAGCAAAACCATTTTCTGCAGAGTAATCATATGAGAACGTATCATCGATTAATCCATCTTCATACATTTGTTGATACGTATTTGAGCCTTTACCGAATAAATAATCAAGTAATACTGAAATTGATAATTCATGCTTTAATAATTCGCTTCCACCTTTAGGTGCAGAAAAGTCTTTCACGCCAACGAGTACTTTCGATGATTGGACATTCATATGTAACACTTTTTTCTTTTCTGCAGATTCAGGAGTTTCTTCAGGGAAAAATCTCTTAATTTCATTTGCATCTTTAAACGTTTTTTTGCTTTGGTTGTCTCTAATTAAATTCATTGTTTTATCTGGGTCTACTGGACCTACAACAAAAAACAACATATTACTTGGGTGATAAAAAGTTTCGTAACAAGTATAAAGTAATTCTTTTGTAATTTTTGAAATTGATTCAACCGTACCAGCAATATCTGTTCTAACAGGATGTTTACCATATAAATTTGCAATCATCCCAAAATATTGTCTCCAATCAGGGTTATCTTCGTACATTTTAATTTCTTGACCAATGATCCCTTTTTCTTTTTCAACACTTTGATCAGAAAAATATGGATCTTGAACAAAATCAATTAATGTCATTAAATTTTGTTCCACATTATTCGTTGCTGAAAATAAATAAGCAGTTCGTGTAAAACTTGTAAACGCATTAGAAGAGGCTCCTTGTTTACTAAAAACTTGGAATACATCCCCATCTTTCTTTTCAAACAATTTGTGCTCTAAAAAATGAGCAATCCCATCTGGTACAACTAATTTTTCATCTTTTCCTAAAGGAATAAATTCAGAATCAATCGAACCGTATTTAGTTGTAAAGGTCGCATATGTTTTGTTGTAGCCTTGCTTAGGAAGAATATATACTTTTAATCCGTTTTCAAGCTCCTCGAAATAAAGCGTTTCATTCAATTGTTCAAAATACTTTTTTTCCATTATGCTCCCTCCTGACCTTTTAAGAAATAAGTTGTGTGAAGTTTAATTTTATTAGCTACAGCTACAATTTCATCTTTCGTAACTTTTTCGATTTCAGGGAACCAGTCCTCGATCGGACGTTCATTTCCTGCAGCTTGGTCATTGAATAATGTTTCAATGATTCCATAAGCAGTGTCCATACTTTCTAATAGACTGTTTTTAATCACTAATTTTGTTTGATCAATTTCCTCTTCAGTGAAATTTCCCTTTTTCATTTCTTCAAGTTGTTCAGCAATAATTGTTGTTGCTTTTTCATAATTTTCACTTGCTATACCAGACATGACCATTAAAATGGATTTATGACTTTCAAAACGAGAAGCAGCATAATAAGCTAAGCTATTTTTTTCTCGAACATTGATAAATAATTTTGAATGAGAAAATCCGCCAAAAAGACCATTAAATACTTGAAGTGCAAAGTAATCTGGATCTTTAATCGAGATCCCAGTAGTATAACCGATGTGTAGTTTAGCTTGATTGAGTTTTTGTTCTTCGATTACTTCATTAGGAGAATCGACTGGCGATGCTTTTGTTGTATCAACTGTTAATCTTCCACTAGTTGTGTTTCTAAAGTTCTCTTCAACTAATTGTTTACATTGGTCAAATGCAACATCTCCAACTATATAAAGATCAATTAAATCTTGTTGCAACGCTTTTTCATAGTACTTATAAAGTGATTCAGCTGTAATTGAATTGACATCTTCTGTTTTTCCATTTGCAAGTAAAGAATAAGGTTCATCCTTAAACATTTCTTCCACTAGTCGTTGATTTGCATATTTCAATTTATCATCATTAATAGACTGAATTCGTTGTACTTGGGTTCTTTTTTGAGTTTCAACATGCTTAGCTGAAAATACCCCATTTTCTAAAAATGGATTTTGCCAAATTGAAGCAATAAGCATTAGTGCTTCATTTAATAATGAACCTTGATTTGAAAGGTATTTTTCATTTGCAATGTCAATTGTAAATGACATTACATGGTAATCACCTTTTTTTGATACGTCTACAAAAAAGGTCGCCCCATATAATTCTTCTAATTTTCTTCTAATTTCACCATTGGTAGGAAGATCTTTTGTTCCACTTTGCAATACATATGGTAAAATTCCGCGAAACGATACTGTATCTTCTTCAAGTTTTCCACGTACTTTTAATGTAATCGAATTTGTTTTAAACTTTTCAGTTGTTACCACATGTAGTTTAATACCGTTAATATCACTATTTTTGTACTGTAACAAATTCAAATTGAACCCTCCTTAGTCAAATACTATTTACTCATATTTATTTCCAATATCTTCATTGTATCTCTAATTTTACCAAAAATAAAACCTACTGCTTAGTTTACCCAAAATAATTAATTCAAATAAAAATCTGTTCTTTTAAAATAAGTACTACGTCGACTGGAATGAAAGGATGCTCCCTTTCCGTGGAGAGAGAGGTGAGCCTCCTCGGCCAGCCTGCGCTTCAATTTATTAGAATCTACTATGGATGTGTAGTATATGTTTTAATCAATTTTGAAAAACTCGAATGATAATTTAATTCCATGTCAAAGTTGAGAGATGATCAACCTCTGCAAACTTTCAGACAACGATATTATTCCTAATTAATTGACAACATCCTTTAAACAATAAAAAAAGCTTCCTAATTAAATAGGAAGCTTCAAAACTTTTATTTATCGTTTACCTTTTTCATACGCAACACCAACAGATTTTGGTGCTTGAGATGATTTTGAGAAAATTACTAATGCGATTAAAGTTACTACGTATGGGAATAACTTTAATGCTAATGGTGGGATATGAGCTAAACTTGGAATAACTTGCGATACATTGGCAATTGTTGTAGCTACACCAAAGAATAATGTCGCTGCTAAAATTCCAAGTGGTTTCCATTGTCCAAAAATTAATGCAGCAATAGCTAAGAAACCAAGACCTGCAACACTACCTGTAAATTCGCCAGAGTATGTTACTAAAATAATTGCTCCACCTAATCCAGAAAATGCACCAGAAATAATAACGCCAAGGTAACGGATACGGTATACGTTAATACCTGCTGCATCAGCTGCTTGAGGGTATTCACCACATGCACGTAGACGTAAGCCTAAACGGGTTTTATAAAGTATAAATGTACTAATGATTAGAATGCCGATTACTAACCATGTTGTAGAATACGTGTTTTTAAAGAATAAATCTCCGAGAATTGGAATGTCTTTTAAGACTGGGATATCAGTACGTGTAATACCGTTAATACTGATATTACCTGATCCAGTAATATTTCTTGCTAAGAAGATTGTTAAAGCACCTGCAATCATATTAATTGCGATACCACTAATTACTTGATCAGCGTGTAAATTTATACTTGCAAACGCATGTAGTAAAGAGAATAAAGCACCTGTAAGAACTGCAACAAGAATTCCTACCCAGATTACCCAAACTTCACCTTGATGAGTTTCTTGAAGTTTTGAAATTGTTAAGGCACTAGCGAAACCACCAACAACCATTAAACCTTCTAAACCAATATTTACGACACCGCTTCGCTCAGAAAATAAACCACCTAATGCTACGATTAATAATGGAATCGTATAGGCAATTGCATATGGGAAAATTTGTATAATTAAATCCATGCCTTATTTCACCTTCTCTCCTACATTGCTGTTTTTGTATTTGCGTGATTTGGATACTCGATCCATAACTTTTTTAATTAAAATACTAGTTGCAGAGAAATAAATAATGATTGCAATGATAACATCAGCAATATCTGGTGGAATTGAAGTCATTGCACTCATAAAACCTTTACCAGAATATAATAGTCCAAAGAAAATAGCTGAGAAAAATACGCCAACTGGTGTATTCATCCCTAAAAGTGCCACGGCAATTCCGTCGAATCCTTCGGTAGGTAAAACACCTATTTGAATTAGTGATGCATTTCCAGCGAATTGAACAACACCTGCTAATCCTGCAAGTCCACCTGAAATCATCATTGATAAAATAACATTTCTATTTACTGAAATACCAGCGTATTCAGCAGCACTACGGTTGTAACCTACAGCTTTTAATTCATACCCTAATACAGTACGATTAATAATAAATGAAATAACGATTACCATAATAACGGCGATAAATAAACCGAAGTTAATATATGAACCACCAAATAAATTTGATAAAAATGGCATTTTTAATGTTGCAGCATCTGCAAGCATTTTTGACTCTGTTTCAGTACTACCTTTAAAATATTGTGGTACTAAATAATAAACAGTCCAGTATGCAATCCAGTTCATCATAATCGTAGAAACTACTTCGTGAACATTAAACTTAGCTTTTAGTAGTCCTGGAATAAATGCCCAAGCTGCACCTGCAATAAAGGCTACAATTACCATAATCGGAACTAAGATAAGAGTAGGTAAATCAACAGTTAAACCAATTGCAGAAGCACAAAATCCTGCGAAAAGCATTTGGCCAGCTGCACCAATATTAAATAAACCTGTTCTGAATGCAAATGCAACAGAAAGTCCTGTTAAAATTAACGGAGTAGCAGTAGCAAATGTATTACCAATACGCTCCGGATCTTTTAATCCACCTTGGAATAAATAAGTAAACCCTTCTATTGGATCATTACCAGTTACTAAAATTAATAATGCTCCAGCTAGTAAACCTAAAACTACGGCAATTAAAGAAATGATTCCTCCCTTTTTCATGCCCCTTCACCTCTCCTTATACCAGCCATCATTAATCCTAATTCATCTTCATTTGTGTCTTTGGCATTAACGATATCAACGATTTCTCCAGCATTTACAATTGCAATGCGGTCAGATAAATTAAGAACTTCATCTAGTTCTAACGAGATCAATAGAACAGCTTTTCCACTATCTCTTTGCTCAATTAATCTCTTATGAATATACTCTATCGAACCAACGTCTAATCCACGTGTTGGCTGACATGCAATTAATAACTCAGGCTTTAGTTCGATTTCACGACCAATGATTGCTTTTTGTTGGTTTCCTCCAGACATTGATTCAACGACTGTTTTAGCCCCTTCACCAGAGCGTACATCGAATTCTTCAATGATTTTCTTTGCATGTTTGGCAATCGCAGCTTTATCTAAAACTCCATATTTAGAGAATGGTTCTTGATTATAAATTTCTAAAACAACGTTTTCTTCAATTGTATATTCAAGAACGAGTCCTCTTTTTTGACGATCCTCTGGAATATGTGCAATACCGCTTCTAATTCGCTCGCGTATACTGTGTTTTGTAATATCTTGATTTTTTAATAAAATAGAACCCTCTTCAATTGGTCTTAACCCTGTAATTGCTTCTACAAGTTCTGATTGTCCATTTCCTTCAACTCCGGCAATACCAACGATTTCACCTGCTCGAACTTGAAGTGTAGCATTTTTTAAACCTAAAACTTTTTTATTATTTTTAACACTTAAATTATTTACATCTAGTACAACTTCACCAGGTTTTGATTCTACTTTATCTACCTTGAAAGACACCTGACGTCCGACCATCATAGATGCCATTTCAGATTCAGAAGTTTGTTTTACATCAACTGTACCAATGTACTTCCCATGACGAATTACTGTACATTGATCTGCCACAGCTTTAATTTCTTTTAATTTATGAGTAATGATAATGATTGACTTGCCTTCATTAATCAAGTTTTTAATAATCTTCATTAAATCTTGTATTTCTTGTGGAGTAAGTACTGCTGTTGGCTCATCTAGGATTAATACTTCAGCATTACGGTATAAAGTTTTTAAAATTTCGACTCTTTGTTGCATCCCTACTGTAATATCTTCAATCTTTGCATATGGATCTACATTTAAACCGTAAGTTTTAGAAAGCTCTTCAATACGTTTTGCTGCAGTCTTGATATCTACTACTAGCCCCTTTTTAGGTTCAAGACCTAGAATAATATTTTCTGTTACTGTAAAATTTGAAACTAATTTAAAATGTTGGTGAACCATTCCGATTCCTAGTTCATTTGCAACATTTGGATTTGAAATTTTAACTTCTTTACCTTTTATTTTTATAATCCCTTTTTCAGGTGTGTACATTCCAAAAAGGACGGACATTAAAGTTGATTTCCCTGCACCGTTTTCACCTAATAAAGCATGAACTTCCCCTTTTTTTAATCGTAGTGTAATATTATCATTCGCTATAATGCCAGGAAACTCTTTTGTTATATTTAGCATCTCCACTACATATTCCATAATTATCCTCCTTGATATTACGAAGCCATTTTTTATTTTTAAAGTTTTACTTGATTTCGAAATATTTTTCTATATTTTTTATTTAAGGAGGGCTTAACTCTCTCCCGATCGTCATGCCCTAATCAATTGGAAGCTTTACTTATATAAGTGCTTGCAATTGATTAAAGCATGAAACTAAAAAATCATTTTTAGGATAGAAGAAGCATATAAAAGGGTCTCCTTTCCTATGCTTCTTCTATCATTTATTAATTAGAAAGATAATTACTTAATTAAATTTCCTCTTTCATTTGCTACTACAATTTCACCAGACTTAATTTTGTTAAATACATCTTCAACTTTTGTTACAGTTTCAGAATTTAAGTTTGGATTTTCTTTTGGTAAACCAATACCATCATTTTTTGCATCATAAGTTAGAGTTTGTCCACCAGGGAATTTTTTATCTTTTTCAGCTTTTACCATATCAGAAGCTGCTTTTGCAACACCTTTCATAGCTGAAGTTAAAATTACTGATTTGTTATCTTTATAAACACCATCAGCGTACTGATCTACGTCAACACCAACAACCCAAACTTCTTTACCACTAGCTACTCTGTTTTTAGCTTCAGTAATAGCACCTTGTCCTACTCCACCTGCTGCAGTGAAAATCGCTTTAACGCCACGGTCATACATTTGAGCTGCAATTTGTTGACCTGCTGCTTTGTCTGTAAAGCTTCCAGAATAAACGACGTTATTAGCTTTTAAAGTAATGCTAGTTCCAAGTTTTTCGTTTGCATATTTAATACCTTGTTGGAATCCCCAGTTATATTTTTGAACTGCTGGAATTTCCATACCACCGATAAATCCAACATCACCAGTTTTTAATTGAACTGCTGTAGCAATACCAGCTAGGTAACCAGCTTCATGTTCTGCGAAGAAAATTGAAACTGTGTTATCTTTTACATTTGGAGTAAAATCTTTAGCTGTGTGTGGAGTACCATCGATAATTACAAATTTGTCATCTTTATATTTATCTTGCGCTTTGTTAATTGCTGTTTCAAATTTATAACCAGGAGTTATGATAAATTGAAACCCTGCATCATTTAAGTTTCCGATTTCTTTTAAGTAATCAGCTTCAGTTTCACCAGCAGGTTTTAAGTATTTTGTATCTTGCTTAAGATTGAAACCTAAATCTTTAGCTCCAGCTTGGATCCCTTCCCAAGTACCTTGGTTAAATGACTTATCATCAATAGTACCAGAGTCAGTTACCATCCCTACTTTAAATGCGCCTTTTGCGTCTTTTGTATCTCCACCTTTACCACAAGCACCTA
Source organism: Bacillus sp. AFS001701 (assembly GCF_002559405.1). Classification (GTDB taxonomy): domain Bacteria; phylum Bacillota; class Bacilli; order Bacillales; family Bacillaceae_G; genus Gottfriedia. The sequence goes on along the minus strand of NZ_NTZO01000344.1, from coordinate 6,181 downwards.
AAATTGTACCTGCCGCTAAGGCCATTGAAAGAACAAGACCAGCTTTTTTCATCTTCATAAAAATTTTGCCCCCTTAAATTTTTATTTACATTTGTACTAGCTTGGTTTATAATCGTTATCTTAACGATCCACCTCCCTAATAATTTAATGAAATTTCAGTAAACAATATTTGAAAACCAGCCAAAACTTATTTTTCGTAAATATTATTTTGGCTATACAATTTAATTTCTTTTTCTTAAAACATTAAAGCTGAACTGGTCCGCTCTGAAGTAATTATAAGAATGTAAAACTGCACGGTTTAAATCGTCAAAATGTAACTGTTCGATTAATAATAATGACACATCTGGTTCACACTGTAATAAAGGAGAAACTTTATCGTGGTAACCTATAGGTTCAATTCTTGCATTTGAATATTCGATATTTCGACCTGTTTCTTTTTTGATGAAAGAAAAGAACGAATGATCTTCATATGATGGAACCTGTTTAAAATAATTAGTCGGTAATTTATCAATGCAATAAACTACAGGTTCACCATTTGCTGTTCGAATTCTTTCTACTACGTGCATACGATCATCTTCAGTGATTGTGAAGCTTTTTAAATCTTCTTTCGTAGGAACTAATAGTTTAGAAGATAGAAAGATTGTACCAGGTTCTTTACCTGCATCAACAATCATTTCTGAGACACTACTTAATTGTTCAATACCTGTCCTAAAAATTGGTTTCGGTTTCACAAATGTACCGACACCGTGTCTTCTAACTAAGATATTTTCTTCTTCTAAAACTCTTAATGCTTCTCTTAATGTTGCTCTTGATACTCCAAATATTTTAGATAACTCATACTCTGATGGTAACTTATGATGTGGCAAGTAAATACCATTCTCAATATCTTGTTTTATTCGATCCATCACTTGGAGATAAAGTAATCTGGTGTCTGTTTTAATCTTCATTTCCCATCCCCCAAACTTCGGATTTCAGACATCAGTTGTTAGACATCTGTCGTATAATCCTTCTTTACTATACTGTTATTTTTTACTCATTTCAACACTTTTTTGTAAACGCTTTATTTTTTATTTCGTTAATGAATCATTTGTTCATATTTAACAAAAAAAAACTCTTATAATCTACCGTTCCACTTAGTGAAAAAGCTAGATTATAAGAGTTTTTGATTTTCGAAAATATAAATCATTTCTCCATAATAATGCTTTTTCCCCATAGTATTGCAAATATTGGTTGCAATGTAGAAACTTCCGACCCATAATGTCGATATTATATGAGGACTATCAATTTATCTGAAGAAATAATATCATTCTATGTCTAAAAATGTCAATAATGTTTCGACAATTTTTTCTTTTTGTTTAAGACAAGGCTTGCTCATCTTCCACTGGTTTACTAATTAATACTTCCCTAGGTTTACTACCTTCATACGGACCAACTATACCATTATCTTCCATCGCATCAATTAATCTGGCAGCTCTTGTATAACCAATTCTAAATCTTCTTTGTAGTAGTGATACCGAGGCTGATTGCATATTTGTTACTAACTCAACAGCTTCATTATAAAGATCATCATTCACTTCAGATTTCCCATCTTTTTCCTCTTTTACCATCATTTCTTCTTGGTATTGAGCCTTTTGTTGAGAGATTGAAAACTCGACTACTCTTTCAACTTCATCATCAGATAAAAATGCTCCTTGAACTCGAATTGGTTTAGATGCACCGATTGGTTGATATAACATATCTCCTCTTCCTAATAGTTTTTCTGCTCCACCAGTATCAAGAATTGTACGAGAATCTGTTTGAGAAGATACACTAAAAGCAATTCGAGAAGGGATATTTGCTTTAATAACACCCGTGATCACGTCAACGGACGGTCGTTGTGTAGCTATAATTAAGTGGATACCCGCTGCACGTGCCATTTGAGCTAATCTAGTGATTGAATCTTCCACGTCACTCGAAGCTACCATCATTAAGTCAGCTAACTCATCAACAATTACGACGATAAATGGTAATAAAGGTTGTTTCGAATCAGTCATTGTATTATTTTGTTTAGTTAATTCGTTATAACCTTCTATATTTCTAGTACCTGAATGAGAAAAAAGCTCATATCTTCTTTCCATTTCACTAACAACTTTTCGTAATGCTTGTGAAGCCTTTTTAGGGTTTGTAACAACTGGAGTTAGCAAATGAGGAATACCATTATAAACATTCAATTCAACCATCTTCGGATCGATTAGCATTAGCTTTACTTCAGATGGTTTTGCATTCATTAGGATACTAACAATGATTCCATTTATACATACACTTTTTCCACTACCTGTCGCCCCTGCTACTAGTAAGTGCGGCATTTTATTAAGCTCTGCAAATACAGCATCTCCAGCAATATCTTTTCCTAACGATACAGCTAATGGATTTTGTAATTTCGGATTTTTTGCTTCGAGAACTTCTCTAAGTAATACAGTCGTTATAGTCGTATTAGGAACTTCAATTCCTACAGCAGATTTGCCTGGAATCGGAGCTTCAATTCGAATGTCTTTTGCTGCAAGTGCAAGTGCTAAATCATCACTAAGATTAACAATACGACTAACTTTTACGCCTGCTTCAGGGTACACTTCATATTTTGTTACCGCAGGTCCATGATGTACTTTTGTGACTGTAGCCTTTACACCAAAACTTTGAAATGTTCTTTCAAGCTTGTCCGCATTTTCCTTTAGTTTGGATTCATTTTCACGTTTTTTAGCACCCTTTGGGTAGGCCAATAAATCCATTGACGGCAATACGTAATCTACCTTATCATCAATCCCTACTTCTGCGACTGGCAATTCGATTGACTGATCGTCCTCCTCTGCAAAATGAGCCTGAATTTGATTTGAATTATTTGCGATGATTAATTCTGGCTCCTTAGGTGGCTGATATGTAGGAGAATATTCGATTTGAATTTCTTTTTTCGGCTCGATGTTCTCATCTTCATATGAATTTTTAACTTGGTAATTTAAACTATTACCAGCAGACACTTCTTCTTCATGATCATTGTCTTCATATGAATCTTTCTTTGATTTTCTCTTTTGCTTAGCCTCAGCTCGTCTACTAGTAGTTTTTTGTTCACGACCACGTTTCCAGAAATTTGTAAAATCCTTCCAAGTGTCTGAAATTAAATTTCTTACTTTTGGCATTATATATTGATATATATAACCACCAAGTGGCTTTCCAGTAATAAATAAAACTCCCGCAACAATTGCTATGATTCCGAATAGAATTGCACCGGTTCGATCAAATAAGAAATATAAAACTGCAAAAAGTATCGCTCCAATCATACCTCCACCAAGATCCACTGTACTAATTTTGCCTTTGGCTTCAATTAAAAATAAATCTAGCGTACTTTTTATGACAGATTGATCGTGAAATTGATTATTTTTTGCTAATAAATCAAATAGAGTAACATGACTAAACATCAATATACTAAAGAAGATTAACAATCCACCAATCGTAATACTCGAAACAAATGGAGGTCTTTTTCGATAAATTATGCTATATGCAGATAAACCGATGATAAAAAGAAAACTAAGCATGTACCATTCCCCAAAGAAGAATCTCAAGAATAATACAAAGGCTTTACCTACAATACCAAGCTTTAATATTGTTACGATTGATAGGGCTAAAAATATTAACCCACTAATTTCATACCATATTGAACCATTGCCACTTACTGATTTTCGAGCTTTTGACTTTTGCTGCTTCTGCTTTGCCATGTAATTCACCCCCATCAAAATTTGCAGATTCGCCAAAGAAAGCAGCCTTTTGGCTGCTTTCTTAAATTGAATTTATTATAACATATCAGAACATATGTTTACCATGTATTGTTAATAATTACCTCAAGTTGGAAGAACTAAAATTCTTTGACCAGGTGTGTATTGCATAAAATGCTGCGGATCGGTACTTACAATTCTTTTAATTTCAAAAGCTGTACCCCCAACACTATCAACCAACATTGGAACACCATTGTATTCCAAAAACTGCTGCGATGTGTATTCTTGTTGATCAACAGGAAAAATCGATTCAATTGGCATTATTGTATAAAGAATCAAAATTCATTCTCCTCTTTATTAGACTTTTCTTTTCGTTCGTCAATTAATTCCTGCAACTTACTTAGTGCTTGCCCAATCCCACCTACATCATCAATTAGTCCATATTTTACTGCATCTCCACCGACTACATTTGAGCCGATATCTCTTGTTAAATTACCTTTTGTAAACATTAATTCCTTGAAACGTTCTTCCGTAATATTCGAGTGCTTCGTAACAAAACGAGTGACCCTTTCTTGCATTTTATCAAGATACTCAAACGTTTGAGGTACACCAATAACTAAACCAGTTAGACGAATTGGATGGATCGTCATTGTTGCCGTTTCCGCGATAAATGAAAAGTCAGTACTTACTGCAATTGGTACTCCGATACTATGTCCGCCGCCTAAAACAATTGATACAGTAGGTTTCGTTAATGTTGCTATCATTTCTGATATCGCAAGACCAGCTTCCACATCTCCACCGACAGTATTTAGAACGATTAATAATCCTTCAATCTTCGGATTTTGTTCAATTGCAACTAATTGCGGGATTAAATGTTCATATTTCGTTGTCTTGTTTTGTGGTGGTAATGCTACATGACCTTCAATTTGACCAATTATCGTTAGACAATGAATTTTTGAATCATTGCTTGCTGGAACATTTGTTTGTCCTAATTGCTGAATTTTTTCAACAATGCTCATATCCTTTTGATCATTTGGCTTTGGAGGTGCATCTTCGTTTGGAATAGGTGTTTCATTATTTGAATTTGTCAAAACGGTTCCCCCTATCATTTTTCATACAAGTTAGTATGTGAAAATAATAAGGAAATCATACCCATCTTGGATTAAGAAGTACATGGCTAGTTAAAATTATACTTCCATTAATATTGGAAGAATCATTGGTCTTCTTTTTGTTTCTTCATATAAGTAAGCGCTTAACCCATCTCTTATTGAATTTTTTAATAATGTCCATTCAATTTGATCATTCTGTAACATTTTTTCTGTAATGTCTTTTACAATTTCAGTTGATCTAGTTATTAATTTTTCGGACTCACGAACATATACAAAGCCACGAGTTATAATTTCTGGTCCGGATATGATTTCTTTCTTTTGCTTGTTAAACGTTACTACAACGATAAGTATCCCATCTTGAGAAAGTAGCTTACGATCACGTAATACGATATTTCCAACATCACCGACACCAATTCCGTCAATTAAAACGTTACCAACTTCAATTTTTTCAGTACGAGAAGCTTGACCATTTTTAAACGAAACGATATCACCTTTTTCAATAATAAAAATATCTTCTTTTGCCATCCCTACTTCTTCTGCAATATGTGAATGTGCTTTTTGCATTCGATATTCACCATGAACTGGTATGAAATATCTTGGTTTCATTAATTCAAGCATTAATTTTAATTCTTCTTCATAGCCATGGCCAGATACGTGTACCTTCTTATAACCATAAATAACATTTGCACCAGCTCTAAATAATAGATTAACAGAAGTTGAAACTAACATTTCATTTCCTGGAATAGGTGTTGCCGCCATTAGTACCGTATCACCTTTTCGGATAGAAACTTGTTTATGCGTACCTTTAGCAATTTTTGAAAGGGCTGCCATTGGTTCTCCTTGAGTACCTGTTGTAAGAATGACAATATCTCTTTCTTTATAATTATCTGTATCCACAACTGAAATCATTAAATCATCAGGAATCGATAAATAATCTAATTCCTTCGCTATTTCAATCGATTTCATCATACTACTGCCGACTACTGCTAGTTTTCTACCAGAAACTACACTTGCATCAATAACCTGTTGGATCCGATATATATTTGAAGAAAAGCAAGCTACTAAAACTCTTCCTTTTGCATTCATTATTTCTTTTTTAATTTCTTCCGATACTTTCTTCTCAGAACCCGAAAACCCTTGTCTTTCTGCGTTTGTGCTATCAGATAGTAAACATAAAACACCTTTATCTCCTATTAATGCTAGTTTACCTAAATCAGCACCTGGATAAGGACTTTTCGATTGATCAAATTTGAAGTCTCCAGTAAAAACGACTGCACCTTGTGGTGTATTTACACAAAATCCAAATGAATCTGGAATACTGTGAGTAGT
>NZ_NTZO01000343.1 GCF_002559405.1 Bacillus sp. AFS001701 | reverse complement strand
CTTTTTGGGGTCTTGACCATATTGGGCCGTGTTTTTTTGTTTAGGTTAGTGACAAATCGCAATTAAAATGATGGAATCGCAAATAAAAACCAGAAATCGCAATTAAAATCCGACGAATATCAATAATTAATCAGACAGAAGCGATCAACCTAACAATAAAATGGACTAAATGGATAAAAAAATTACGAATTAATAGGGCATTCCTGTAAAAAATATAATAAAAGTGGATCTATATTAAGATAATTTGAATGGAAAATTGTATTTAAAGGAAAATCCAAAGAGATATTGTCTAAGAACAGATGCGAGCTTGTTCCACTTTTGTATTTATTATGGTTAAATAGAGATAGTTCATTAAAAGGGTGATTTGTATGAAAAAAGTAATTCCTTTGCTGATTCTTTTAGTAGCATTAGGATATTCAATTTTTCAATTAAATGAGAAAAAAGAAGAAGAGAAAAAAGTCAGTAATAATAATGATGCTTATATTGCATCAATTCAAAAATTAGGTGTTCAAGTTGGACAGCAGGCACCGGATATACAATTGATGACTTTAGATGAAAAGAAGGTTAATTTGTCTTCATTTAAAGGTAAGAAAGTAATCTTAAACTTCTGGGCTACTTGGTGTCCTCCATGTCAAGACGAGATACCAGCATTAGAGAAATTCCATCAAAAGCATAAGGATATTGAAATGATCGGTGTTGCGGATTATATTGGAGAGAAAAAGGATTTAAATTTTATCAAGAACTTTGTTAATAAAAATAGTATGAATTATCGAATTTTAATTGATGAAAACGGTGATAATTTTCGTAAATATGGCGTGATTTCAATACCAACTACGTACTTTATTAATCCGAATGGAGAAGTAGTTTTTAAGCAAATTGGACCATTAACTGAAAAACAATTAAATGCATTTTTAAAATAAGAAAAAATTTACTAAAATG
>NZ_NTZO01000342.1 GCF_002559405.1 Bacillus sp. AFS001701 | reverse complement strand
GATCTAGTTTGCTAATCTATCGAAATTTGTAGAAATTGGTATTTTTTTCTAAATTATAGTATATTTTAACATATTTTATTAATAGTTACGACGCAAATCTCCGAAAAACGTGAAATGAAATTTTACTTTTAGAAATTTTCAGACGTTTCATTTTGAAATGACATTTCTAATTCATTCTCTATTTCTACATCTAAAGTGATCCTAATTGTCGTACCTACGTCTAGTATAGATTCGATTATAAAATCTCCATTTAATAATTCAACGCGTTCTTTCATTCCTATTAATCCAAAAGAGTTTTCACTTTGGCCTTTTCCAACCGGAAAACCAACTCCATCATCCTGAACGAAAACATAAATTTTGTTTCCTAAACACTCTAATCTTACAATAATTGTTGATGGATCGGCATGCTTACATGCGTTTTGAACTGCCTCTTGGATGATTCGAAAGATCGCAATTTCTATTTTTGAATTAAGTCTTTTTTTGCTTTGACCGTAATATTCAAATTTAATCTCAATATGCTTATACGATTCAAGCGATTTTAAATATTTATTAAGGGCTGGAACTAAACCTAAATCATCTAATGTCATTGGGCGTAGATCGTATATAATTCTTCTAACTTCCCCTAATGCGCAACGGACTTGTTCCTTTATATCACCTAATTCTTTTCTTGCATCTTCTTCTGGTCTTTGGCGATATGTTTTTATTAAAAAGTCTGACTGCATTAATATACTGGCTAACGTTTGGGCAGGTCCATCATGAATTTCGCGTGATAACTTTATACGCTCCTCTTCTTGAGCTTGTATCAGTTGAAATCCGAACTCTTGTTTTTGTTTTACATCTTCATGTAAATGACTAACTTGCTTAAAGTCTGTATTAAGGTAGTTTAAAACAATTGAAATACGGGAAACTAATAATTCGGCTTTTTGTAGTTTCTCTAGCAAAGTTTGAAGTCTATTTTCTAATTCTTTTCTACGATGATTTAGAACTTTTTCTTCCTTTAATGAAAGAAAATGCTGTTCCTGAATAGTTTGGACAGTTTCATATACTGACTTTACTTGAGATTCAGTATACCTATTAAAATCCCCATCAACTTCAGTTAGTTTTTGGCGTGCCGCTCGGGCTAATAAATCTAATCTGACCGTATTTTCAATCTTCTCTACTACTTGTAATTTTACTTCTTCAAGCACTACTCTTAATTTCTCATATTCTGAGCGAGTATCTTCAACAATTTCAAACACATGGGACTTACTATCTATAACAGATGAGAGCATATTATCCATTATTTCGTCTAGTGTCTGATTGTCCATTTTCCTAGCTGTCATTCACCTTTTCCCCCATTAGCCTATTACTAAATGACTAATAAATTTATGTATATCTAATATTATAATGTAATTAGGATTATAATTGTACAAAAATTTAAAATAAGCAAAAATTTTAATTCTTCCGATTCAAACCTTATATTACCAATATATATTGGTATTTTATTATAAGTTTTAAAAAATACATACCCTTCTATAACATCCTTAACACAATATTAACAAGTATTACAAATATATTACGATTGACCCAATAAAAAAGCTGATTCCAGTAAAAGAATCAGCTTTCTGCCTATTTATTGATTGGTACTATTTTCATTTTCAGAACTACTATCTGAATTAATTGTATTAGTTGTAGCTGGTTTTTCTAAACCTAGGTGAACTCGGAATTTGCTAGTAATTTCTTTTACACTTTCCTCTTCAGGAACATAATAGTAAATACCGTGAATCGTATCATCGTTACCTTTTAATTTTATTGTTTCTAAGTCATTTTCAGTGATGTTAGGTAAATGCTTCGCAAGAGAAATACCACCGCTCATTTTCATGTTCGTACTAATATTTTTACTGAATACTTTCGCGTATTGATCCATTTTCATGATTGTTTCAGGTGATTTAATTTCATTTAAGATCGCTTTAATTACTTGTTGCTGTCTTTCTTCACGTCCAAAATCACCACGAGGATCACGTTTACGCATACGAGAATATGCTAACGCCTGTTGTCCATTTAAATGCATCATACCTTTTGTAAAGTAAACCTTTTTCCTTGGTGTTGTATCTGTATTTTCCCAGAAATCAAAAGGTACATCAACATCTATTCCACCTACTGCGTCAACTATGTTTTTAAAGCCATTAAAGTCCACTGTAACGTAATAATCAATTGGTACATTTAAGAATTGCTCAACTGTATCAACTGTTAATTGTAAACCACCATATGAATATGCATGGTTTATTTTAGTTTTATCTGCATGTCCTGGGATACTTACATATGTATCACGAGGAATACTCATTGTTTTAATTGTCTCCTCTTTTGGATTAAAGGTAGCAAGGATCATCGAGTCAGTTCGTCCACCCTTTCCACCAGTAGAATAGTTCTCAATCCCTAAGAAGAGAATCGATATTGGATCTTTCGATATTGCAACTTTTTCATTTCTTAAGTTTGAAGAAATATCTTCTCCTTTTGTTGCTTTATTTAATTCAAGATATGTTCTAACGCCTTTATATCCTACAAACACTAAGGCTACTATAATGATAAGTAATAATATTCTAGCAATTAAGCCTCTCTTTTTCTTTCTTCTTTTCTTGGCCATTTTTCGAGAATGATTCTGATTCATATGTTCGAATAGACCTCCTTTAAAGTTAGTATGATTGTTCTATTTGAAATTAGTCATAAATTTACTATGTTATAAAGCTAGACTACTACATGTATTTAACAATACTTTCATATATATGGCAACTACCATTTGTTAACTCAATCATCCAGTTTTTGAAGTTATCTACTTCATCAATCTTAATCCAAAGTTCAAAGCTTACTTCTTCCATGTGGTTAACATTTTCTAAGTGATAATGTGAGTTCCGTAAAGCGAACTCTACTTTACCTAACAATTTATAATTAATCTTTACATTCATTACTTTAACTAATGAACGCTCAACAATTCCAACAGTGTTTAATCCTTCACTGACTGCCTGTCCATATGCACGAATTAATCCTCCTGCTCCAAGCTTTTTACCACCAAAATACCTTGTTACAACAACAACAGTATCTTTTAATCCTCTCTTTTTCAAAACTTCTAACATTGGAACTCCAGCCGTACCACTCGGTTCACCATCATCATTGGCTTTTTGAATTTCATCATTTTCACCGATTAAATAAGCAGAACAATTATGAGATGCATCAAAATGCTTTTTTTTAATTTCTGAAATGAATCGTTGCGCATCAACTTCAGTTTTCGCTTCATTTATGTAACAAATAAATCTCGATTTTTCAATCTCAATTTCATGACTACCAAAGCCACAAACAGTGAAATAATTCGCTAGCATTTAACACCTAACCTTTCGACTAAATTAAACAAAATTTCGACTCACTTCAATATATTACTACAATTATTCATTCCATTCCTTAAAAATCACTAACATTCTTCAAAAGTAAGTATTTACTGACAAGATTTTATACAGTAACATTAGAAATAATGCTTAATAATTTAGTTTTAAACTTTAAGTAACTACAATAATCAGCCAATATGAACTAATCATTTCAAACAAAAAATTTATATCAATTACAGATTCCACATCAAGAGATTTCTACTCAATTTAAATTAAATTTAACAAAGTTGAAAACTAAGTGATAAATCCATTTCATCTTTAGTCATATCCAACCATATCCCCACTAATTTATTGTTTTTCATTTAAAAATTAAAGTTTACGCCTGTTTACGAAGAAGATTATCCTAAAGGATCAAAAAATATTAGAATCATATTTCTTCTGCGGTAATAAGTTTAATAATGCGGTAATTAAAAATGCAGTTAATAAGAGCATTTTATTTACAATCATATGATTAAAAAGCAATAATCCACTCTGAATAGTAAATAAGTCCTTAATGGAACTGCATAAATTTATAAATTGCACCCACGTAATTCAAAATCAAATATAACAGCAATGAAAAGTGCTAAAAGAGGTTTTGCCATAACTAAAATAATCTTGAGAAATTACGAAGAGGGAGTTGATTTTTGGAGAAACAAAAAAACAAGGATTTAAAGGAAGGATAAAATATCTAAATTTATTCATAATAAATTATAAGGAGAATCATCAAAATATTGTTATTACATACCCAATTACAAAACGAAGGTTATAAAAAGGATTAATCACCCCACAAAATAAACAAATCTAACTGTTGTTAGAATCTGTAAGATACTATGCTAAATCTATATTTATATGGGGTTTTAATTACTTTGGGAAAGTGCTATTTTAACGCGACGTATTTTCCCACTTACTTTATGCTAAAATAATAATACCTAAAAAGTCGACCTGGACAAAAGTTTGATTAATTACTAATTATTGTAATGCCGATTAATAAATCATTCTTGCACACACTATAAGTGTAAGGTACCCTTGTGAACTTTTTATGTGGAGTAATAAGCTTGTAACATAAAAATAATTTGATTTTTTTCTGCGAACATTTATAATTGTTATGATGTTATAAAACGTAAACGTTATACATTAGGACATGTTGCAATGCACTTGCAAGGATGGGCCTAAATTATAAACTGGGGTGTTTAAATGGCCTTACAGAATACTCAACAAAAGGTTGAAAGCCGCTACTCAATTCAACAACTTGAGTCATTAAAAAAGAAAAGTATTTTTTATTCATTTATAAAAAGAACATTGGATGTAGTCTTTGCGTCGCTCGCGTTTGTCATTTCTTTACCATTCGTTTTGTTCTTTATCGCATTAATTAAAATTGATTCTCCTGGTCCTGCTCTTTTCATCCAAGAACGAGTTGGATTAAATGGGAAGATTTTTAATATTTACAAGTTAAGAACAATGCGTATGGATGCAGAAATAAATGGACCACAATGGGCTAGTACGGATGATCCTCGCATTACAAAACTTGGTCACTTCCTTCGAAAAACTCGTATCGATGAATTACCGCAGTTCGTCAATGTCTTACGTGGTGATATGAGTCTTGTTGGTCCTAGACCAGAAAGAGCGTTTTTTTTAGTAAAATTTAATCATGAAGTACCAGGCTTCACTAATCGCTTAACAGTCAAACCAGGGTTAACAGGTTGGGCACAAGTGAATGGCGGGTATGAATTAACACCGAAAGAGAAGTTAGTCTTGGATTTACACTATATTGAACATCGATCAATCATGTTGGACATTCGAATTATGTTTAAAACAATTAAAGTTGTCTTGACTGGTGAAGGTGCTCGTTAAGTAATATAAGACAACTTCAAAATTCTCTCTATTAAAAATAAGAATAGTTTAACAAAAAGGCCTTTTCTCAATTGGGAAATGGCCTTTTAATTTCTTTAATAAGATGAAGTATTGTTTATTAAAATACTTGTAAAGATAAAAAACATTTTAAATTCCGAAAATTACCCACAATTTTAGAAGTTTATTAACAATTTGTGGATAACATATAATACTTATCCACAAACCGCTTGTTTATAAATTAATTCAAGTAACTAAGAAATATAAAGATACGACAAAATTCTACCAATATGAAAATTGTTAAACCTTTCTTCCTGTCGATAAGTATTAATTTTATTCACAAGTTATCCACATATTAAAAACAAATGGCATTCACCTTAAAAATATTTTGTAAAAACAGATCCTCGTCTACTTAATTATCGAGCAATTGAAATGAAGCAATTATATAGTTCGAAGCAAATAAATTTTCTCTTTCCAATAAGAACTTGAAAAATAAAAAAATACAATGCAATAAGAAAAAAACTTATCGCATCGTATTTTAACTATTTTACAACTTTAATTGTACGAACACTTTTGTTTGCCGATTTATCAATGACATAAACCTTTAAATAGGTGTTTGCTTTCTGTACTTTTATTGATACAGAAAATTTACCACTGGAATTAACCGAGCTTTGACCTATTAATGTGCTTCCTCGATAAATCTTCACTGAAGCATATTTTTCAGCACTACCTGTTACAGTTTTTGATTTTGAAGTAACTTTATTAACAACTGGAAGAGCTGGTGGTGTTTTATCTAATACTTTTAAAGACTTTGTTGCACTTACATTTCCAGCTTTATCCGTAGCAGTTACACTAACTGTCGTTCCACTTTTTTGCTTTGCAATTATAAATTTGTAACTTTTATTCGAAGCAGCTGTTGTGCTTTTTTGAAGCTTGCCATTAATATATAGTTTAACAGTAGAACCTGCTTCTGCTGTTCCCGTAATAGTAGTTGATTGATCTGAAACTGAATTCATTGTTGGAGTTGTAGGTTTTGTTTTATCAATTGTAAATTTAATAGTTATTGTATTCGCCACTGAACTATTTACAACAAGTGTATAGCTACCTGCTTTTGAAACCAAATAGTCATTTTTAATACGAGTTCCATTTAATGTAGCGACTCCCTCATTAACATGGATTTTTACGTCTTTATTATAAAATGCTCCATTAGCCACCCCAATTACCATAGGATTAAGGTAAGCAGATGGTATAAACCCTATCTTTCCATCCGGACTTTTTACTTTAAACCAAACGAATTGGTTATGGTCGTTACCTGAATCAAACTTAAATTCATCATAAATTGTTACTTTTGTGTATTTAGCAAGTGTTACTACTTCCTTTTTCAAAGTATTTGAGTCAGGTCGTAATTTAACTTTATCCACCGTGACGTACGCTATATCTCCCTTTTTCATAAAATATGGCGACTCATGAAGGCCTTTATTTATTGTATAAAGCGGTATTTTGAACAAAATATCCTCGTCACTATCAGGACTGTAATCAAAATCACTAGTCGTAAACGGGAATTTTGCTAAAATATTTGGACCATCTTTATCTCTTAAGTAACTCTGCATTTCAAGCAAATTTAATATAATTTCTTGATAGGCAGCAGTATTTATTTTGCCATAGTTAGCTCCCTGTGTTTTAATAATTGGACTATTAGCCCGCTTTATTCCATTATAGGCCATAATTGGAAAATACCAGTTCTCAATAATATGACGATTCGCATCTTGAATCCTTGGTAAAGTATATGTGCCATCTGCTTTTTTCCAATTATATTTCTCATTTAAAATCTCAACACCAGCTTGAATATTATATGCAATATCGGTTTTTAATCTCTTCTGATCATATCTAGGTTGATTTGTAATTTGCATAATACCAATCCCACCGTCAGATGACAATTTTGATTGGTTCCACCCTGATTCCCTCCACGCAACTGTCTTAACGACCTCTGGCGGAATATCAGAGTTGATAGCAGCGTATGTCAGCAAACAATTAATTTGTTGAAGTGATGGTGATTTCACTTTACTAGCGTCGCCACACTTCGAAGTCCAAGTTGTGTTTGTTTCTGCACTAGCTTTTCCATTAAACAAACTTACTGTTAAAGCTGTTATTAAGCCAAATTTCAGTAAAAAAGATTTCATTGTTTATTCTCCAATCTACCTAAATATGAAACAATGTATCTATTTTATCATATTTCATTTCTAACTTTCTATTTCTCTATAAATCTCATAAAAAAAATGGCTCAGTTTTTCCTGAGCCATCAAAAAACTATTTTAATTCTTGTTTAACATAACTTGAAGATACCCATCCAAAGCTTCCATTCGCTAGTTGGATTTTATACCATTTTTTTGTACTATCCATTGTTAAAGTACCATCTGTATTTGTAACAATACTTACGTAATTATTAAGGTTTAACTTACCAATTATATTGCTTTCAGCTGTAGTTGCAGATGAGCGCACGTTTAAACCATCTGTTGTTATTCTACCTAAGTTTTTAACAGATAATGTTTGGGTATATGCATTTAATTTAATACTGTTCGTCCAATAAACGTTCCCACCAATTGATAATTTGATCCAATAATTATTTGTTTTTTCAAGAAGAAGGAAAGTTGTACCGGCTGTAATCGATTTCACTTTAGCCGTATCTCCCTTTGCGGTGTATAGATCAATGTTTCCTTTTGCAACCGCTTGGATATTAGCAGGGAATACATCACTACCAACAGGAGTAGATGGACTGCCTGGAATCGTAGTATTCGGTTGAGCTTTATCATAATACGCTTTATCAAACGGTAGAATTCTTTGCATATGTTGAGCAATCAATTTACCCCAGTTTGGATCAGTCGCGTAATAAAAATTCATCCCTTCACTCGCTGCATCTATTCTTACATTGCTCATATCTTTTGTACTAAAACCAAGATATGCACCTTTATATTTCCAGTTACTTGGATTTAAGTAAGTAGATTTAATTGAGCGAGCAATATACTCTACATTTTCTTGTACACTCATAAATTTGTATGATGCAATATATGGCGTTGTATCATATGAACCAAAGCCAAATAAGTTATTTTTACCTAATGAAATTTGAGAAGTACCAAATCCACTTTCATGAATAGCATGCGCTGCTAAATAAAGTGCATTTACACCATATTTATTTCCAGCATCAATAAATAATTGTCCTTGACCAGTCAGTATACTCTTAACTCCACTATTTACATTACTAGCAATATAGGTATTGATTTGCGCAGCAGTTACAGTCGAAGGTGTACGCAGATCGATAAACTGGTAGCTATCTCTTGATGTCATTGGGTCACCAGTTTTTACTTGCTTGATATATGTTCCTGATACATATCCCGTTTTCCCATTGTAACTAACCTTATACCAATTGTTCGACGTTTTATCAGTGGCAATTAAAACCATATTAACGGGAATTACTGTAAGCAACGGTGATGAAGCATCATACGTTTGACGTAAATTTAATTCTGAAGTCGTAATATATGTTGTATCTGTTATATTCGTTATTGTCACGACATCACTTTTTCCGAAATCCGCTGCTCTTACATATCCATTTACATCGTCATAAGTTACACTATACCAATTACCAATTTTTTTGCTAATCGGGATAACTGTATCTTTTGGAATTTGAATAAGTTGTTTTGATGCATTGCCGAACGATTCATATAAATATGTTGCATTAAGCGCTTTATATTTTGTAGTAGTAAATGTTGTGAAGCTATTTGCAGTTACATCTTCACTCTTAACATAAAGATTTTGTCCATTGTAATTAATTCGATACCATATCTTCCCTACTAGATCTGTCGCTTTTTGGGTTGAAGCAAAGCCATTATCTCCATTAACTGTAGTTACTACAGGTTTTGTCGCATCTGGAGTTGCGTATAAGTTAGTGACTGCTTTCGTAAAATAATATGCAGTACTTGTTGTTTCATATTTTATTTCATTTACTTTTGTAAAATTATTAATATATACATATCCTGTTTTACCATTAAGTGTGACGTTATACCAGTTACCAACACGTTTTGATGATGAAATGACCGTACCAGTTGGAATACTTGATAGTACTTTAGAAGATACACCATAGGTTTGATATAAACTTGTATTTCTAATTGCTTTATATTTTGTTTGTGCAAATGTAGCTACAGCACTTTTCGTAATATCTGCGCTATTTACATACAAGGTTTTGCCATTATAACTAACGCGGAACCATGTTTGACCAATGCTATTTACAATGTTTTGAGTACTATAAAACCCATTATTAACAACTACAGAATATACTGCAGCTTTTTTAGTATCAGGCGTTGGATATAGCTTAGTAGTTTTATTTGTAAAATAATAAGCGATCGCTTGAGTAGTATATTTATAATATTCCTTTAAATACGTACCACTTACCCAACCAGTTTTAGAACTATAAGTCACTTTGTACCAATTACCATTTCTTTGAGTAGCGGTAATTACTTTTCCTTTTGGAATAATCACAAGTGAATTATAAGTTGTACCTGCACCCTGTCTTAAATTTAGATTTGCACTCGTTTGATACTTCGTTTTAATATTTACAATCGCTGCACTCGCTTTTGATGTTTCCAAACCGATATTAGGACAGGAAATGCTGGAGGTGCCTACTAATATGCCTGTTGATACCAAAAGTACTCTTCCCATTTTTTTCATGTATCAAATTTTCCTTTCCTACCATTTTTACATTTAAACCGTAGAATAAAACAATTCAATTCTATTAAACTAGTAAAATTAATAAACTATAATTTTTTTAAAATGAAATTAACAAAAAATTAACACTAAAATTAAGTATAAGTCATAAAATGTCGGAATTTGAAATGTTTTTTCAATAATTATATCGGTAAAAAAAGGAAATTGTTTAATTTTATCGAAACGACAACCATTTTGTAATTAAATTGACATAATTCTAAAAAAAAAGTTAAAAAGTCCATAAAGAAGACATTTATCTCTTCTTCATGGACTATGGTTTTCCTACTATATTATGTTTAAGTGGGACTAAAATCTCGAAGTACTTTGTTTTCTTCATTACTTTTTGACTATATGTGAAGTCACCATAACAATATGGATATCTGAAATTTTTCTTATTATTATTACACGTATAAAGCTCAGGATTCGTCTCCACCATCGATAGAGAATAAGTTTTAGCAAGTTGATCTGAATGTTTACCACCATGAGTTTTTATAAAATCAATATAAGCAATTCCCATATTGTAACTTTGTATTATGGTTTGTAAATCAACGCCTTGTTTTTTACCATAGGAATACACGTCTTTAAAGTGTGAGACCCCTTGTTGTATGCTTTTTGAAGTATCTTGAATACTATCCTTTGCTAATCCTAGTGATTCTGAAGCCTGCATTGGATCTTTTCCTTTACCCTTCGTTTCTTGCATCATTAGTCCTAGTAATAAAGGTGTGTATTCTTCTAAATTAGACGTCTTTAATTCCGTGTAAACTTGTGTTTCATACTTCAACACATCTTGGAAATAGTAACGATAGATCGTAAATAACCCAATAATTGACATCAGAAGTGTAAATAAAAGAAGTCTTTTAATAAATTTCCACATTCTATTCTTTTTCATTACCTCCAAACATTTCTCTTTAATACATTATAACGAATATTCCTATTTAAAAAAGCAATGAGCTAAAACTACATATATTTGACATTAAAATGTGAAAAAAGAAATATTTCTTATAATCATCATTTAATAAGAATTGTGCCCTTTTAATCCTAGCTTAATAATTGCGGACTCCACTAACACTGAATCCACAAAAAAGAGGCCAACCTTAATTGTGCTCTTTTCAAGCTGTAGAAAAACAACCTTTACCAAATTTTTGTAAAAGGAGCTTAGTGATGTTGAATTCCACTACGGGGTGCTCGCTTTCCATGGGGCGAGATTCTTTAGCCTCGGGGGTCTCAGCCTTCCCGCTTATCCCATAGGAGTCGAGCACCCCTCCGTTAGCTCTATATAACCGCTCAATTATATTAACATTTAAAATCATTATTAA
>NZ_NTZO01000341.1 GCF_002559405.1 Bacillus sp. AFS001701 | reverse complement strand
AAGATAAATGCCCAAAATCCTGAGTTTTTCAATTTTTCATTTTTATTTAAAAAATCACGAATCATTTTATCTTCTTGAGAAAACGTCTTGATGATTCTTTGGCCGGAAACTGTTTCTTCAATAAATCCATTTAGCTCACCTAAGTTACGTTGCTGGATTTTATATAGTTGGCCAGTACGGTGCGTAATCCACTTTATACCAATTATTAAAACTGGAACAATGGATAAAGTCAATAAAGTTAAGATTGGACTATACCAAAGCATTACTGAAACAGTACCAACTAAAGTTAAAATACTTGAAAATACTTGGATTACGGAAGTATTTAAAGTCGAACTTACATTTTCCAAGTCATTCGTTACACGGCTCATTAATTCTCCGTGTTGTCTTTTTTCAAAAAATGACATTGGTAATTTATGAAACATATTAAATAATTCTGTTCTCATTTTTGTTACAGTGTTTTGTGCAATATCAATCATCCAAAAATTTTGTAAAAACAATGATGCTGAATACCCTAAGTAAATAAACACTAAAGCAACAATTAACCAACTTAAACCACTTAAATTATTTTTTAGAATATAATGGTCGATTGAATAGCCAACTAATACTGGTCCTAATAAACCGAGTACCGAGCTTGCTAAAACCATTAAAAGTACGACAACTAATTTACCTTTCATTAATGCTAGGTATGACCATATTCTTTTCAATGTAGAGGAAACATTATCTGCTCGAGAAGCTTCCTTTTTCTTCTTTTCCTTTGATAATTGTAAGTGTTTATATTGGAAAGGTTTAGTTAGCTCCTTTAACATTATGAATTTCCTCCCTTCCATATTGTGAATAGTAGATTGCTTTATATAATTTTGAACTTTTTAATAAAGATTCGTGTGTACCCTCTTCTACAAGTTCACCCTCATCTATAATTAATATTTTATCTGCATTTTTTGCTGTACTGATTTTTTGAGTGATGATTAATGTCGTACACTCGTAATTTTTTAAAGCTTCAATCAAGCTAGCTTCGGTTTTTAAATCTAATGCACTAGTACTATCATCAAGTAATAAGATACTAGGCTTTCTTAGAATAGCTCTTGCAATCGAAAGTCTTTGCTTTTGGCCACCTGAAAGGTTAACCCCTTTTTGACCAATTAAACTTTCATATCCATTTGGAAAAGTCAAAATTGAATCGTGAATTTGCGCATGTTTAGCAGCTAAATAAACTTCCTCATCTGATGCACTTTCTCTACCCATTAGTAAATTTTCTTTGATTGTTCCTGTAAATAGTAGAGCTTCTTGTGGTACATATCCAATTTGACCTCTTAGTTGCTTACTGTTTATTTTACGTATATCTTGATCATCAATTAAAATTGTTCCAGAATTAACATCGTATAAGCGAGGGATTAATTGGAATAAAGATGTTTTTCCAGAACCTGTTGAACCCAATATTGCAATTGTTTGTTCGGGGTATGCAACAAATGAAATATTTTTTAGCACTTCTTTTTCAGAATTTGGATAACTAAAAGAAACTTGATGGAATTGAATTTTTCCTTCTAAACGATTTGCTAGTTGGTTTCCTTCATTCTTTTCTACAAAGTCTTCTTCAATCGTTAATATTTCATCGATTCGTTCAGAAGAAGCTCTCATTCTTGAAAACGCACTAATAATAAATGAAAAGACAGTAAATGATGAAGTAATACGTGAAATATAATTTACGATTGCAACAATATCGCCAATATTCGTTTCATGTGAATGTACTTTACTATTTCCAAACCACAATACGATTAAAATGGAAGCATTCATAAATAGAAGCATGACTGGCATCGTAATTTCCATTGTTCGTAATGCAACTGAGGTTTTTTGTTTTAAATTTTGATTTATATGTTGAAATCGATTATTTTCGTGGTCATTTCGTACAAAGGCTTTAATTAATTTCATTCCAACTAAATTTTCTCTTAGCACACTATTAACAATATCTACATTATCTTGAACATTCTTAAATAGCCTTCTACCTTTTTTAACCATCCAATTTAGGAACATAAATAAGACAGGTAAAATTAAAAATAGAATAAATGAAAGCTTCCAATTCAAAATTAATGCCATTACGACACTACCAGTTACGATTAATGGTGCTCTCAAAATAATTCTTAAGCTCATAAATACTGCACTTTGTAATTGTGATACGTCATTTGTCAATCTAGTAATGATTGATGAAGTTGGTAAATAACTAAACGTCGTAAATGAAAAAGTTTGTACTTTCTCAAATAATGTTTTCCTTAACGTAAATGAATAGCTTTGAGCAATATGAGTAGCATAAAAAGTATTTAATACTCCTCCAATAAAAGCAACGATCGATAACACGATCATGACGAATCCCCATTTTGTAACATAAGCCATGTCTTTGTGAACTATTCCATAGTTAATAATATTAGATAAAATATATGGTTGAAATAATTCAACTACTAACTCTAAAAGTAAAAAGACGATCGCTGCAAAAATTGTTATTTTATATGGTTTTAAAAATTTAAAACTATTCACTTTAGTCACTCCCCTACTAAAGAGGTAATGATTAAAAACCCCTCCGTATTTTCTTATTTTTTTTAAATAAATCTACAAAATTCTTAATAAAGGCATTTAAAACAGGAAAAGAACTCGTAATTAAACGAGTCCTCCACATAAAAAGTTATCATTCAGTGATCGATAAAAATTCTTCAACGTCTTTAAGAGATAGTTTTACTGCCTTCTCCCAGAAATCACGTTTTGTTAAATCTACACCTAAATGTTTTTGAGCTAATTCTTCAACTGTCATAGAAGCTGTATCTTTTAAAAGAGCAATATATTTCTGTTCATAGCTCTTGCCTTCTTCCAATGCTTTTGCATAAATACCTAATGAGAATAAGTATCCAAAAGTGTATGGGAAGTTATAGAACGGCACACCTGTAATATAAAAGTGTAGTTTTGATGCCCAGAAATGTGGATGATACTCTTCTAAAGCACCACAATACGCTTCTTTTTGGGCTTCTTCCATTAGTTCGTTTATTTTATTTTTACTTACGACACCATTTTTACGCTCTTCGTAAAAACGCGTTTCAAACAAGAAGCGAGCATGAATATTCATATAAAATGCTACACTACGTTGAATTTTGTCTTCTAAAAGAGCTAAACGCTCCTGATCGGAACTCGCATTTTTAACCGCTGCATCAGCTACGATCATTTCTGCGAATGTAGAAGCTGTTTCAGCAACATTCATTGCATAATATTTATTAAGTGTATGAACATCTTTCATTGCAAATGAATGGAAAGCATGACCTAATTCATGTGCTAATGTCGAAACATTTGAAGGTGTACCTGAATATGTCATGAAAATACGAGATTGGCCGCTTTCAGGAAATCCTGTACAGAAACCTCCTGGACGTTTACCTGTACGATCCTCTGCTTCAATCCAAGAGTCCTCGAACGCCATCTTTGTAAAACTAGTTAATTCATCACCAAATTTACCAAATTGATCTAATATAAATTCTGCACCTTCAGAATATGAAACAGTTGAATCAATATCAGCCACAGGCGCATCTAAATCATACCAACTTAATTTCTCTACGCCTAGTAATTTAGCTTTTCTTTCTAAATATTCAACAAATGGAGCTTTATTGTCGATTATCGCACCCCACATTGAATCAAGTGTTTCTTGACTCATACGATTGATTGATAATGGTTCTTTTAATACATTATTCCATCCACGTTGTCCATATACACTTAAACGGAAACCTGCAAGATGGTTTAATATTTTAGCGAAATAATCTGACTCTTCACCCCAAGTTTCTTCCCATTTTTCAAAAATCTCTTTACGAACATTGCGTTCCTTAGAAGAAAATAGATTTGATGCTTGACCAACAGATAACAGTTTATCATCATGTTCGATCTGCATTTTTCCGACAACAGTATCGTACATTTGACCCCAACCATGATAACCGTCAACTGAAAGGGCAGTAATTAATCCCTCTTGTTCAACTGATAATAGTTCACGAGCATTTTGACGACGCTCATTTAATGCGAAAGATATTTCCTTAAACTCATCAGTTTTTAAAATATCTTTCCAAACAGAATCTTCAATTTTAGTTAATTGACTATGGAATTTTGTTAAAGACGTAGAAAATGTTGCATATAGCTGCGTTAAAGTTCCTCTTAATAAATTAGCTTTTTGATCAGCCATATTTTGAGCTTGTAAACAGCTAACAAATCCACCAGCTTGCGATAATTTCTTACCTATTACCTCAATATTACCTATGATATCAGCTAATTCCTCAACTTCATCACTATTTTTAGGAGCAGAAAACAAAGAAACCTGTCTCTCTATTCTTTCTACTAAATTAGTAATCTCTTTTATGTATGATGCGAATGCAGGAGATTCACTGCCTCCTTTAAAGAAAACATCTAAATCCCATGTAAGTGAATATGTATTGGTTGACATACGACCCCACCTTTTGGTTTTATAAGTACATTTGTTATTATACATTATTCAAAATATTTAGTCTAATCATACTACTTTTTACCAATTTCAAATCCTACACAAGCTTGTTGAATTTTGGTGTAATCGTACATTTTGTCTATTTATGAAGGTATGAAATATTTACTTGTTGCCTCTGAAAGTAGTTATTAGTCAATTTTAGTAGTTTTTAAAACTAAAATTCATGATCTGTATAACAT
>NZ_NTZO01000340.1 GCF_002559405.1 Bacillus sp. AFS001701 | reverse complement strand
ATAACTTTATAATATTTTTCTATACAGAAAATTCATAGAATGATATAATCTTTTTGTTTTTCAAATGAAGGTAAGACAGTTTATAACTTAATGAGAGTAAACAGTTGAATTGTTTACAAACATATCACTTCCGAAAAACACTATTATTCATTAAATGGGGTGTATGTTAAATGAAACAAATTGAAACGCCGTTATTTTCTTCTTTATTAGAACATGCAAAGAAGAACCCTATTCAATTCCATATTCCAGGACATAAAAAAGGAAATGGAATGGATCCAACATTTAGAGAGTTTATTGGTGATAATGCATTATCGATCGATTTAATCAACATTGCTCCTTTAGATGATCTACATCATCCAAAAGGTAAAATAAAACAAGCACAAGATCTTGCAGCTAAAGCTTTTGGTGCTGACCACACATTCTTTTCAGTTCAAGGCACAAGTGGAGCGATCATGACAATGGTAATGAGTGTTTGTGGACCTGGCGATAAAATTATCGTACCAAGAAATGTTCATAAATCTGTTTTATCTGCAATCATTTTCTCAGGCGCTACACCAATTTTTGTTCATCCTGAAATTGATAGTGAATTAGGTATTTCACACGGTATTACGACAAACGCAGTGAAAGAGGCCATTTTAAATAATCCTGATGCAAAAGCAGTATTAGTCATTAATCCTACATACTTTGGATTTGTAGCAGATTTAAAAAGCATTGTTGAATTAGCACATTCATATGGCTTAGCCGTATTAGTTGATGAAGCGCACGGTGTACATATTCATTTCCATAACGAATTACCGATCTCTGCGATGCAAGCAGGGGCTGACATGGCTGCTACGAGCGTACATAAGCTTGGTGGCTCTATGACTCAAAGTTCCATTTTAAATGTAAGAGAAGGCATTGTGAATGTCCACAGAGTACAATCTGTACTAAGTATGCTAACAACTACTTCAACATCTTATTTATTGCTTGCTTCACTAGATGTTGCAAGAAAGAGATTAGCAACTGTTGGTGAGGAATTACTTACGAATACTATTAGACTAGCAAATAATGCACGAAATAAAATTAATTCAATCAATGGTTTATATTGCCCTGGTTATGATTTAGTTGGTAAAGAAGCTACATTCAACTTTGATCCTACTAAAATATTAATCAGCGTAAAAAAACTCGGTATAACGGGCCATGATGTTGAAGTTTGGTTAAGAGAGCGATTTAATATTGAAGTTGAAATGTCTGATTTATATAATGTTCTTTGCATTTTAACACCAGGTGATAGTGAAGAAGACATTCAGCAATTAATTCATGCACTTGAAGTATTAGTAACTGAATTTGATATCTCAGAGCGCAATACAAATTTAAACGTTGAGATCCCAACGATTCCAAATTTAGCAGTCTCCCCTAGGGATGCATTTTATTCCGAAACAGAATCTGTTCCACTTGAGGATTCTGTCGGTAGAATTATTGCTGAATTTGTAATGGTTTATCCACCTGGAATTCCAATCTTTTTGCCTGGTGAAGAAATTACACTAGAAAATCTAGTTTATATTAAAAAGAATATTGATGCAGGATTACCTGTTCAAGGCCCAGAAGACGAAGAATTATTAACGTTAAAAGTATTAAAATAACTAAAGCTTTCATGAAAAAACTAGGAAATGAATCCTAGTTTTTTTGCATTCTAAATCACATCTAAATTATATAGGCATATGATAGGTAAGGTAATTATATTGATTTCGCACGAAAAAATTGTTTTTATGTTAGGATGTGGACTCATTGATAGTCGTGAATAATAAAATTGTTCATGCTTCATTAAAAAATAGCGAAGATTCGAATAATAAACTTTATCAAGAAATATTGTCTAGTTTAACAAACAGCAAAAAGTCTCATATTTATAAATCGGACCGTGAATTATCCTTTGATTTGACGATTAGAACTTATGTACTTCAGGCTTCTAAAGATTTATTTACAAGTGGCATGCAATTTAGGACTTTTAGACGAGCATATTGTAATCCTATGTTTTGGATTCGTACACCTATGGGTGGATTTAGACTTAGGCCAGGCATAAGAACTTCCATGGGAATTTATGATATTTTTCGCAACGGACAATTTTACGCAACAGAATGTGCAACTGCAATTATTATGATATTTTATAAAGCCCTTCTAGACATTTTCGGCTATGAAATTTTTGATCAACTATTCGATAATGGCATATACTTATACACTTGGAATTACGACCCTAAATTAGCTATTTTAACGGCTGAAGTTGATCGTCCAGCCCCTGGTGATGTTGTTTATATAAAAAATCCTGAAGTTGACCCAATGACTCCAGAATGGCAAGGAGAAAACACTGTTACTATGGGAAGTAATTATTATTTTGGTCATGGTATCGGAATACGTTCATTACAAGAAATTATTTTCCATTTAAATATGCATAGATATCCTTTTGCGATGGTTTCTGCCTTTTTAACAAATTTAAATACTAGAATTGACTCGAACGAAATGGCACAATATTTAAAAGATAATTCAAAATTAATACCAGTAACAACGAGCGAAGCTTCATCCGACGTTATAACTGCAAGAATTGGAGATCAAACTCAAATTGCATAAAAAGAAAAGTGGGTGATTCTTAATCGAGTCTCCCTTTTTTGTGCGTTAATTAAAAACTTTCTTACCCTTATAGAAAAACATAAAAAACCACAAGGAAAAACGATCCCCTTGTGGAATTTCTCATTTATAGTTACTCTATTAGACTTTATGATTTAATTAATTATAATTAGCAAACTTCATTATCAGTTGGTTCACAATCTTCACAGTTTTTAACGTAAAGAGTTGTTACTTTTTCATCCTCGAAATGACCTACTGTTTTTTCACAACATTTACATACGAACGTCCCCATCTTTGTAACCCCTTTCATAATGTTGTATCAATTAACTAACTTCATTATAATGTGTTATACTTATTTACGCAAGTGGCAAATAAGTATAACTTAAAATTTCTAATACTAGATTATTCAAGGGGTTTTATAAGGTGAATGCGATTTAATTAGTATAACACATTTATTTTTTATTCATAACTCTCTTCTATACTTGGTGACGGTAGCCAGTCAGCTAAATATTCTGCGAGTTCCATTGCCTCTTCCTCACTTTTTAGTTTACATAAAAATTTCAACTGATTTGGAAATGAAACATCCTGTCGATCTAATACAATGCATTGTCTAGATTGCATGCAGATGACGAGTGGCTTTCCAAAGAACATATTCGTATATACAATACCAATATCGTATCTTGTATCGTTTGTAACGAAGCCAACAAATCGGACTCTTACATTTTCGTGATCATCATATAATTTCTCAAACATTGTTTCACTCACTCCTCCGTTTAAGTATTGTAAGTTAATACATATGAAGAAAAAATTAAATTCATTCCGAATACTTGTCTAAAAATTTGAAATAATGTTATGATAAAAACAGATTAATAGTGATGTTTTTCATTAAAACATCTTAGGGGGAAAATTTATAAATGGTTCAACAAGCTACCATTCAATTAGTGGATAAATCAAAATACCAAGAAGCAAATTTAGATTTAATAAATAATTTAATAAATGATTACATAC
>NZ_NTZO01000079.1 GCF_002559405.1 Bacillus sp. AFS001701 | reverse complement strand
TTTTATTTAGTGAACTAAAATATTCGAGAAAATATTTACTTATTTAAATAAAGTTGTTTCATTAAATAATACGATGGAAACTGCTGTTATAATACTAGGAATTGCACCTTACTTAAAAAGACAGACAAGCTCCCATTTTTTGAAACTGCAATTGTCTTTATTTTTATTAATATATGAAGACCGAACCCTACTTTCTATTTAAATCGTCTGAAACTATGATTAATTACCTAATCCCCAACGAAAAAAGGACAATTAACATTATTTATATGAGCCCTATCTGTGACTGACATTAAGTGTCCACAATTCAGAAAATTTGTATTATTTTGCTATTTTCCATTGATTTGTGTTAATAAAAAGATATAATTATTTTGAAAACAATTTGTGCAAACGTTTGCAATAAGTAAGCATTACCTACATACATATTTTTATTGCATCTTTTGTATAAACGTTTTCCTAACTTAGAAAGAGAAAGGGGTTTTTTCATGAGGAGAAAACAGAGATCAATTTTATCGCTTGTTACTGTATTAGGGTTAGTTCTCCAGATGTTTCCGGGATTTTTTACAAATGTAAAAGCAGCAGAAACGACAGCTAGACAAGTTGTACTTGTAGGAAGCTTTCAAAAGTTGTTAGGAAATTCAGGTGATTGGGACCCATCTTCACACCAAACTGAAATGGTGTATAAAGGTAATGGTCTCTATACATTTACTGGTACTTTACCGGCTGGTGAATATGAATACAAAATCGCCATTGGTGGAAACTGGTCAGAAAATTACGGTGAAGGCGGAAATCCTGGCGGCAACAACATGAAACTAATACTATCCGAACAAAAGGATGTCACTTTCTACTATAATGATAACACTCATTCAATTACTGATAGCACTCATTACACTCCTATAGCAGAGGAAAAACAACCACGTCTTGTTGGAACGATTCAGCCTGCTATTAATGCAGGATCTGCTTGGAGCCCAGCTGATTCAACAGCCTTTTTAAAAGATGATCATTTCAAACATATCTATTCATTTACTACAAAAGTGCCAAGTGGTACTTACGAATACAAAATTGTACTAGGAAAAGATTGGAGCGAGTCCTACCCTACTGCCAATCTGAAGATAACTGTACTCTCTGAATCTACTATTACATTTTTCTTTAATAACCAAACAAAAGAAGTGTATACAGATTATAAACCAACAGGCTCTGATGGCTTGATTGATCAGAATGCCCTCTATCATGATTCATGGGACCAAGTATACAAAAAGCCATTTGGTGCCGTTCCAGAAAAGACACCTGTCACTTTCCGGATATCGGCTAAAAAAGGAGATTTGACAAGTGCGAGCCTTTATGTAAAAAACTATAATTCTGGCACAACAAAGGTCTTGGCTATGAAGAATGTAGGCTGGTCAAATACAAATGGCAAAGGTGACCTTGAATACTGGGAAGCTACGTTTACGCCAACAGACAAAGGGATTCATGGGTATAAGTTCATTGTCAGAGATCAAGATACAACAGCTGAATATGGAGAAGATACACAAGAAGGTCATACTGGAAAAGCAGTAGATAAAAATGCAAGCCTTTTCCAACTGACAGTATATGACCTTAATTATCAAACGCCAGATTGGATGAAAGAAGCTATAGTCTATCAAATCTTCCCCGATCGCTTTTTTAACGGAAACAAGTCCAATGACAATGTAAAGGATAAAGTTGGAGCTCGTGGTAGTCAGCCAATCGAACATCCCGCTTCTTGGACAAGCTTACCTGATAATCCTTATGAACAAGGAACTGGATCATATACTGGAGACGGAGAGTTTAGTAATGATTTTTATGGTGGAGACATCGCTGGAATTAAATCTAAGCTTGATTATCTTCAATCACTTGGTGTCAACACACTCTATTTAAATCCGATTGCTCTTGCACCATCTAACCATAAATATGATGCAACAGATTACAAATTAGTTGACCCGATGTTTGGTTCAGAAAAGGAATTTAAGGATTTCACAAAAGAATTAGCAAAACGTAATATGCATTTAATTTTGGACGGTGTTTTTAATCA
Source organism: Bacillus sp. AFS001701 (assembly GCF_002559405.1). Classification (GTDB taxonomy): domain Bacteria; phylum Bacillota; class Bacilli; order Bacillales; family Bacillaceae_G; genus Gottfriedia. The sequence continues at coordinate 6,335 of NZ_NTZO01000079.1, read as the reverse complement.
CGTCTCAGACGATTCAATCTATTTTGACCGCTATAACAAATACAATACAGTAGGTGCATATGAATATTGGTCTCGTATTTATGATTTAATGAATAATGAAAAATTGTCCGAGGCTTCTGCTAAAGAGAAAGCGAAAAAGCAATTTATCTCCGAAGGCCAATCATTTAGCCCATACGGTTTTGAAAACTGGTTCCATATTGAAAATGTTAAAGTCCCAAATGAAAAAGTAAATGGTGTTTCAACTGGAGAACATTATAAGTATGAAGGTTGGTGGGGCTATGACAGTCTCCCAGTATTTGAATCAAAGAAAGGTTCAAAGGTTGATCACCTTAGTGAACTTAACAACACTGAATTAGCTAACTATATCATGTATGATAAAGACTCTGTAAGCAAATCATGGATTGATCGCGGTTCTTCTGGTTGGCGTTTAGATGTAGCGAATGAAGTAGACAGCGCATTCTGGCAGGAATTCCGAAAAGAAATTAAATCCAAGACAATGACTGGTGCCGGACAAACTCTTCAAAAAGATGAAAAACCACTTATTTTAGGAGAAATTTGGGATGATGCTTCCAAATACTTTTTAGGAGATCAATATGACTCTGTAATGAATTATCGTTTCCGAGGTGCCGTACTAGATTATTTAAAGAATGGTAATGCGGAAAATGCACAAAACTCACTCCTTGCAGTACAAGAGGATTATCCAAAGGAAGCTTTTTATGCTCTCATGAATCTAATGGGATCTCATGATACTGCACGAGCTATATTCTTACTCGGCAACGGAACAGATACTTATAACAGAGCTGAACAAGATCCGAACTATCATTACAATGAAGGTGTGAAACGATTAAAGCTAGCCTCTATCCTTCAAATGGGTTACCCTGGTGCGCCGACCATTTATTATGGAGATGAAGCAGGTCAAACAGGTTCAAAAGATCCAGATGATCGCCGTACGTATCCATGGGGAAATGAAAACCAAGATTTGATTAAACATTATCAAACTATTGGTCAAATTCGTAGTAATAATTCCGATCTATTTAGTCATGGTGATCTTCACCATGTTTATGCTAAAAACGATGTATTAGCTTATGTTCGTACTAAAGGCACAAAATCAGCTCTTATCATCATCAACAGAGGGAAAACTGCACAAACTGTTGATGTTGACACAAAAAATCTGATTGCAAACGGAATTCGTCTAGAAGATCAATTAGATAAAAAATACGCTGCTACAGTGAAGGATGGCAAGTTAACATTGACCGTACCTGCTGAGTCAGGAAGAATGTTACTTTCTAGTAATGACGTGAAAAATCCACAGTCAGTTAAAAATGTAATCGGTACTGTAGGCTCTAAACATATTACGTTAAGCTGGACAGGAACTGGCACAAAATTCAATGTTTATCAAACAACTGTTGCTGGTGGATTATGGACAAAAGTAAAAGAAACTACGGACAATACTGTAACCATTTCAGATTTAAATAATGGTCGTAACTACTATTTTTCTGTAACTGCTGTAGATTCAAATGGGAACGAATCTGAACCTGCAGTCTCTGTTGGTCTCGTGCCTCATTACGATGTTAGCAAAGCTAGCGTGTCCAACATGACAGCCTTAAACAACCAGGAGCTGAATTTAGCGCTTAATTCTACTGTTAAAGCAACTTTCTACTTACAAGGTGCAACAGAAACAGGTCCAGCTGAAGGAATTACGGCCGAGCTTCAAGTAAGAATGAAAGGCCAGACTGCTTGGGAATCATACAATGCTCTATATAATGGTCAGTCTCAGGAAAATCAAGCTAATGAGTTTCAAGGTAGCTTCACACCATTAGAGGCTGGCATTTATGAATACCGAATGGCCTTTACATCTGATTTAGGAAATACATGGGTATACTCTGAAACAAAAGAAGTGAATTATACACGTAGCACTTTAGATACTACTCCCCCTGCTAGTAAAGTCACTTTGGAGACACCAATTCAAGAATCTGGTCAGGTTAACTTGAACTGGAAACTTACGGAGCCAGATCAGCCATATAAATCTGTCATTTATCGTGACGGTCATATACTTACTTCAGTAAATGGGGACGCTACTACCTTCCGTGATTATCAGGTCACAAACGGTACAACATATAACTACCAAATCCGTGTCTTTGATCAAGCAGGAAACTATGTGAACTCAAATACTGTAACTGTTACACCAGATATTGTCATGGTACAAGTCACCTTTAAGGTGCATGCACCAAATGACACGCCATTGTCAGCACAAATGAATATACCTAACAGCTTAAATGGTTGGAATACAGGTGCATGGTCAATGAGCCGAAATGGTGCAGTTACACCAGATTGGGAATATACAGTTGAGCTTGAAGAAGGAACTGAAATTACTTACAAATACACAAGAGACAACACATGGGATCATGAAGGGTTAGCAGACCATACACCATCTGATCCATCTGATGACGATATTAGTTACTATGGTTACGGTGCGACTGGAACCGATATGAAAATAGTTGTTTCAAATCAAGGTGGCAACAAAATGACTGTCCAAGATACAATTTTACGCTGGATTGATAAGCCACTTGTAGTTAGCCAAATTGATGTGAATGGTTCAACTTTAACTGTCAAAGGGAATTCTATTAAAGGAGCTAACCTCACGATCAACGGGGAAAAAGTAACTGTTGATAATGAGATGAATTTCACCCAATCTTTTAAACTAAACGAAGGTCAGACAATAGTACCAGTTCACATTGAACCAACTGATACTACTAAATCCACAATCTTTAAAGGTGATGGTGGTTCGATCAACAAAAACACAAAAAACTATGTGATAGATGTTATTAATAAAACGATTATTGAGTCTAAATAATTAGAAACAAGAAAGGTCTACCGATTTTGGTAGACCTTTTTTTGACTTATTGTTGCCTTCATATTATATAAGGAAATTTTCCTTATTCAATTAATCCTAAAAAGTTTTTTCCGAGTATGTATTCCCTTTGGTTATCAGGAATTAGAAGTGATTCAATCCAGCTTTTCTTGTCCGAATAGTCATATTCATTAAATGTCTTCATTCCATATGGTCCGTCACAGCCAAAAAGCACTTTACGGTAACCTAATACATCTACCGCTTGTTTTACAATTGACGGATTGAGATAATCACTTGATGTATCAACATATACATTTGGTTGATCCTTAACGTATTTCCATAGTTTTTTCCAAAATGGTAGACCCGCGTGAGCATAAATTAATTTAAGTTTAGGAAAATTTTCAGGTAGATATTTATAGGAGTCAATCTCAGAAGAAAGATGAATAATCATAGGTACACCTTTTGATTCACATAAAGCAGCAACTGGTTCAAGAGCTTTAATACTATAACCATGCATGAATGGATGAGCCTTTACTCCAATAAAACTAGGGTTTTTAAGATAGTATTCTATTTCTTCCATAAAATTAGGCATCATAGGGTTCACTGCTACCCAACCTAGAAAACGATCTGGAAATCTTGCAATTGCAGTAGCCACGATATCATTTTGCGGCTCGGTAAAAATCTTATATGTGTTACCATAAAGATTAAAATAACCATCTTTCACAAGACCATCATAGATTTTATGCCCAATTTGAGGTGTATTAAGTATTAGAAAACGGAATAATCGCTGAATATGATATTGAATGGTACTATCCGATTCAAACATTGTTTCACTCATAGGAGGGATTAGAACAGTTTTTGCTATATTATTTTGATCCATCCCCTCTATCATTTTTTCTAAAGTTAACATGGATTCATCCACATGAAAATGGCAATCAATAATTATATAAATCTCCCCTCTTCTATTATTTTCATTGTGTTGATTTAACAACAGTGAAATCAACTTTTAATTATTCACTTTTAACCTATTTTTACTAGTATCATATATATGCTTTGAAAAAAAGCTTTATTAAATTAAAGTCTTCTGAGCAGATTCAAAGCACCTTTAGCAGAAAAAGAAATGTTCTTTCTTTTTTTCGATGTATTTAGAAGCTCTATTAGGGGGATTTTTCACCTATTCAATGTGGGATTAAGAATTGGAGATACATAGTTTTACCAGTCAATATGTACTGTGATACAAAATCTAAAAAGTCATCAACCGAACGAACATTATAGTTATTGTCACATGGTTTTCGGTCATAAATTACTGGATGTGTATGGTGAGGATCTGTTGCTACACCATGATTGTGCTCATTTTCAAAAGAACAAATATTTCCTGAAGGATCACTTTTTTCTTCCCAACAATAGCGATATTGTATTAAATGACCATACGAATCATACCACTCTCATATTCGAGCCTTCGTATTTCCAAACTGAGGGCGTGGTTTTAAATCAATATTGAGTTGAACTTTCATGATACCACCATTAAGAGGAACGAGATTTAGCATAGGAGGAGAAGTTCGAAAAATTGCTTCATACTTGATCAATTAGTTATAAAATTTGGAAGGATTAATTATTCTTATCCTCCTTACGTCTAATTAATAAATTACGTTTCTCTTCCTCTAACTCTTTCCAATCAAAGATATCAACGGATTCAGCCGAATGATCCATATCTTCATCAGTGTAGTTTCCGAAAAGCTTGTAAAAATTATCTCCAAACTGCACTTCAAAGAATATCGTACTCCCTATAGTGTTCGTAATTGGAGTTTCACACAGGACTTTTAACCTAATTTTTCTTTTGAAATTTTAAAAAAAGTTTGAAAAAATCAAGATTATTATTAAAATTAACCATAGAGACTCGATTGTATTATATAGAATTTGGGTTTTATTTAGTAAATACGAACAAAAACTTCATAGTAGCAGGATAAAGAGAGGTGTTCACCATGCTAGAGGGACAAATAATCAAATTCTATCGTGAACGTCAGAACATGATGCAGAAGGATTTAGGAATTGGCATCTGTTCAAGTACACATATAAGCAAAATTGAACGAGGATTAACAGAAGTCTCTAAAGAAACGATAGACTTGCTGTCAAAGCGCCTTTGCATTGAAATGGAAACAGAAATTAATACTTACTTTGACCTAGATTCCCTTTTAAAAAAATGGCATGAATCGATCATTTTAAAACTGAATGCAAAGGCTAAGAGTATTAAGAAACAATTAGAGGCAATTTCTCTACTACAAATGCCAGTTATTTATCGTTCCTATACGCTCGTACTTACGAGATATTATTTATTAATAGGGCTGGATCACCAAGCTAAATCTCTAATCGATGAAATGGAAAAATGGTCTGATCTTTCACCATATGAAAACAGCATGCTTCTTCACATTAAAGGGATTAATAGCTTAATGAATAAGGACTTTTATAACGCAATTTCTTATTTTCAAGGGATCGATTTAACCTATTACAACAACCAAGAGTACTATTATCATTTGGCTGTTGCCTATCATTCTCTCAATTCACGAGTAATGGCTTATTATTATGCCGAAAAGTCTCTGCGCTTTTTCACAGAAATACGCAGTATTACAGGTATGATTGAAGCAGAAATGCTTATGCTAATCCAAGTAGAACAGGACGAGTATTGCGAATCAAAAGATACAGAATATCAAAAATTAATCGAAATGGCGGAAAACTTTAGATTAGACCATCAAAAAGCAATTCTGACCCATAATCTTGCATACCAAAAAGTTTGCCAAGGAAAATATGAAACAGCTAGTGAATACTATAAACAATCTATGGATACAAGTGACACACATACCGAAATTTACTTAGCTGCTTTGGAAGGCTATATAAAGGCATTAACGCAACAAGGGTTGAAATCAACCGAAGAATTGCTCAAATTGGCCGAAAAGGGTATTGCTCTTTCTGAAGAACTAAACGAGACAATCTTTAAACATTCCTTTCACTTACATAAATATAAGCTTCAAAACGTTGAAGAAAAATACTACTATTACCTTGAAAAAGAAGCATTTCCTTATTTCAAGAAAATGGCATATGGTCTTTTAATTGAACATTATTCGATAAAGCTGTTCGACTTTCACATGGAAAAAGGCAATGTTAAAGAAGCAAATCAATACGCAACGTATCTCGTGGAAAAATACCGCAAAAACGATAAATTTGCTTGATTTTTAAACTAATATCTTTAAGGAAGTCGTGTTACAACAAACATTATATAGAAAGATTGTTTTCATATGTAGCTTTAATCATTTGAGTTGATTGTAGCGGAGGGCACTTTACTCCTTCGGGAAATAGAGGGAAATGGGCGACCTAGGTAAAATGATTCACCTGAGCGGCACCGAAAGATTTAAAAATATGTGGTGACAACACCTATACTTTCGTTTATAAAGAAAATTTTCTAATTTTAATTTATTTTATTTCCATTTTT
>NZ_NTZO01000339.1 GCF_002559405.1 Bacillus sp. AFS001701 | reverse complement strand
GTAATTGTATATTAATTTTGTTTTAAATACCTTACAATTAATAAGAATTTGTTACAATTACATCTCTTATTCTATTGAAAATGAGTAAAAACGCTAGTTTCGTAAATTAGGTTTGCAGGTAAATAGACCTTGAAAATTATCGGAAATATATATTATCAAATCCAAAAGTTCTATTTTTGAGTAATCTAAAAGGTATTATTGAGTGTTTACTAGAAAATAATTCCAAGAGAAAGGAGGAGCTTGACAGATTTGATTTGGAACTGATGTAACTTCATATAAAGATTAATCCATTTGTTTTCATTCATTTAATAATTCCAATTTTTCATTTAAATGAATGGATTAATGTTTAGTTGTTACATATGTTTGTCTAGTTAATTATCTTTGAATCTATTAAAAAAGGGGCTCAACAATGAAGAAAAAAAATTATTTAGCTTTACCTGTATCAACAATCCTATTATTTTCAAGTATTTATTCTGGAACAGTTCAAGCTGCTTCAGTAACAGGAGCCAATAGTACAGTAGCTAATCAGGCAAACTCTGGTAAAAACCTTAGAAAAAGCCAAATGAAGGAAGTACCAAAAGTAAGTGGCAAAGTACTCCCTAAGAAGGCAGAATCTAAAATTGAAACAAAATTAAGAGATAAATTAAAAAATAAACAATCAGTAACGAAACATAATGAACAAACAGGTGAATTAATCGTTAAATATAAAAAGAAAGTGACTACAGGTGAAATCACTACACTTCAGAAAAAGTATTCTTTAAAGTCTTCAAAAAAATTAAAGAATTTAAACGCTGAGTTAGTAAAAATTCCAACAGGTGAAAGTACTACAGAATACATAACGAAACTAAAAAAGGATCCAAACGTTGAATCTGTTCAACCGAACTACAAATATTACGCTTCTGATTTCAATAATGCTAATGACTATTATGATCAATTATGGGGACTTAATAATACCGGACAAACCATCAATGACAGTGTAGGAAAAGAGAATATTGATGTAGACGCACCTGAAAGCTGGACCAATTTTAGTTCAAAGCTTGCGAAACCTGAAGCGCAAGTCGTAGTTGGTGTAATCGACACGGGTGTAGATATTAATCACCCTGATTTAAAAGGGAAAATTTGGACAAATACAAAGGAAATTCCTGGTAATGGTATTGATGATGACCATAACGGTTATGTTGATGATGTAAATGGCTGGGATTTTTATAACGATGATAACACTGTTTACGATGCACTTGATGGAGATGAACATGGTACTCATGTATCCGGAACAATTGCTGCAGCTTTAGAAGGGCCAAATTTAAAAGATAATAAAGGTGTTGTAGGTGTTGCTCCTAACGTGAAAATTTTACCGTTAAAGTTCATCGGTCCTGATGGAGGAACATCTGCAGATGCGATCGAAGCAATCGAGTACGCTAAAAGTATGGGCGTTAAAATTACAAATAACAGCTGGGGTGGCGGAGAATACGATCCATTACTTGAAGAAGCAATTGCAAATTCTAATAGCTTATTTGTAGCTGCTGCGGGTAATGACGGAATGGATAATGATGAAGAAGGGGCTTATCCTGCTAGCTTTGAAAGTTCTAATATCTTATCTGTTGCTGCAGTTGATAACAAAGGAAACTTAGCGCCTTTCTCAAATTATGGTGTGGAATCTGTTGATGTTGCTGCTCCTGGTGTTGACATTATCAGTTCAGTCCCTAAATACCCAATCGATGAAATTACAAAAGCTTTAAAAATTGATCAAGCTGGAGCATCAGCTCAAATTGCCGGAGACAATTACAAAGCGATCTTTGATGGCATTGGTTATGAAAAGATATCTGAAAAACAAAGACAGGATGCTTTTGATAAAGCATTAAGTTATTTAGATTTAACAGATACGAATAAGAAAATTTTATTAGTTCAAGATGATGAAAGTGATCTTGCAGACTTGTTAAAAGATTTTATTCCTGAACTTTCTAAAATCTTTAAAAACTACTTACCAACATATAAAAATCTGTTGTCTAAGTATTCTTCGGTAAATACGGTTACGATCAGTTCTGAATCGTCTTTATCAATGAACAGTTCTGATTTGTCACAATACGATGCTGTAGTTTGGTTTACAGGAAACGGTATTGGATTTAACTCTGAAGATGGTACTGCTTTAACTAAATCAGATACAGAATTGTTAAAAAATTATCTTACAAGTGGCGGTAAATTATTATTATCAGGTGTTAACGCTTTAATAGGCCAAGAAAAATCATCATTTGTAAAGGATTCTTTACATTTAAATGTTTATTCAGATATGGGACCAAGTTTGAATGTTGAAGGTCTATCTGGTGGAATCTATGAAAATACTAAGTTTGATGTTAACCGATATGATTTACCCTACTACATCGCTGATTATGTAACTTCGAATGATGTCCAAAAAACAGTCATTAATTCTAAATATGTTTCTGATTATTCACAAGCATATGATTATTATAGTGGAACATCTATGGCAACTCCGCATACTACGGGTGCTGCTGCTATTTTATTAGGGTTACATCCGAACATGTCACCAGAGATGCTTAAGCTATATACAAGTGCAAAAGGAACGAAATTAGATTCACTAAAAGGTCTTGTAGGCACTGGAAATATTGTTAAATCATCAAGTCTAGATAACTTTGATGACAATGATACACCAGGTATTCCATTAGATAAAAGTGTATTAAATGGAAGTCTAGATTCTAAAAATGACAAAAACGATGTTTATGCAATTTCATTAAAAGAAGGCCAAGGCATCACATTCTCATTAAATGGGCAAGCAGGAAGCGATTTTGACCTGTATGTGTATAATGAATCCGCATCTAGTGTAAATAATAAGAATGGTATGGTTGCGTACTCAGAGAACATCAATTCATCTAAAGAAAAGTTAAACTTTATCGCTCCTAGAACTGGAATCTATTTTGTAAATGTCTACGACTACAATGGTTCAGGAAACTATAAACTTTATTCTGGTAATTTCGGTGGATCGTATGAAGATGATTCTGATTCAGTGACTTTAGATGGAGATTGGATGCCAGCATTTAATCCAGAATTCTCTCAAGAAATGGCAGGAGTACTTAATTCTAGAGGTGAAGTTAATTTCTCATTTGTTGGGTCTAGCATTGAATGGCAAGGTTTTAAAGATCCAACACAAGGAATTGCCGATGTCTATATAGACGGCAATAAAATTGCATCTGAATCTCTTTATAATAGTAGGTTAAAATCAAAACAAAGTTTATTAAAATATGATTTTACAACTTATGGCAATCACTCTATAAGAATTGTTTGGACTGGAAAAAGTGATCCAGTGGCAAGAAAATCTGCTACAGGAATCAATTTGGATAAATTTATTGTAAAAGATAATCCTATTTCATTAAAAACATCATTTGATACTGCAAAGAAATATCCAGTTATTTCATGGACTGCTCCAAAATGGGCAGAATCATATAATATTTACCGCAAAGAGTCGTCACAAAATGATTATGTACAAATAAATAAAACACCTATTACTACAACAACTTTTACAGATACAACTGCGATGTCGCCTGGAAAAACATACAACTATGTTGTGGTAATTAATACACTGGATAAAACTGAGACACCTTATTCAACATCAATTAATTACGTAAACGATGATGATATTAAAGGAAGAATATATATAACAGGTACTGCAAAAGGAAGTCTGAATACTGACGCAAATGACTTTAAAGATGTTTGGGCTAAAAATTTAGTAGCAGGCAAAACATATGAAATTACGTTAACAGGTCCAACTAATACAAACTTTGATCTTTCATTATACAACATTGGTACATCAACTATTTATGGTACGAAAGAATTGAAAAAGTCTGCTAGTACTACGTCTACTGAAAAAATTGTCTTTAAACCAACAAAAACTGGAATGTACTATATCGTTCCTTCTGTTCCTTCTAATGTAAAAGGCTCTGGCCAATATAGTATAAATATTTCAGTTCAAACAACTAAATCAGTAGAGAACAATGATTCCAATGTTAAATACTCTGGAACTTGGAGTAAGTTAAATTATTCGAGCGCTTCTGGTGGCACGATTAATCAAACAAAAGGATCTACTGGATCGCTTCAATACAATTTTAGTGGTACGGGTATAACTTTATTTGCTTTAAAAGATAAGAATATGGGTAGAGCAGATGTTTATATTGATGGTAAAAAAATAAAGCAAATTGACCTTTACTCTTTAAGCCGTAAATATAAAGTAATTGTATTCGATATACAAAATCTAGCAAATAAAGCTCACACTATTAAAATTGTTGCTACTGGTACAAAATCTAGTGCGGCAACAAACAAGTTAATAAATGTTGATTCGTTTAAATTAACTCAGTTTTCTTTAGTTAAATAATAAGCGAAGCATTTGCAAAACAAAAAATCCTGATTGCTCTTTTGAGTAAATCGGGATTTTTTTTCGAATTTAGACTAGTTTAATTACCTTTACGAAAGGAAATAAAAAGGTAACAAATTTCGTGAAATATTTTGAATAATATAGACGTTTTATCATTACATTTGGTAAAATTAAGCAAAAATACATTGGTCATTCCGTTGGCCAGCCTAATTATTGTGAATGAAATGTGGAGGATCTAGGATTTATGGAGAGGAAACCAAGAGTGTTTATTGGTTCATCAGCGGAAGCTATTCATTATGTTGAAGCCGTATTTGAAGGACTAAAAAGGGATACGGAAGCCACATGTAGGTGTATGGTAAGTAGAAGGGTCTGACGGTTTAAAACATGTTGCCGGTAAAAAAATCTAGAATCGATTTTTATCATTTTGGTGTAAATGAAGGTATTGTTGATGAGCCAATCTTTGTGATTGATAGTTATCTAAATAGCGAAATTATTTTCATTAAAAAAAGTGAATATTACAATACATACTTAATATGCTATCCTATTTAAAATAGTATGGTACTAACTGTCACTTTTTCTAGTGAAGAGTATAAATCAATCGATTTAACTGAAGATGAAAAAGACTTCCTTTTAGGAAGAAATAAAAGATTAATGAAAACAATAAATGAACTTTTTGGAGGTGTTTCTGTATGACTAGGTATATCAACTTAAATGATGCTAAAAAGGAATTTAAGAAAGATTACTATCCAAAAGTTGAGAAAGGTATTGGCCAAAAGGGACTTGCTGATTTTAATGGTAAAACTGAAAGAGGAATTGTTGTTCTTCGTCGCAAAGCAGAATACGGAACTCCAGATAATGAAAGCATATTAAAGTAAAAGGGTGACTAAATTAGTTACCCTTTTTTTGTTTTTTAATTACTTCAATGACTATTTTTAACATCTTCCATTATAATAAATGCTTTATGAGTAAGTAAAAAGGCAAAGTTAAGTAGTTTAGTACCTCATAAGCGCTTCATGAGTAAGTAAAAAGGCAAAGATAAGTAGTTTAGTACCTCATAAGCGCTTCATGAGTAAGTAAAAATACGTAAATAAGAAAAGTAGTACCTCATAAGCGCTTCATGAGTAAGTAAAAATGCAAAAATAAGTAACCTCATAGGAGCTTCATGAGTAAGTAAAAAAGCAAAAATAAGAAAAGTAGTACCTCATAAGAGCTTCATGAGTAAGTAAAAATATGTAATTAAGAAAAGTAGTACCTCATAAGAGCTTCATGAGTAAGTAAAAATGCAAAAATAAGTAATTTAGTACCTCATATGTGCTCCATGAGAAATATAACAATCATCAAGTTAAACACTAATAAACAACCCCATGTTTACAACAGTCTAAATTGCATGGTTGCCTGCATTTGCACATTTAAAAAGTTACTCATTATCCATCAGTTTTCTTAACTTAGATTCTGTATTTGTATTTTCAACAGGAGTGTAAACACTACATCTTAAATCAATGTTTCCTTGAACTTGTAAGGAAGTTAAGTTAAAGAGCATTTTTCCTGCTTTTGCGTGTCGAAACTCTATTAATACATCTGGGGCCGAACTTACTTCGCTCTCATTCCAGAGTTCATGAAATTCTGGGAAATTTTGTTCCATTTCATTAATAAAGGAAGTATACCATTGATCGCCCACATATTGTCCGTAATAAGTGCGAAAAATTGCTAAGAAACCTTTCACAAAATGCTCCCAATTCACTGCTAAACTTTTAAATTCTTTTCTAGAGAAGAGTAATTGAATAAGATTTCGTTCCTCTTTTGGAATTTGTTCGAAATCTAAAAATACGTGTGCTGCTGCAGGATTCCATCCAACGATATGGCATCTTCGGTCTGAAATAATAATCGGACAGTTCCGAAGTTCATTTAATATTTTAGTCAAGGCTGGACTAATAACTGTTACTTCATCATTTGAAAATGAGCGTTTTTCAGCTTCTGGTAATGCAAGTGCATATAAATAATTTCGCTCATCCTTATTTAATTGTAATGCATCTGAAATGGCATCTAATACGGAATTAGAAACGGTTATATCTCTTCCTTGTTCTAGCCACGTATACCATGTTGTACTTACTCCTGCTAAATGAGCAACCTCTTCTCTACGTAGCCCCGGAGTTCTTCTACGGGTTCCAACTGGTAATCCAACCATTTGCGGATTTATTTTAGACCGCTGCGTTTTTAGAAATTCTGACAGTGCTTGAAGTCGGGTTTCTCGATTCATCTTATAAACTCCCTTCTGAACGTAGTATAAATTATACTAGGATAAACTACAACTTGTAATAGGATAAATACGCGTTAAAATAAAGAAAAAACGATTGGAGAACTTATGATGAGAAGAATAGTTATTACAGGTATGGGTGTTATCTCGCCTCTAGGAAATGATGTAGATACAGTTTGGAATAACTTAATTAACGGAAAATCAGGTATCACCGCTATTGATACAATTGATGTATCAAATATTAAAACGAAAGTAGCAGGAATTGTTCGTGACTTTGATGCCGAAGAAAGATGGGGAAGAAAGGAAGCAAGAAAATTAGATCGTTTTTGTCAATTTGCCTTAGCAGCTGCTGAACAAGCTTTCGAAAGCTCACAATTACAATTAGAAAAAATCGATCTTGAACGATTAGGAGTATATGTAGGATCAGGAATTGGTGGGATAAATACCTTTATCGAAAATGTAAATTTATTAAATGAGAGAGGACCTGGGAGAGTAAGTCCAAGTTTAGTACCGATGATGATATCAAATGCGGCAGCAGCTCAAATTAGTATAAGATTAGGTGCGCTTGGTCCATCTTTATCACCAGTAACCGCATGCTCTATAGGAAATTCAGCTATTGGAGAGGCATTCAATACAATTCGTAACGGAGAAGCGGATATTATTTTTGCGGGTGGTACAGAGGCAGCTATAACGCAATTATCTTTAGCGAGTTTTGGTAACGCTAAGGCATTGTCCATTAATACTGAACCTACCTCATCAAGTCGACCTTTTGATGCAAATAGAGATGGATTTGTAATGAGTGAAGGTGCGGGGATTTTAGTGTTAGAATCATTGGAACACGCAGTAAAAAGAAATGCTCCCATCTTATGTGAGATCATTGGTTATGGAGCAAGTTCAGATGCATATCATATGGTTGCAACTCACCCAGAAGGACGAGGAGCGTTTTTAGCTATGAGAAATGCTTTAAATAGAGCTGAAATAGCAATACAAGATGTGGATGTCATTAGCGCACATGCAACAAGTACCCCATTAGGTGATCAATCTGAAACACTGGCAATAAAAAAACTGTTTGGCGAACACGCTTATAAAATTCCTGTTACATCAAATAAATCAATGCTTGGTCATATGCTTGGCGCAGCAGGAGGAGTAGAGGCGATAGCTTTAGTGAAAAGTCTTCAAGAAGGAATTATTCCGCCAACAATCAACTTAACTCAGCCGGATCCTAATTGTGATTTAGACTATGTAGCGGAAGGGGCAAGGAAAAAAGAATTAAACATCGGTATTTCAAACTCATTCGGCTTTGGTGGTCATAATTCTGCCATTGTATTGAAAAAGTACGTTTAAGATAGATCCTAATCATCATATATTAACACACTAAAAGCCTCTTTTTAGTAAGAGGCTTTATTTTTAAGAGACTTAGATACTCTACCTAATTCATATGATTTTGCTCATTAAGATTCTTCACTTCACTGTTTTTAAATAAATTCAAAAATAGATAGATTAAATAAAAGAAGAAAACAACAAAAAGCCCAACTAAAAGAAGGATTAGTATATAAATTAGATTGTAATGAAGTCCAAAAGTTGTTGTTTCTTTACCCAGTTTGTAAAAATAGTCTAATGGTGTTCCTTTTTCGGGAGCCATTGTGTAAAAGTAATTAGATGTAAAGGGCTCCATCCATATCATAAACAAATTATTTGCAAATATTGATAAAATGTACAATAAAATAATGAGCGACATTGTTTTTCGCAAAATTTTTAAATTAATTACAACCATATGATTGAAATACGCCCACAATACAATTCCTACGATTAGCATATGCCCCCAAAGATACGCCATTCCTTGCCATGTTAGGAGGGATTGATAGTTTGAAAGACCGTTAGCAAATATAATGCTTACTAAAGCAGCAGGGAGATTAAAACAAAACGCAATTGAAAAAAGCAATTCACTTTCATATAAAAAAGCAAAAAATAAAATAAAGTTAGCAAAATGACAAATTTGTAAAGGGATTTCTTCAGGTGAAATTTGATTCACTTTGTGAAAAATTTCAAAATTACGACCAACTAAAAGAGCAATCCCAATAAGCGAGAAACCCATTCCAATGAATCGTAAAGTCTGTTTGTTAAAGCGCTTAAATAAAAAATAAAACGTAGTGACAAATAGAAAAGGGCTCGCCATAAATAAAAAATGGAATGGACTCCACATTTGAAAGGTCATTGAACGATACTTTCCTTCATGTAGTAAAATTCACTTGTTTTCAACGCGATTTACCCCCATTACTTTATATTGTAATTTGTTTTGAGCAAAAAACGTATCATTAAGCGATCAAACTAAAGACATCAAGTAATCAATACCTATTATTGATTTATTCAAAAAATTCTTAGAAAGAACCTGTAATATATACTCTAAACTTGTACAAAAAAATGTTATTTGAGGTATCGAAGGGGATTTTTTCGTAACAAATCAATTTCCGTAATACGTACTGATTTTTAGTACTGTAAAAGGAAAGCAATCATTAGTAGTTTAATCATAAATTAAAAGGGTGTTTTTATGCTAATTATTATTAATAAGCATAGAACACCCATCATAGAAACACCCATCATATAAAACTCATAATTCTTATCTTAACATTTATGATTCAGAACGATATTCTAGTATTTTTAACAAAGTATTTAATCGATAAGAAAATGTATTTTTCCCTATAATTTTTATCCGTAATTCTTTTACTAATTCCTCCTTATAAGAAAACTCATTTATATATTTTTGAATCAATTGAATACAATGAAGATCATCTACATATCTTGTTAATCTTTCATTTTCTTCATCAACAAAACTATCAATTTCTTCATTGATTAACTGAAATCCACCACTTAAAACAATATCAAAAAATCGATTGTTTATACTACGATTTTTTACGTTTTTACTATTTTTATTAAAAATAAAAGTAGATTGCCTATGAGGATTTAAAATGATTTTTGCTTTGTTATAGAAAAGGTTTACTTCATTAGGGGGTATCCAATTACTGATCATTTGTATATTTTTCTTTTTTTGATTTGGAATTTTCAAATATTTATTCCAGCTTTTTCCGATGAGCAAGATTGAATAATTTGTAGAATTTATGATCGATTGGATTAATTTAATTCTGTTTGGATAAGGATAACCGATTAATAACAAGTCTATTTCTTTTTCTAAATTGAGAGGTTTAAAAATATGTTCATTACTAGCTAAAGGAAAATAATGACTATTTTTATATCCAAGTTTGGTATAGAACTCACAAGATGATTTGTCTATTGAAAGTATATAATCTGCATAAGGCAGTACTTCCAAACTAACATCGGTATAGAAAGGGTCTTCTGTAAACCATACAACAAGTGGTATATGGGTTTCTTTTACTACTTTTAGTATATGATTAGGCTTTTTATTTCCAATCATTATTAGTACTAATACTGGACGAATGGTTTTTAACATATTTTTAAACATCTGTTGATTTATACTAATCGGAATGTCTATTATTTCAATTTGATCTGAGTTTGTTTCTTTAATCCATAAATCAAAATGAGAATAGATTCCCATATAACTAGAATTAATATAAAAGATTTTCATAAGCTACTGATATCTAATCGATTCAATTTTAGATGCGATTAAGGTTACAACTACTTCATCACTTGGAGATAAAGAGCTGAATTCTTTTAAGATAATAATTCCAGTCTGGTTATTATAAGTAACGAATTGTGCTGGTCCAATTGTGTCACCTGAATCGGTAGTGATCACGATAACTTGTCCTGCTATCAGATTTTCAATTAAGTGTTGGTAACTACTCAATTTTTACCCACCCCTTTATAATAATTTTTCAATTCAAAACTATTATATGAATAGAATTTAAAATGTTACTATTTATTCAAATGAGAGAGATTAATTGGTAGATTTAACTAGAATATTAAACAAAATTAATAGTCAAAAAAAGAGATTCGTTTTCCACAAAGTGGGACGAATCACTCTTTTTTTAGCTCATTCTTTCAAATTTTACTAATATAGTATTTATTTCCTATTACTTTTATAGTAAACAAAGCATACAGTATAGAGTATTTTTAAAAAAGGTGGGGATTTTTTGACGAAGGTTTCAATCATAATGACTAGTTATAACAAGCCAGAATATATTGCGAAATCTATACAATCTATTTTAAATCAGTCATTTTCTGATTTTGAATTACTATTGATGGATGATAATTCCAATGAAGCTACTTTAAAAGAAATAAGACCTTTTCTAACTGATCATCGAATACGTTTCTATCAAAGCGAGGTAAAATCTTTAGAAGAAAGAGTTGAGAATATTAGATATGCTGTTTTAATAAATCAAGCTTTAAGTATAGCACAGGGGGAATATATCTCGTACGCAACTGATGATAATTGCTATCGAAAAAATAGATTAGAGAAAATGGTTCGTTATTTAGAATCAAATCCTAATGTGATGGTTACTTATTCAGCATCCTTAGTTAATTTTTTAAATGAAAATAAGGAAATCATTAATACAAAATTAAGAGCATCAACTGGGATTGTATCGATTGCCTCGTGCCAAATTGATCATTGTTCTATTATGCATCGGAAATCGATATTACCTATTATTTTAAAAAAATTTGGTTCCTACTGGGATGTAGATCCAACGTTTTATCGCATTGGGGATGCACGATTTTTTTGGAGATTGAATCATTTTTGGGATTTCTATCCAATTAGGGAAATTTTAGATGATAACTTTATTACTGAAAAATCGATTCACTTTCAATTGGCACAACAAGAAAAAAATGAGTTCATAAAAATGCTACCTCCACAAAGAACATGTAAAGAATTGAGAGAAGATATAAGATTTAAGAAAAAAAATCAAAAGAATATGGAGGGATAGAGCTTGAGTATTTATCTCTCAAATTATTGGTTGCTATATAGCGAATTTATTACTGTATTTAAAGAATTAAAATATCGGGATGTTCCAATCGCAATGATGACAAATTTTTATCAACAGATAGACGAAGATCTTAAAAAGGAAATGGAGAAAGAAAATTTCCATTTGCAGTTAAAACATGCTACCCTCACTGAATCGAACCAGATCCAACCATTTTTTAATGATTTGCTTAATCCCCTCAAAAATACTAATAAAAATCTTGGAAACGGTAAAGTGCTTATAAACTTAGATTATATTAGGATAACTGGCAAAAAAATGAATGAATTATTCAATAAAGAAAAAACGGTCATTTTATCTCGTTCAAAAAGTGATCGTTTCTCAGAGATACCTAATTTATTCATCGGAAATTTTAAAAATGATACAAGTCAAATTTCTAAAAAATTAGTCGATCGTATTTGTGAAATATTTCGTAATTTCAAGGAGCATCTGGC
>NZ_NTZO01000338.1 GCF_002559405.1 Bacillus sp. AFS001701 | reverse complement strand
TTTAGTTGAAATAAAAGATATCCAGTTATCCCAGGAAATACCAAAAAAAAGAAAAGGATTTCAATATTCAATTACTCTATTTTAAAATGATGTAGAGGCATTTAAATTTGAATTTACTCGAATAAAAGGAAATCACTATTATATTAAATCAGATACTTATCAAATTGTTGATGATTCTTTTAAGAGTATTGATGTGATTTAATATATTTTTAAAAAATATATGCGTTTAAAATCAAACCGTTTTTGATTTTTGTTCGTTACTTAATTAAAGGAAACATGGAAATCATGAGGAGGATTGCCTTTTTTATGCAAAAAATGAGTGAAGCAGAATTGATGCAACTAATAAAAGAAAAACATCGCCCTGCATTAGAAGAATTATATGATCGTTATATTAAAATTGTATACTCGTTTAGTTTAAAATCAACTAAGGATCCTGATAAAGCAAAGGCAATTGTCCAAGCCGTATTTATGAGAATTTGGACCACGAAGAATGGTTTCGACCCAGAAAAAGGTCAATTTATAAATTGGCTACTTACAATTACCAGAAATATCACAATCGACCATCATCGGAAGGAAAAAAAGGAACATGCTCAAATTACAATTGGACAGGAACAATTGGAGCGAATATCAGAATACCCATCTAATAACCCTGCAGAAATTGTATCTAAGAAACTTCTTAAAGAACAAATACAGCAAGCTTATCAATACCTTTCAAAAAACCAAATCGAGCTAATTCAGTGGCTATATTGGGAAGGATATACACTTCGTGAAATAGCTGAAATGAAACAAGAACCGATTGGTACGATTAAAAGTCGATTACATCAAGCACTAAAAATTTTAAGAAATCGAATGGAACCAGAGTTGGGGGGAATGAAAAAATGACTACTAATCAAAGTTGTTCATTTTCCAATGAAATAGTCTGTTATATGCTTGGAGAAGTTACAGAGGAAGAAAAACATTTTTTTGAAGAACATATTATAAATTGCGAATCTTGTCGTTTGGAAGTTCAAGAGACGGAGGAGGCATGGAATATGATTCCATTAAATTTGGATGATGTAGAAATTCCCTCTAATTTAAAAGCAGAAGTGATGAATTTTATTTTTCCAACTGATAATTCCACCGATTACCATCAATTGGAGACAATGTTTAAAACTAGCTTTGAAACAATAATAAATATTCGTAAATTCCTATACGTTTTGACGGCTGCTATCATTCTTATTTCTTTTATAGGACTCATATGGAATAATCTTCAACTTAGAAAAGAGTTGGCGCAAGTAAATAAAAAAACAATCTCACCAACTGACGTTGTTCAAGTATATTCATTAAAATCAGCTGATCCAAGAATAAATTCAGCAAAAGGAAATGCATGGTTTTACAAGCAAGGCGATCGTAAACAGATTGTTTTCAAGCTCCAAGGACTTGAGACTACAAAAGGTACTGAGGCCTATCAAGTGTGGCTTATTCATGACGGAAAGCGAAGAAGTGCAGGAACTTTCCATGTGGATAAAAATGGAAATGGTTTCCTTACACACGTTTTCAATGAAAAAGAGCAGATCTTTGAAGCAATCGGTATCTCGCTCGAGCCAGATGCTAAAGGGGTACAGCCACGTGGTAAAAAAGTTTTAAGTACGTAAGAAAATACCCATGATTCTTTATACAGAATCATGGGCATTTTTGTTAGATTATGAGACTTAAACTATTTATTAATGCTATTTGTTGGAGAAGTAATTAACCATCCAACAGGAGTTGCACCAATACCGTGAGTTAATGTTCTATCTTCAATCACAGCTGGAACAGAATTCAACGCAATACTTCCGTCTGGTTTTACATTATAATATAGGCTACCTTCATTAACATCCTTATCTTTAAAGCTAAACATAACAGGATTATTAAACTTAGCAATAATTTCATTTGTCTTTGAATCAAGTACTCTAAATGCAAAATTCATAATTACTGTTTCACCTTCGGGAGCATTGGCTTGGAAAGAACGATTATCTCCCTCTAGGACTTGAAATACAACGTCATTACTAAACGTACCTTCAGGAATATCAATTTTTATTCCACTATGACTAATTTTTGCGGCCTCATCTGCTTTAATTTTCTTTTCAGCAATTACTTTTGGAAATCCAAATTGGGTAAAATCAGTAGAGGCAAACGCCACTGCACCAAATACAAGCATTGAAATTAAGGACATAACAGCTACAAGAGTAAAACGAATTTTTTTCATTTTCTTACATCTCCTTTTTTATTATTAGGTTTCATTAAAGGTAACGAATGAAATTCTAATACGGTTTGAAGGAAATTGTAATTTTTAAAAAGTTTTTATTATTGTTCAACTAACGTACGATAGTTGAATAAGTGGGTTAGGATTTAATACCATACAAAAGACTAGTATATAATACTAGTCTTAAAATTTTTGCTAAAGTTTAACTTTGATTTTTTCATA
>NZ_NTZO01000337.1 GCF_002559405.1 Bacillus sp. AFS001701 | reverse complement strand
CCATATTTCTCCCAAAATCTAGATTTAAATTGAAGAGCTATTTTAGTTGAGCTTGCATAATGTATCTTTCTAATAACTTTCCTCTTTTCATAGGAAATAGACTCAAATGGCAGTAAATCTACAAAGTTTAATAAAGAAAAAGGAATTGTAGAAATAACAAAGTCACTAGTAAGTTGATGCTCTGTATTAAGGATTTGATCTTCAGTATAGATTGTTACGTTTGATTCTTGTTGTATAATTTTTTTAACTCTTTGATTCGTAATAATATCGTCTTTTAGTTGAGGTAAAAATCCATTAATAAGCTGATCTGTCCCACCGGCAATTTCATAAAGCTTTAAATCTTTTGTTATAAGGATTAAAACTTCCCTTAATATAGCTGTAAATGCAAGTTCAGGAAATCCTTCTAATCCCATAATGGTTTCAACGTAATTAATTGCTTCAGTTGATAATGAAACTCCAACAGGGTTATATTTTAAAAAATTTGCCATTGAATAATGATCATACATATTTATAACGGTTTCCCAATTTTTTTCAGGATTTTGATTAATAAAATCAATTACAGGACCTACTGCTAATAAGAGTAACTCTAATGCAGTTTTCCCTTTTTCACTTGGTGAGACTTTAAAGTTTAATTGGTCTGGATTAGCCTTTAAATTTTCCTCATTAGTTAATACGTTATTAATGAAAATAAGATCATTAGGAGTACTATTAATAAATTCATTAACAGGCAAATTAAATTTTTTTATATATTCAATTACTAAATGGTGAAAAGAGGGGATACGCATAGCACCGAGGTCTATATACTGTTTATCTATAAAAGGTTCCCTTTTTGTATAAATTCTCCCCCCGATTCTGTTATTTGCTTCGATAATGGTAACCTTATGTCCCGCATCTTTTAAAAGTGAAGCAGCAACTAGACCAGAGATCCCTGAACCAATGATGGTTACATGTTTTGGTAAATTAGTTTTTGGTAGTCCATTTTGAATTATGTGTATCATTTGCTCCATTGAAAGCAGTAATTTTTGAATCAAAGATATCACCTCATCTTGAATTAAATAACCAATAATAAATGTTATTCATTTACAAGTTGAAGTAGAATTTATTAAAGACCCATACAAGGAGTTCTTTTAATTTTCAAGATTACCTAAAAAGTAGTTAGGTGCAGTTCATAGCTAGCAAATAAATATTAATGTTTATGGTTAACACCATAAATAATGAGTAGCCACTGGCTACTCATACTGTTGAACTAACGCACAGCTTTAGTTCAATAAATAATAAAATATAGATTGATTAACCACCAACTTATAGTTTACCTATATTTATCCACTTCCAAGTTCGAAAACTACCAAAAATAGAGATTAAAAAAAGAAATATTAATGCAACGATCCAAACTGAAAATCTATTTATTTCTTTTAATTCATCAGCATTTCGAAATACAAAAATAGAAAAGACAATAATCATTAAATAACATAGTATATTTGGAATAATCCATGCAATTTTTAATTTGTTATTTCTCAATGCCTATCACATCCTTAGTTACAAACTCATACTATTGAATTAACGCTCCTGCGTTAGTTGTACAAGGGATTTTTAAATTTTTGTCTAATTTACCTTTGCATAGATGCAGGTATCAGTTAGTTTTTTACCGTCAGCTGTAAGATCGTCATTACGTAATATCCCTTCAAGCTCAAAACCTAGTTTTTCAGGGATCGAACGACTTTTAGTGTTATTAGATTCACAGCGTATTTCAATCCTTCTAAATTTGAATAGCTGAAAGCCAAGGTTTGTTAACTCACTTACTGCTTCTGTCATATATCCATTGCCACTAAATTGCGTATTTATCCAGTATCCTATTTCACATTTAGAAATCTTCCAATCAATTCTGTGAAGACTAGCAGTTCCAATAAAATCATTAGTATCCTTATGATAGATAAGATAGCGAAAGCTTTCTCTTTTCAAAAAATCTATATGTGCATTTCTAAGGAGAATTTCCGTTTCTTCAATAGTAGGAATTGACTGGAATAAATGCAACCATTGCTTTAACTCACTAATTGAAGCATTAATAGCTTGGTATACTACATTCCCGTCACCAGCTTGAAGTGGCGCTCGAAGAAGTAGTCTGTCTGTTTCTATTTGTAGCGGAACATCTAATAAAATAGGATTCATTTAATTTCCCCTCTCGAAAACTTTAAATTATGATCTAATGCAACTTAAAATAAAAAAACAGTCACCCCAAAGAAATAATTCTTGAGGAGGAGAGTAACAATTTCGTGGTACCACCTCAATTTGTTGATATGTTACCATATCGACCACTTCGGGTGCGTAACTATAATAAATAAATTCTCTGTAATGTTATAGTCTTATCCTCATTTTCAATTGCAATATACATTCAAACTCAATTTTGGAGAAGACAATGTATAATAAAAAGCTCAATCTTTTTTCACAAAGCTAATACTTACAGTTCGCTATTTAATTATTCATCTCTTTTGTAAATCCGCCATCATCTAAATATCGAATATTAGTTATTTTGCCATCTGTGTTAAAATAAACTCTACCTGAAACTTCAGCGTCCTTTTTTTTGCTTCCATCTTTTCCGTATAATATATTAACTTTAAATTCATAAGCTCCTTCAGTCGTCTCAATTTTTTTAATATCAATGTTATCTACCTTTATTTGATATCCGCTTTTGTGTACTAAAAATTGATAATTAAAAGCATATGCAGCGATAAAATTGTTGTACATCCTTTCAGTAAAATAAGGTTGGAAGGTTTTTTCATAATATTTTTCTAGCTCTGTGTTTTTTGGGGGTTGCGTAGCTTCCCCATCTTTTCCTATGACTGTTACATTTTCTTCCGACGTTAACATCTCAATTAATTTTATATCAGGTCCTGTAAACTGTTTTTCTATGATAGTTTTTATAGTCTTTACATTTTGATCCTGAGGTGTGGACTTTACAATATTGGTTGAAGAGCAACCTGTTACTAAAATTATTCCTGATAAAAGAAACGACATAATTGTCAATGGATAGAATAGGCGCCTAAGATTATTTTTCATTTATTCCTCCAAATTTTAATGACATAGCATTATATTTTCTATTAAATATATTCCATTTTTTTCCTAAAAATCCCTTTTTCTTGTGCAACTAATCTGGTATTTTGTTGAAGAAGACATTCAACCATCTACTTTAACAGAGCCAAAAAGAAAAAAGATAGAAGCCCTTGCTTCTATCTTTTGAGAGTTAACTTAACCATAACTACTACACGAAAAATAAAATCAATTATTCAAAAGAAAATCCCACAGTTTGATTCTTTTCCCAATTTTGCTTTTTTTGTTTACGTAAAATTGAGCTCATTTCATCGCATAGTCGAATGATATCTACTTTTTGTTCACAGTCCCACTCAATTATGATTGAGATATATAACTCATTTAATTGAGCATAAGAGAAGTCATTTGTTGAATCGATTAGTAGCTGTAATTCTTCATTGTTTAAAATTCGATTTAATTTTTTCCTTTGTAAGTAGTCAGAACGCATTTCTTTTGTTGGTTGTTTAATTTCATATGCTCGATCAAATCTACCAGAGCGATTCATTAAAGCTGGGTCGATTTTTTCAGGATAATTAGTCGTTCCAATTAAAAATAAACCTTCTTTAGAAGTTGCACCATCGATTGTATTTAGGAATACTGAGCGGACGGAAGGAGGCATACTGTCAATATCCTCGATAACTAGTACCATTGGTGTTAATTTTAACACTGAATTAAAGACCTCTTTAATTGTGTAACTTGATGTATATTCAGTAATTTGCCAATATGCAACCGGTGCGTTAATACTACTTGCGATTGATTTTACTAATGTTGTTTTTCCATTTCCAGGATTTCCATATAATAAAAATCCTCTTTTATACGGGATATCATATGTTTTAAAAAACTCTCGACCTTCATTAAAGAAATGATCTATTGAGCGATAAATTTCTCTTTTTAATGATTCTTCTAAAAATACATCTTCTCTACTAACCATTTTTGTTATATTTTCAATTGTTGTTTCGACACCGTCATCTGTATCCGTATAGACTGTTACATAATTTTTAATATACTCTCGTTTTCTTTTTAGTACATATTGAAAAAAGGATGAAAGACATGAATCATTTTTAGCAAAAATCAGGTCTCTATTATATTGATTATCCGCTTCAAATATCATCGCTTTCGATAAAGCTACTCCGTAATTCGGATAATAATATAATCCATTCTCAACCCTTGGCTTAATGATTAGTTCCAATTTTTTATCAGTGTGATTCGAAGAAATAGTTTTTGTTTCAAGCTCATTATAAATATGGCTGATTAATTGAACTTCACTCGATTCTTCTTTAAGATCTTCTTCTAGAATTCCCCAGATTTCATTTGTAGTATCCTCATCTGAATACATTTGAAAATCTACTCCAAATGTATCAATTAGCTGACTTTGAATAGTTGAAATGATCTTTCCGTAATCGTAGTAATAAGGTAATGTATTTCGTTCCAAATCCTTCGAATCAAATAATACATTTATTTTTGTCATGCAATTCTCCTTTGTTTTCAAATCTTTCTTATAATTCTAAATCCTTAGTTTCTATAAGTCTAGTGTTGAAAGGATTAGACTTTCATTAATTTTTATTCAAAATGATCCTTATTCATGAAAAACACAAAAATCCCACAAGATCTTTAATTTACCTTGTGGGGTTTACTTAGTATGTATAAAAATTTAATCACCTACCGACTTATGCGGTGGTACTATTTTTCCTTTTCTAGAAGGATTTGAAGAATGCTTGTCTTCTTCTGTATTTATTTCTTCAGGTAAACGAGTTGGAGCTATAGGGACACTTCTTACTTCATAATTGATTACATCAGAAGAATGAAGAGTAACAATCATACTTCCGCCATATTGTTTTGCTCGAATTAGAATTGGCTGATTATATTTATTCTGAAATCGGAAGTCTGGTCCATACCAACTAACAGTAGCATCACGTCCTGCTGGTACATATGGTACTCGTCTACTATGGGTATATCTTTCAATAATTTTTAGACCAGCGCGATCGACTGCATTAAATAGGGTAGATGACACTTGACATATTCCTCCTCCTACTCCTTCAGACAATTCTCCCCTTACAATGATTGGTGCACGTTTATATCCCTTTGCTCCACTTCTCTCTCCTACTACCTTATTAAAAGAAAAAACTTCATTTGGAAAAACTACGTAATTATCAATTGCTTTTGCAGCAAGAGAAATATTATGTACCCGACTTTTATTATTCGAATTAAAGTAGGTTACATATTGTCCAATTTGTTGAATTCTAATATGAGCTAATAATTCACTATCAACTTTAGGATAAATATCTAACTCTGGTACTTCAATTTTAGATTGTCCTTTACTATAAAAATAGGTAGTAAATTTATCCTTAAACTCTTTTTTATAAAGCCTGTATCCTACCTGGCCTGGTACAATTCTACCTTGTTCATTGATTGTCGCATTTATAGGGTTACGGTAAATTTGTTGATCAAGTTTTTCAATAAATTGATTAAACTTTTTATCGTTTATCAATGGTGTACCTGGAAGTGACATTGTAAAATCTTCACGATTAACCACAGCAATCGGATGGCCCTGTTGAATAACAGTTAAGCTGTCAGGAAGTTCAACTGATTGCGTCATTAATAAAAAACTAGCTAGTAATTTTTGTATCATAGTCGTATTTCACCCCAACATTAGTATGAACTAGATTCAATACTTTCATGTTCACGAATGCTCTTTCTTTCCGATCCCTTTTTACCATAAAAATAGAGAAGGACTTTTCGTCTACTCTAAGCTATTTTTACAGTTTATTAGTTATTTTCATCGAT
>NZ_NTZO01000336.1 GCF_002559405.1 Bacillus sp. AFS001701 | reverse complement strand
TAATCTGCCTCCCTATATATATATAACAATTTTATAATTTGATGTTTTGGCAAAATATATACTTAGATTTTTTTAATTTTATTAGTTTTTAATCTTATAGTAGACTTGTCCTGAGTTTTACTACTTCTTTCGATCGAAAAAGAGACGCACTTTTATGTGAATAACGCTAATTAGATAAAAAAATTGATTTATATCTAAATTAGTGGCAAACTAACTATAAGACTTAAGAGAGAATTATAGGTGTAATTATGATTGAAATTAAAACTTCTACGTTGAGTGACGGTGAATTTAATCGAGGTGTCTTTGCAACACGTGATATTGCAAAAGGTGAACTGATACACGAGGCGCCAGTTATTTCTTACCCGAACGAGGAACATGAGCATATCGAGAAAACTTTATTAGCAGACTATGCATTTGAATATGGTATTAATCATTCAGCTATTCTTCTAGGATACGGAATGCTATTCAACCATTCTTATGATGCAAATGCAACTTACGATATTAACTTTGATAATCACACATTTGATTTTTTCGCTTACAAAGACATTAAAGCTGGCGAAGAAATTTTGATTAATTATAATGGTGAAGTAGATAATATGGATCCACTTTGGTTTAATAAAGATTATGAAGAAGTTATGAGCAAACAAAAAGAAGAAGAAGAAGAAGAAGAAAAAGAAACCAATTAATTCAATTGAATTAGTTGGTTTCTTTTTTATTTTTAAAGATTAATGGCACCATAAATTAACGCACCAAGTACTACAAAAGCTGGATGAATTTTAAATTTTTCCATTAAGAAAAATGTACAAACTGCAATAAAAATAACTTGGAATGCTCCAATATCATGAAACGAATCAGAAAAAGATTGAAATGTAAGTAGACCTAAAAGGACAACAATTGTCGGCTTTACATATGCTGTCATTCTTTTTACTCGTATTGAGTCACGATTTTTATAAAGTAATCCAATTAATAGAATCATTAGTAATAAAGAAGGAATTACCGTTGCAATGACTGCTATAAAGGAACCAAAGATTCCTCCAATTTTGTATCCAATATATCCAGCCATTTTAGTTGCGATAGGCCCTGGTAAGGCATTCCCCATTGCAAATGCTTCATGAAACTCCTGTTGAGTTAACCAATGGTTTTGTGTAACAACATCATTTTGAATTAATGGGATTGTAGCCGGCCCCCCACCATATCCTAAAAGATTCGTTATAAGAAATGAAAGAAATAATTTCCAATATATCATTCGTTTGTACTCCCCTTCCTCGTCTTATGGTCATTTGAGGAAGTTGCTTTTACTGGCTGGAAGATTGCAAATATTAGTAAACCACCAATTATAATCGCTGGGTGTATGTGTAAAAATTGAATTAGAAACAAACCGACAACTAAATGAATTAATATTGTTAGTGCTTTCAATCCTTTTTTTGAACTTTGATAAAATTGCCATGTTAATACACCTAACATTACCCCTACAACAGGTACAATTGATTCCTTCATCCCATTAACCCATTTAATATCTTTAAAAGACGATAATGATGTTAAAAGTATAATCATTAAAAGGATTGTCGGTAAGGTCGTTGCAATGATCGCATTAAGCATTCCGATTATGCCACCAATACGATAACCAATATAACCTGCTAATTTTGTATTGATTGGACCTGGGAGCATATTTCCTATAGCTAAAATTTCAGAAAACTCTTCGTCTTTCATCCATTTATACGTATCCACGACTTCTTTATATACTAGAGGAATTGTAGATGGTCCCCCACCATATCCTAAAATACTACTTCGAAAAAAAGCGATGAATATTTCTAATTGTTTCATTAAATCAATTCCTTTTCATATTTACCAACTTGCTATACAACCGTCCGTTCTTGATTCTGTACCACCCATTAAAACGCCAGAATCTTCTTTTCTCCAAATAATTTGGCCTCGCCCGAAACTTCCAGTATCCTTTACAACCTTAATTTCATGACCTTTAGCCTGTAACTCTTTTATAAACTCTTGAGGGAAACTAGGTTCGACTTCAATTCTTTTCCCTTCAATCCATTGCCATCTAGGAGCATCTAAGGCTTCTTGTGGATTTAAATGAAAATCGATGCTATTCATGATTACTTGAACATGGCCTTGAGGCTGCATATAACCACCCATTACACCGAATGGTCCAATTGCTTTATTATTTTTTGTTAAAAATGCCGGAATAATTGTATGATATGATTTTTTTCCACCGATTAAAGCGTTGGCATGTTTTTCATTTAAGCTAAAATCACAACCCCTATTTTGCAATCCAATCCCAGTTCCAGGAATTACTATACCTGACCCAAAACCCATATAATTACTTTGAATAAAGGAGACCATATTTCCATCTCCATCAGCTGTTGCTAAATAAACAGTGCCTCCACTAGGCGGTCGTCCAGGTAATGGTGTATGAGCAGTTTCCGTGATCCCTAAATAGCGTTCTTTTCCATATTGATCACTTAATAGACTCTCAACCGAAGTCTTCATAAACTTTCGATCTGTCACATATTCCTTTCCGCAAGCAAAAGCTAATTTCATTGCTTCAAATTGTTTATGATATGTAGTTACGTTCTCTTTGTCATCAAACTGATCATTTTTCAACATATTTAAAGCCATCAGTGCGACAATTCCTTGACCATTAGGTGGAATTTCCCACACATCATAGCCTCTGTAATTTATACTAATTGGATTTACCCATTCCGGTTTAAAAGACTCTAAATCTTCTTTTGTTAAAAAACCACCATATTGATTTGAAGAAGCAATAATTTTATCTGCAATTTCACCTTTATAAAAATCTTTTCCATTTGTTTCAGCTATTTTTTCTAAAGTTATTGCATGATCCAGTGACGACCAAATTTCTCCTACTTCAGGAGCTCTTCCATTTGGAGCAAACGTATCAAACCAAGCAACAAACTCCTCAGAGTTTAACTCCTTTTTGTATATTTCATAAGCCTTTTTCCAAAACTTACCTAATGTTGGTGAAATCGGAAAACCTTCACGAGCATATTCAATTGCCGGTTGTAGCACTTCCTTTAACGAAAGTCTCCCAAACCGATTCGATAATTCTACCCAAGCAGCCGGAGCACCAGGGACAGTTATTGGAATCCAACCATATTTAGGCATTTTTTCATACCCTAAATGTTTTAATTTTTCAATCGATATATTTTTAGGAGCTGGTCCACTTGAATCTAAACCGTATAACTTTTCGTTCATCCAAACTAATGCAAAAGCATCTCCACCTATACCGTTTGAAGTAGGCTCTACTACTGTAAGGCAAGCAGCTGTAGCGATTGCAGCATCTACTGCATTACCACCCTTTTTTAAAATATCTAGGCCCGCTTGTGCAGCCAACGGTTGGGAAGTAGCGACCATTCCATTTCTAGCATACACCACATTACGATGTGAAGAATAAACGTGTTCATTCGCTTTCATTTTTGTAAACATACACTTTCCTCCTTGGCTGTTGGCAATAGTTATATTAGATAACAAAATAACTTAATCTTTAAATTCGACAATATTTTAGTATTCCCCTACTTAACTATCAATCTAAATAAAAGAATTTGGTAGAATGTATGTCTAATTCAACTAATAGTCTTAAAAATTGGTTATATACATTAGATGCTTGTCCATTTCAACAAAAGGCTACTTTGAATAGATTATCATTAGGAGGGATTAGTTTAATGTTGAAACTTTATTTAGATCCAGGGCATGGTGGCTCTGATTCAGGTGCAGTAGGTAATGGATTAAAGGAAAAAGACCTAACTTTGGATATCGCATTAAGAATAAGAGATTTATTAAATAACTATAATGACGTTGAGGTTAGAATGAGCAGATCTACCGACACGGATCGTTCTTTATCTGAACGTACGAACGATGCAAACTCATGGGGTGCCAGCTACTTTTTATCTGTTCATATCAATTCATTTAATACATCAGCGTCTGGTTATGAGGATTATATACATGATAGTTTGTCAGATACGTCTACTTCAGCCCAATACAGAAACGATTTACATCCTGAAATCGTTAAACTTAATGGTCTAACTGATCGTGGTAAAAAGAAAGCTAATTTTCATGTATTACGTGAATCAAATATGCCAGCGATTTTGACTGAAAATGGTTTCATTGATAATGCAAGTGATGCTGCAAAACTAAAAGACCCAAATTGGCGACAAAAAGTAGCTCAAGGGCATGTAAATGGATTAGTAAAAGCATTTAATTTAACAGCTAAGACTAAGTCTGAAATGCATAGAGTAATCGTAGACGGTGTACAAGTTGGTGCATATCAAGATGATCAAAATGTACTGAATGCAGTAGAACAATACCTTCCAACAGCAACTAAAATTATTATTGAGAAAGTTTAAACGGTTATATAACTATTTGAAGACTGTCTAATAAATAGACCGTCTTTTTTTAGTTAAAAAACGAGGACAAAAAAAAAGGACCTTTAATTGAAAGCCCAGAAGTTGTTTACTCTGTAGATTTCAATATATCTAATATATTGTTTGAGTCAATTTTCTTTTTTTGTCTCCCCAAACTAATCACTTGTTCTCCATATTTATCTTGCAATTTATGTAGTGTTTCAAACAATGGTTCTTGTTTGGCATCCTTTTCAAAAGAAAATAGGTCCAATTGCTTTGATATTTCATCTTTTGGATTTAATTGTGATGCTGTTACTCCGATTAAACGTAATGGTTCTCCGTTCCAATTTCTTTTCCATAAATCAAATGCCTCTTTAAAGATATCATTAGCTTGTTGTACAGGTGTAGAAAGTTTTTTACTTCGATTAATAGTTTTTCGGTCACTAAATCGAAGTGTAATTGTCACAGTGTCAGCAACTAAACCCTTTTTAATTAATCGTTCAGCTACCCGTTTAGATAGAGCTTCAAATTTTTCTGCAATCATTGGTTCCTCAAAAACATCAAATGAAAATGTCGTTGATTGGCCAATTGTCTTATGTGAAAGCATACGACTCGGATCGACTTCTCTTTCATCTATTCCATTAGCCTTATTTCTTAAAGATTTACCGTTTACACCTAATAATTCTTGTACTTGTTTTTCATTACTTTTTGCCAAATCTTCTATTGTAATAATGCCAATTCCATTTAATTTTTCTTCAGTTTTCTTACCAACACCATGCATCTCTCCAACTTTTCTAGGCCATAAAATAGTAGGAACATCTCTCTTACGTAGAACAGTAATTCCAAGAGGTTTCTTCATATCTGAAGCTGTTTTCGCAAGAAATTTATTTGGACCAATACCGATACTGCATGGCATATCAAGATCTTCTAACAACATTGACTGGATCAATTCAGCTATTTTAATTGGATGACCTAGTTTTTCATCACAATCGGTTATATCAATATATCCTTCATCAATTGATGCCACTTCAATTTTAGGACTTATAGTACCTAATTTTTCAAATATTTGCCTTGAGACTTTTCGGTAAGCTTCAAAATTTGGAGTTTTCACAATCATCTCAGGACATTTTTTTCGCGCTTCCCATAATGGCATTGTTGCCCGAATTCCATAAGCTCGAGCTTCATAACTTGCAGTTACGATAATTCCCCTGCGCTCTTTTTCATTGCCGGCGACAACTACTGGTTTACCTTTTAATGATGGATCATTCGCTATTTCAACCGAAGCAAAAAATGAATTCATATCAACATGTAAAATGACTCTTCCGCTCTTTGGTGCCCATTGATTCATTGCTACACCTCCTATGCTAGTATAATATCATTTTTTTATATTTCCTATTAACGTGTATTAATGTTGAATATAGTTAAAACTGATAAAGTTAAAAAAATCTAAAACCAATATCTAATTATTATAAACGTTTTTGAATTAAAGGAGAAAAGCTATGCAAAGTAAAATTCAAAAAATATCAACGAATTTATGGTTTGATACTCAAGCCGAAGAAGCCGTAAATTATTACACTTCTATATTTAAGAATTCAAAAATCGAAAGAATCACACGATACGGTAAAGAAAGACATGACCCAAACAGTATGGAAGAAGGAACTGTTATGACGATCCAATTTAGCTTAGAAGGGCTAGATTTTGTTGCGTTAAACGGTGGACCTCACTTTATATTTACAGAAGCAATTTCATTCATCGTTCATTGTGACTCCCAAGAAGAAATAGATTATTATTGGGAAAAATTATCAAAGGATGGCGATAAAAATGCACAAGCATGTGGTTGGTTAAAAGATCAATTTGGCGTATCTTGGCAAATTGTTCCAACCATTTTACCTAAACTATTAAATGACTCCAATCTAGAAAAATCTGAACGAGTAATGAAAGCAGTTCTCCAAACTAAGAATAAAATCAATCTAAACAACTTAATTGAAGCATATGATGGAAACCCCTCTTCGAATTAGAATAGGGGTTTTAATAATAAATTACATTTCCCTAAGGTTCCTATTACTTCTCATTAAGTCCAAAAAGAGATAAAATAAACCTATCTAAATTGTATTTTTTGAAATTAATGGAGGTATTTTCTTTTGAGTAACGAAAATCAATCAATGTATGATTATATAGGGAAAGAAAAATTAGAAGAGCTCGTGGATACTTTTTATTCTTATGTTTCAAAGCATGAGAGGCTGTCACCAATATTTCCAGGTGACTGGGAGGAAACAGCACGTAAACAAAAGCTATTTTTAACACAGTTTTTAGGTGGACCACAATATTATAGTATGGAACGTGGTCATCCAAGAATGCGCGCGCGTCATTTGCCTTTTCCAATTACAATTGAATTAGCTCATGACTGGTTAGATTGTATGGGAAAAGCGATGGATGATGTCGATTTAGATGAAGAAATTAAAGAGCCATTATTACAGCATTTAAGAAATGTTGCGTACCATATGGTGAACCAAGAATAATCTTTAGGGGA
This sequence comes from Bacillus sp. AFS001701, assembly GCF_002559405.1. Taxonomy (GTDB): domain Bacteria; phylum Bacillota; class Bacilli; order Bacillales; family Bacillaceae_G; genus Gottfriedia. The sequence continues at coordinate 789 of NZ_NTZO01000336.1, read as the reverse complement.
TATATTATGAGTGAGAGGTCAATTATTTTATTTGATGGTGAATGTATTTTATGCAATGGGGCTGTTCAATTTATTATTAAACATGACCAAAAAGGTTATTTTCATTTTGCAGCACTACAATCCACATTCGGAGAAAATCTTAAGAAGGATCACCCCGAACTTGGTTCAATAGATTCAATTATTCTTGTACAAAATGGAAAAATAAAAATTGAATCATCAGCTGCACTTTCTATTGCAAAAAATTTAAAAGGTTGGCCAAAATTTTTCTATGCCTTTATCATAATCCCATCAACAATACGTGACTATTTATATAGACTGATCGCAAGAAATCGTTTTAGATTCTTTGGAAAAAACGAATCGTGTATGATCCCATCAAAAGAAATTAGGGATAGATTTTATTTATAAAAGTCCTCTTCAATTGAAATAACCACAAGGTTAATATTTCCCCTTGTGGTTATTTTTTAGTACCCGAATTAACTTTTTATTAGAAATCTTGTTAAAGCAAGCCCTAAAAATCCCACACCCATTCCAATTAGCCAACCTGAATGTGGTTCATGTAATAAACTACCAATTCCTCCACCTAAAAACATACAGCCTACAAACACGATGCCCCCAATACCAGCGCCTCTTTTACTCAATATCTGACCATCCTCTCCAAATAAATATTTCCTATCTATTTGCGATTAGATATCTTTTTGTATTTCTTTATTTTTTATTTAACTTTTCCCTAAAAAATTCCAGTAATATTTTCCAATTTACATATTTATTAGAATTTTATTACTATTTAAC
>NZ_NTZO01000335.1 GCF_002559405.1 Bacillus sp. AFS001701 | reverse complement strand
CTCATGAACCTCTCATGAGAAACCTTTTTGCTTCTTTTTGCTGTTTTACTTACTCATGAACCTCTCATGAGGAACCTTTTTGCTTCTTCTTGCTGTTTTACTTCCTCATGAACCTCTCATGAGGAACCTTTTTGCTTCTTCTTGCTGTTTTACTTCCTCATGAACCACTCATGAGGAACCTATATTCATCTTCTCGCTATAAATGAGTTTTTGCTTAAAAGCTCTATTACAAAGTCCAATTAATAAGTAATCCAGCATGAGTTAATCCACCACCAAATCCATACAGTAAAACCTTATCTCCATATTTAAGTTTTCCTTCCTTCACTCCTTTAACTAACGATAAAGGAATAGTGGCTGATGATGTATTTCCGCAATCTACTAAGCTATTTAATGATTTATCGATTGGAAATTCACTTCTTTCGCAGATTGATTCAATCATTCTTAAATTTGCACTATGTGGAACAAACCAATCGACTTCATTTAATAAAGTGGATCCATTGTTTAGTACAGCTTGCATTCCTTTTGGTACAGTGGTAACTGCCCATTTGTATACTTCGCGTCCATTTTGAATGATATTATTGTTATTAATTATTTCTTCACCGAACATTTGATTTGATAAATTTGAACAATATAAATGTTTTCCTTTTTCACCTTCTGATCCTAAGTATGAGGAAATGAAGCTAGGTAGTTCTTCATCATATTCTACTAAAGCTGCACCAGCTCCATCACCAAATAAAATGCAAGTAGTGCGATCTTCATAATCGGTTATTTTAGATAAGGTTTCTGCCCCAACTACTAGAATTTTTCGATTTAATCCTGATGTAATTAATCCATTTGCCATATACAAACCGTAAGTAAAACCTGCGCAAGCAGCATTTAAATCAATTGCCCCAGCATTTTTTATGCCAAGCTTTGCTTGAATAATTGAAGCAACACTTGGCGTTTTGAAGTCGGGCGTTAAAGTACAAACGATAATCATATCAACATCTTCAACAGACTTATTGTATTGTTCCATCAAATCTTTTATAGCCTTGTAGCTTAAGTCGCTTGTATATTCATTTTCATTTGCAATTCTTCTCTCTTTTATGCCAGTTCGCTTTACAATCCATTCATCATTTGTTTCAACTATTTTTTCTAAATCCTTATTTGTTAATACTTTTTCTGGTACATATGAACCTATTGCAGTGATACGTGCTTTCGAATTTTGCATTATGGTCACCTCAGTCATATTTTTTTATATCCTTTCAATATTATATCACCAGATATTAATACTAGGTACTAATTTTATTTTAAAATTTTTTCATTCTTTTAATTTAGGGGGGTGATTAGTTGGGGTATTAAACTAAATAAAGTTGCTACAACAGCAACTTTAGTTTAAAAATATTATAATTCTAGTGTCATAAAAACACTATTAAGGTCATCTTTATAACCTCCAAAAGGCTTACAATACTTAAATCCAAAGAGTTCATATAGTTTTTTTGCTGGATTGAATGCTTCCATTGAACCTGTTTCCAAACTTATTCTCTTGTAGCCCCTAATTTTTGCCTCTTCGATTATGTGTTGGAGCATGCGCCTTGCCACTCCTTTTCTTAAATGAGCTGAAGAAGTTCTCATTGATTTTACTTCCCCATGTAATGGGTCAAGTTCTTTTAGAGCACCACATCCAACTAATTCATTTTGTTCCCATACACTCCAAAACGTAATTTCCGGTTTCTTTAATCCTTCAAGATTTAAAGCATGTATACTTTCAAGTGGAGAATGCTGTGTCATACCTTGAAGGTGCTCACTAATTAACATAGCAACTTCAGTTCCAGTTAAATCATCAACCTTAATATCCACGAATGACCACCTCATTCCTTTTTTATGATTGCTATTATTATACTAAATTTTCAGCAAACTTCTGACTAGTTTATTTATCTAAACCCTAATAAAATAGAATTTTATGGAAAAAATAAATATCTAGAAGGTAAATTAAAAGACAAAAGAAGGAATTCAAATGAATCGTAAATTAAATATAAGTGGTTTTCAATTCTTTTGTATGATTTTTATGTTTGGGGTCGGTGCTTCTCCACCAGTCGAAATATATGCTAGAGCTAAACAAGATGGATGGATTAGTTTATTAATAGGACTCATTGCAGCTTGTTTAATCTTTGCGGTGTATATTAAGTTATATTCGTTATTTCCTGAACTACCCTTAACAAAATATATTCAAATCATTTTAGGGAAATATGTCGGGAAAATATTAGCACTAGTATACATCTTATATTTTCTTTATGTTGCTGCGCGGTCTTTACGTGATTTTGAGGATTTATTAACAATCACTCTGTATAATGCTTCTTCTTTAATTTCAATTGGATTAATCATGATGTTATTAATCATGTATGCAATTTCTAAAGGACTAGAAACATTCGCTCGATCTAGTGAATTTATATTTATCATGATCATCTCTCTTACATTTCTATTTATAGGATTTGAAATCATTTCAAATTTAATAAAAATTGATAATTTAAGACCCGTTTTAGAAAACGGATGGAAACCAATTTTTAAGGCTTTTCCCATTTCTTTAACCGTACCTTTTGGTGAAATCCTGACATTTACAATGATTATGCCACATTTAAGTAAACAAAATTTAGCAATAAAAGTAGGAATACCGTCCTTATTATTTTCCGGACTTATCTTAACCTTATTTGCAGTATTAAATACAGCAATATTAGGTCCATCTGTTATTGAAAGAACAACCTACCCTCTGTTAACAGCAGTTAGTTATATTAATATTGCCGATTTTATTCAAAGATTGGATACTTTCATTGTTGTAATTGCAGTATGCAATGCCTTTGTAAAAATTACAATCTACTTTTATTGTGCGGTATCTGGAGCTGCAGATTTATTTAATATAAAGAAAACTGACCAGCTAGTCTATCCTATTGGCATTATTACCGTTGTTACTTCCTTATGGGTAGCATCTAATTTTCTTGAGCATCATAAAGAGGGCATCGATTTAGTACCGTATTTGCTTCACATTCCACTTCAAATTGTTATTCCGGTTAGTTTATTACTAGTTCACCTAATCCAAGGTAAACTAAAAAGCAATAAAGATGACTTGAATTACAATTAACGAAAATTAAAAAGACAAAACAAAAGGCTTCAGTTTTCACTGAGCCTTTGTTTTTTATTTTGGTAATTTAGTATTATTGAACAACCGTTATAGTTTTAGGCGTTGATGTTACTTTAAAGCCGTCTTTTGTAACGCCATCTACAGTAACTGTATATGTGCCATTTGGTAGATCTTTATCTGGTGCCCATGGTGTCCTAAATGTATGCTCATTTTCGAATGTCGCTGAATCGACAATTTTTCCACTAGCATCTTTAATATTAATCGTCCAGTCTATTCTATTAAAACCGAAAATAGAAATTTTAGCTGGGTTAGATTGGTTTACACCAGTAGATGGAGAAATGCCCCAAGTTGTCATTATCATACTTTGTTTATTATAACTTTGATCTCCCCATGTTGTCCAAGCCATGTTTCCTGCATAATCAATAGATCTAAATACCATACCTTTTGGTTCTGAATTAACTGTTAGCGTTTTTTGTCCAGGTCTTAGTTCATAAAATGATCCATTTACATAAATATCTGCAAAGTTAAAGTCAGTTGCATTATCAGTTGCATTAAATGTAATATCATATTTTCCATTATTCGGTGTTACCTTAATATCAGAAATTTTTGGTGCAACTGAATCTACGATCATTGGCATTTTAACAGTTTGTGGTCTAGCGTTTGGAGAGGCTAAAGTTGTTTTAATTACATAATAGTAAGTACCATCAGGAACAAAATTACCTGATACGTCTTTCATATCCCATTGATATAAATTATAACCATAATCTTGATTAAACATTATGTTTTTATTAAATTTCCAAGGCTCTCCAGTTCCAGTATACTCACTATAGTCACCTAGATATCTGAGTTGTTTGCCCGTAGAATCCTCAATAGAGATCTCAGCTTTATCTAAATTACGTAAAACGCTCATTCCACCTAAAATTCCCTTATCTATATAGTTTGGCGAGAAAGCAATATGATTTAAATCAAAGCCTACTCCATTATATCCTAATGGCGCTCCCCCCTCTGTAGTATCATTCCAAAGTGCTGTACGACCTGCAAAGGAATCCTTTTCCCAAGCTGGAGCATCGATGTTTCGTGGCTCATCCCATTTTCCATAGAAGCCCATATAAGGCATAGTTATCGTTACAGCTTTATCTTGGTCTTTTGCTACTGGTACAAGACGAACATAGCCTTCAACAAAACTATTTTTCTTTAATGAATCTGGTAATGATACATTAACCGTTAACATTTTTGATTGACCTGGTTTGATTTTCAATGTAGATCCTATTTTATCTGTTACGATATTATCATTTACAGTGACTGTTGCTCCCTTAATTTGTTCACTTGATAAGGTTAAATAATCTTTTGAATCTAATTGTCCATCATGGTCTAAATCAAATTGCTTTGTTACTGTCTTATCTTTTAATAAATCAACATATACATTGTATTCAATATCATCACTATTATTTTTCCCTTTAGGTGCATTAAAAGCATCCACGTTTAATTTAAAGCTTGTATTTTGTCCGATTTCCTTTAATGCTACCGAACCAGCCTGTTCTAAAGGAGCGTTTCGATTTGTCACAATAACTGGTGTATTAATCGCATTTTGAATTTGCATTAAACCTGAACCTTGAATACGTGGTGAATATGGAACTTCACTATTTGTTCTTGGATCCATCACGATTTTAGATGTATTCATTAATGCAACTTTTGCTTTTAAAACTGTATCTTCTGAGTGTTTTAATCCTTTTTCATAAAGTGATTGTAATACTAATGTTGAACCACCTGCAACATGTGGTGTAGCCATTGATGTACCACTCATTACTTGATACTTATTTCCAGGAATTGTTGAATAAATATTTCCACCCGGAGCCGAAATTTCTGGTTTAAAGTCTAATGTAGGTGTCGTACCCATTGATGAGAAATAAGACATCGTGTCTTTATCTGGATTATCTACCCAATAATCGCCGATATTTTTCATACTTAAATATTGCCCAGTAGGCATTTTACTCATTTTATCTAATAATGCCTGACCAATCGATTTACTTGTTGAAGCAGTTGGTGTTGCAGATGGAGTTACTGGTAGAGTTGCATAATCAGGCCAGTTTGAAGGTGGTATCATAATGATAGCTTTTGCTCCTGCTGCCTTTGCTGTAAATTGAATAGACGAAACCGTACTATATGAATTTAATAGTTTAACTACCGCAATATAATTCGTTTTTCCTTTTGGATAATTTGCAGCTGTTTTACCTTCATTTACGTAGACCAAATCATAGTTAGTATTAGGTAATAGATTATTAGATACATTAAAAGCTTGTCCATATTGAGTATGGTCCTTGAAAGGAACCGCTAGACTTCCATCTGAAATTGCATTCATATGAATTTTAGTATTTTCATAGGAAGCAACTGATAATGCAAATGGACTTACTCCTGGTGAACCAACCGTTCCAATATCAGGATTTTCCGCATATGGTTGTAATGTTGAAGGAACTAGTAAGGCCTTTGAACTGTATGCTGAATTTCCAGCAGCGACTACAACAAGGGTACCTTTTTCAGTCGCATTTCTGATTGCTTTTTGGATTGGATCATAATTTTCGTCTACTCTTCCTGCATCTGTACCTAAGCTCATGTTAATTACATCTGCGCCCATTGTAACAGCATGCTCGATTCCTGCGATAATATCATCCTCTGAAGCTCCGGGATTACCGTTATCAGAAAATACCTTTTCCGCTAGTAGTTGAACTCCAGGTGCAATACCAGCTACTCCGCCATTTGCATCATCACCATTTGCTCCAATCGTTCCAGAAACGTGCGTACCATGGATGCTACCTTTTGGTCCAGGAATAACATCCGTATCATTGTCTGCCCAGTCATATCCAGATGGTACTTTATCTGAATACCAAGTTTCATTTACATCTGTTGTTCCTGCAAACTGGTCAAATTTATCCTTTGTCCATTTTTCTTTCGCTTTAGCTGCATCTGATAGTGTCATATCTTTGTGAGTCCAATCAATACCAGAATCTACAACCCCAACTAATAGGCCTTCCCCTTTATAACCATATTGCTCCCATACCTTTTGAGCTTGTACTAATTCTTTACTTGCTGCCATCGTTTCGTGGAATGTTCTAGCAACTTGAACATGCTTTACGCCAGGAATCGACTGGATATCTTTTAAATTTTTATATTCTGTTTCAATACTGAATCCATTAAAACCTTCAAAGTAGCGGTGTCTCACTTTAAAAGCTGCTTGTGATTTAGCATTTTTTTCTTTTGAAATTTCATCAATTACTTTGTCTTGCTTTTGTTTAAACATTGCTTTTTTATGCTCAGGAGTCGCTTGCTCGCTATCAGCTGGCTCATCTACCTCAACAATTAAATGCACTTCATCATCTGGTTTAAACGTATTTGTAATTTCTTGATTGTTGTTTTCTTTATACATTGAATTTTCTTGAGATAAATCTAAATTATTCTTAGTAAATGTTCCTTGTTCAACCATTCCCTCAGTAGTATCAGTTTGTGGTGTAACGTTATCATTGTCCGCAAAAGCTAGTGATGTAAAAAGTAATGATACTAAAGCAGTTGTAGACATAACTTTAAACGCTTTAAATTTTCCGTTTTTCATAACAACACTCCTACAATTTTATTCTGTATTTACTTAAATCCACCTTGGATCTATAGAGTAATAGTTAAATAGAATGAGAAACTTAAGTTTTCCTATTCATCTGATTTTCGTGGTTGTTAATTAAATACATTTAAATTGTACATCTGAAATAATTAAACGTATATTGGGGGAATCCTACTCATTCTTTTCCAAACTTTTTTATCATATTTATACGTTACACTGTTAGGTATTTACAAAAAACTTGTTACTTTTTGGTAAAATTTATAAAAATTTGTCGGATTTTTTACATTTTTATTGTGTTTATTAAACAGAAAATTGGGAAAAATCTAACATAAAATTCATTTTTTTATCTAAATTTCTATAACCTTGAC
>NZ_NTZO01000334.1 GCF_002559405.1 Bacillus sp. AFS001701 | reverse complement strand
ATTTAAGGAGTTTATAAAATTATTTGATTTAACGATTAAATATGGAAATAAAAATCCATTAACAACAGATTACAATACACAAGTTACAAATTTTGCATCTGGAAAAACAGCTATGATGCAACAAGGAAACTGGACACAAGGGATGATTGATGGCATTACACCAAATATGAAACTTGGTCTATTACCAATTCCGATTAATGATGACAAAAATGCAATGGACAAAATCCCTGTCGGTGTACCTAATAACTGGGTAGTTAATAAAAATTCAAAAAACAAAGAAGAAGCGAAGAAGTTTTTAAATTGGATGGTTTCTTCTGATACAGGTAAAAAATATATCGTTGAAAAGTTTAAATTCATTCCAGCAGTTAAAACTATTGAAGGAAAAGGCTTAGGCCCGATTGCAGATGATATTCAAAAGTACTCAGCTGACGGCAAAGTACTTTCATGGAACTGGTTTAAGTATCCAAACGGTGCAACAAATGAATTTGGAGCTTCAATGCAAGCATATGTTGGTGGACAAAAAAATCCACAGCAATTACTACAATCGCTTCAGGATACTTGGGATAAGTTAAAGAAACAGTAGAATAGGAAAAAAAAGACAAACCTTATTTCGAAATAATTTCGAATAAGGTTTGTCTTTTTTTATGTAATTTATTTCGTAGATCTTGTTTAAGAATTATCGATTGGAAGATTTTATGTGATGAACAGAATTAATTATCGTGATATAGTAATTAACGTTGCGAATATAAATGAAATTCCTGAGTTTAACCTAGATAAATAGATTAATAGTAAGGGAGAGTAATCTATCATGAAAAAATCGATTAAAAATGTTATTTTATCATCTGCGATTGTCTTTTCTTTAGGAACAGTAGTCGGGCCAGCGAATGCTGCTTCTGTTGCTACAAAGAAGCCGGCAACACAAGCGATTAGTCCCGTGAAGTTTCCAGCAAGTGAATCAGTTAAAAAGATGGCACTAGAAATCACTTCATGGTATGAAACATCATCATCTGGAGCTGATGCATTTGGTGCAACAAGTGGTAATTTCGATGGTGCCGGTCTATCTTTTGGCGCACTTCAAGAAAATTTTGGAACAGAAACGATCCAACCAATTATGAAAAATATGTTCGAAAATCATAATGATGTCGTCCTAAAAGCTTTCAATGGAGATAAGGATTCTTATAATACATTTAAAGATGTCATTATGAACAAAACGACAAAAGAGCAGGTAGCTTGGGGAGATTCAATCAGTGACCCTAATAATAAATACCAAGTCGTAGAGCCTTGGAAGACTTATTTTAAAAATCTAGGTACAAGTAAAGAATGTATCGATGAACAAATTAATGCTTCAAAATGGTACTTTGATCAAGCAGAAAAGTATTACAAAACATTCGGATTATGGACAAAAAGAGGCTATGCATTAATGTTTGATATCTTTGTTCAAAGTGGTGGAATATCGGATGAAACGAAAAATTTAATTTTAGATGACTTTAAAAAAATGGATACAAAAAATATGACAAAAGAACAAATCGAAACGAAAAAAATGAATATTATCGTTAATCGACGTGCTGCAGATGTTAATAAAAAATGGAGAGAAACATGGAAATCTAGAAAATCAGTCATTGCGAACGGTAGTGGTAAAGTTGTTGGTTATGGAGACTTCTTTGATGTAACTCCGTATGGTGCGACGTTAACACATGTTAATAAGTAAGTTTATTTGATGAGGGAGTCCAGGATTTTGGACTTCCTTTTTTATTTGTGCACTGATTAACTTTCATTTTTTTTATAAATAATATGTGATTTGATTTTCTTTGGGAATATTAAAAAAGAAGTATACACTAGCTTTTTGATAAAATAATTTCTTAGGAGAGATCAGTTGTGCAATGGTATTTAAAAGTATTAAAGAATTA
>NZ_NTZO01000333.1 GCF_002559405.1 Bacillus sp. AFS001701 | reverse complement strand
CAAACATGGACAGGCTCTTATTTTGAGTCTGTTTTTTATTTTTCTAAAAAAACAAAAACCCCACTCACTAATGAGTAGGGAACAGAAAACAGTAAATCAAATGGTAAACACAGTGTAACACATAATTTGTAGGATTCCTAATTTCAATCAACCTACCTTGTAAGAACGTAATTTTCTAACATTGCCTGTGGTGAAGCGCTGTTTTATGGTTGATTAACGTGTGCACTTCTTTAAGAAGAAACAATCTTTTTAATACTAATTTAACTAGAAATGATCTTCAGCAAACGGGCGCTTTAATAGAATACGGCTAATAGAAATGATCAAACTTTTTTATAAGAGTAATCAAATTCAATTTTATAAGAGCGTGATTTGAACTTTCTTTTTCAAAACATGCTCTTTCTTATTTTTTCGTTTTTAGGTTTACTGAAACATAGATTTTTTTCCAATACTTATGCAACTAAAGCATGCATGAGTTGAATAACAGCTGCCAATTCAGGTGGCTTTTTTTATTCGACTAAATGGCAGGATGATTGAATAAAAAACTGTTAAATTAAGCCAATTCAAGATGAATATAGATGCTCCTTTACAAAGATGTTAAATTAAAAATAAGTGTGTTTCTGACATTTTAACTAATAGGATAGGGGGGATAAAATGCAAAAAATGAAGTTTTTCGAAAAAATTTCTGAAAACGTTTCACTATTCTTATTAGGAATATTATTGATTATTTTAGCTAAATTAGGTGCTCAAACTTGGGATTATAATTTTCTTATTTTATTATTTATAGTTTTGCCTTTCTTTATATATTTGGCCATTTACAAAAGTTTATTGAAAAATCAATTTCACTTGAAGGAGAAATAATTGAAAAAAAGGCGAAAATATACCTTTTAATTGCATATTGGGCTCCAAGAGTTCTTATTATATACGCGATATTTTATATTTTTTAATAAACTATTTAAGATTATCTAAATTTTAGACTTTTATTGGTGTTTGCTGGTGCAATAATATAATATTTTCTAATTCAACTAACGCAATGCGATAGTTGAAGATTACGAGTTGCGAACAGCTCGTTTTTTTATTGAAGTAAATGGCAGAATAGTTTAAGTGAAAATTATCACAAACTAAATGGTATGTTTAAATTCGAATTATCTAATTACACAAAGGCGATATTCAATAATCGGGCGATTTTCTTGAAGAGCTTTTTCAAAGAAATTAGATATTTTTGTTAAAATATAGAGGAAATTGTGAATATTGCACTGAAACCCAAAGGTGCAGGATAATGGAAATTAGAATTGAGAAATAAAATATAAAAAAATGAGATATATGGGTCATATAAAAGGTAAAGGTATGGGTGGTTGGGATAGATATCACAGATACGAAAATATATACAAAAATTTCCAATATAGGAAATTTTACCCTTAAAATTAAAAAATAAATAAATTAAACTAAAAATTAGTTAATTATTAGGATTGGTTAATCCTATGGACGTCAAGAGATCAAAGGAGTTAGACGATAATCTACAAAATAAGCATGACCGAACAGCTCGTCTTATAAAAGATGGACGATTCAATTATCCGCGTATATTGAAAGACATGGAGGCTAAACTGCGTGTCGGGTTATTGTTTGAAGTAAGCTGACAGAGGAATTAGCAGCTGTCAAAAACATGATGATTTGCTTGTTAAAACACTATTTACCTGAATTTACTCAAGTGTTTCCGTCATTCGGAAAAATGCCTATGGCTGTACTTGAATGAAGCCCATTTCCGAATGATCTTCACCAGAAACAACCTAATGAAGTTTTATCACTTTTGTTCAAACATCTGTAGAGTACGAATGGCTCTCAACAGTTCATGGGCTTGTAGATACAACAATTGTTGATTTATTAGCTGAAACGGAAGTTTTTCATACTACAAGGATCCACACCAACTAATCAAACTTGCATCACAAACTGATCCCCCTACCACAAACCAAATTTATCCAGCGACGGCAGCTTAATGTACCTAACTACTGTAATGAAATACTGTTAATCAGCGTGTTGAAAAATATTTTTTTGACACCTCACCATCGGGTAAAACCATTGATATATCAATATTAATAGAGGGTGGTGATTTAATGACTTAATCCCAAGGGTTTTGACAGTTTTCCTTCGGATGGGAACCGCAATATCGTATTCTTCGATCATTAAACCAAATAAGTTTTATATGTATCTACCATAATAAATTCCATGCAGCTTCTCTCAATATAGTTATATTTTTATAGCTTAAATGAATATTTTAATAAAGGAGATTTTCATTTTGAAAAATAAAGTAAAAATTATGGTGAATATTTTTTTGAGCTCTGCCATTGTTTTCGGCGGAATTGGCCAAACAGTGGTGGCCGAGGGTAATAACGATGCTAAGATTCCTAGTGAGGAAAATGTAAAACAGTGGTTAAGTGAATATGAATTCTATGAGGATACTAGAGATGGATTAATCTATGAAAAGGTTGCAATTAATGAATTAAAGCGTTTCGTAAAAGTCATAAAAGATAAGAATGCTAAGTTAGATTCTAAAACACTAGATAATCTGGTTGTGGAATTTGAGAAGACCGGAGACTTTAAGGAAACTGATATGAATGAACTTGAAATGTTTGAACAATTGATTAACCAATATGAACAAGCAGTTCAAGAGGAGTATTTAAAAGATGTGGTTTTAAAAAGTGATCTGCTCTTGAATATCAAACATAAATTAACAATATATCTATGGGGTTATACAGCAAATAACGATTTTAATGAACCAACTGAAGTATTACTTGCAGATATCCTCTTTAATTTTTATCTATCGGATAAAATTGTCAATAAAAATGCTATTGGCATCTTAAAAGATATCACTGATCAATCGGATCACAATGGAAATAAATTAAAAGCTCATTTGGATAACGCTGTGAAAATGTCTGAAAAAGCTAATGAGTTTCTAGAAAAAGATCTAGGAATCCCTGCAGCAAAGTCCTATGAAAATGCATATAAACAAGTGTTATTCGGACTTGAAAAAGCAGGCTATACATTTAACACAGAATTCTTTGAATCTTCCTTTGACACGGACCATGACACGATAACAGATGGAATAGAATTCCAAGAGGGAATGAATCCATTTAAAATGGATACAGATGGGGATGGATTAAAGGACAATATTGAATATGAGATTAAATCAGTGATTTCCCCAACAAAATATGATACAGATCATAATGGCATAAGTGACGCAGATGAAGATAGCGATGGAGACGGTCTGAATAATAAAGATGAGCAGGTTTATCAAACAAATTTAAATAAGAAAGATTCCGACCAAGATAGTTTAACGGACGGATATGAAGTACAACATTTTGAATCATTACCTAATAAGGATGATACAGATAGCGATGGATTAAATGATGGAGATGAATTTGCTTTAAAGACAAATCCGAATGCTGCAGACAGTGATAATGACGGGACCAAGGATTCACAAGAACTCCATAAACAATCTATTCGTACATCATTTAATCAGCCTGATAAATCAGAAATTACTAGTGTAGAAGTTAGTTTTAGTGCAACTGATAATATTAATAAAACGACTAGAATTACAACAAACAAAGGTAATATTAAAACAGCTAATATATACGGTCTTATTGGTTCTCCTGTAAGGATCAATACTCAATCAAAATTTGATAAAGTAAGCGTTCAATTTACTTATGATGAAGCGCAGCTTGGAGACACATCTGAACAAGATTTAGGCATCATTTGGTATAAAGAAGATGAGGAAAAGTTTGAAAGCCTCAACACTGTGTTAGATACAAGTAAGAATACAATAAGTTTCGAAACTACTCAGCTCCGTGAATATATGATTGTTGATAAGAAAAAATGGATGGAGCTTTGGAGTAAGGAAACTGACTACTCAAAGAAGCTTGGTGTAAATAGTGATGATTCAGGTGCTGGAGAGATAGATTCAGATGGGGATGGCTTATACGATACCTATGAAATTGAAGGAATGAAAACACCATATGGTATCATTTACACTAATCCTGATAAGAAAGATAGTGACGGAGATGGATTAACCGATGGGCAAGAAATGGGTCCAATTAGAATATTCACGTTTGAGATTTTTGGAATTACGATTCATTTTGAAGGTTTCTTTCCAACCAGCTTTCCTGATCAAAAAGATAGTGATGGGGATGGAATATTTGATAATGAGGATTCAAGACCGTTGAACTCTGATTTATCCAATTTAGTCATTTTTCAATCAGATAGACCAGAAGGACATGATGAAAATGGAAATGTAGCGAATGATATGAAAACCGATGATTATTCAGGAGATGAAATGACGGACATTAGTTGGATGTTCAATCTTCAGTTACTTGAATCATATTTCCCAGGTATACTATTTGAGGAGTTCGAGATGATGTCAACAGACTTATTTTCTACGGGAGAAATGGAAGATGTTGTTTTAGATATGATTGATCATTTTGAGGAGGGAAATGGTAAAGAGTATAGTAATCAGACTTTAACGAAAAAAGCTAGTGAGCATGAGACAACTAAAGCCTATGTTGACTTTGTCAAAAACGCTTTAGTTGGTGAGCTAAAGAAAAATGGAGGAAATTTGGGAGCACTTCGGTTTGATAAAAGTACAAAAGCCACTAATCCATTTTATCAAAATATACAGGATAATGCTTCTTACCCAACCTTTAGCAGTTGGAATGATAGAATAGGCGGACTTACAATTACAGTAAATGATACGTGGGGGAATACGATATCTGTAAAAGATTTTTCAGTGGAGAACAATCACTTTAAAGGTGTCATGCATGTTCGTTTATATGATCATTTTGGGTTGGATCAGCCAGATGTGGAGAAAATGTATGTTAACTTAGCAGGATTTCGTGCTTGGTTTGTCTTACAGCATTATGAAGATTTTGATGGAGAATATAAACCTTTTATTAGTATAATGGAAATGGATATACCATTCGAGGGGGAATTGAGCAATTAAAATGAATTTAAAAATTCTAGTTTTGATTATTGGTACATTCTTCATTCCATTCTACATAATTGGATGTACAAAGAATGAGGAATCAAGTGGGGAAACAAAAATTTTAGAAATTGCCAATACAGAACAGATCGTTGGTAAAAAGGATGAAGAAGTGGTGACTCTTAGAAAGCATTACATGATTTTGAGTCCACCAAAAGATTTAAAAGATATGAAAGAATTAGTGGAAAAATACATGAAGAATCATCCAGTTGAAGGTGAAATGAAAGGAATAGAAGGAAAAAATAGGAATTTTTATATGTCCTTCTATAGGGAAAGTGACGATTTGCCAAGAGACTGGGAGCCTGATGAAAGTTACATGAATACGGATCGGATTGAGCATCATAAACATGATCTCATTGCATCAATTATTTGGTCAGATGCTGAACCACAAAAAGAGTACAATGTTTATGATAAAAGTAAAGAAGGAAAGATCCTGAAGCGGATGCATTTTATTGAGGATCAGCTTGTTGAGTAAAACACTATCCATACACTAACATATAAAACAGATAGTTGTTAGGTGCTTAAACATAGACCACCGGTACTTCTTTACGTTATATAGGACGTACAATAACACGTGAATATGCGATAATATCAAGTGTTGTCTACTTCGGTAGAAGCACTTTTTTTTTCTTTATTAATACGTTTTTTAGGCAAAGTGACAGATTTTGAACCATAATGCTTAATCAGAAAATATCTCTTGATTCTGATAATTTCTATCTATTTAAATATATGGGTATAGGATTATTGATAAGTGAGGTCGGTCTCTTTTTAAATGGTTCCTTAAAAAGGACAAAATCTAATTAAACTAACGCATGCTTGTGCGGCCAAGCCTAGGACGTATCATATAACGGGAGGGATTTCCGTCGAGTAAGAACTAGCTTATACCTAACGCGTGCATGAGTTGATTACCAGCTGCCAATTCAGGTGCCTTTTCTTATATGACTAAATGGCTGTTTTTACTTCGCTGATGATGGAGAGTATTTCTGCTTAGATTGTTTCAGGTCGAGAACTTGGAGAGGCAGAAAAAGTTTAAGATTAATTTCAGTATTAGGATTTCCATATGTAACTAACGAATGGATTTGTTGAACAACATGATCGGCGGTTCGGTCGATTTTTTTTTT
>NZ_NTZO01000332.1 GCF_002559405.1 Bacillus sp. AFS001701 | reverse complement strand
CTAATTCATATACTTTTAAACTAAATGTAATAAAAGAAAAAATAGAAAAAATGGCTTTTTGGTATACATAGAATGGAGGATATGGGATGGCGGGAATAAAAGATATTGCCAAAGAAGCTGGAGTTTCCATTTCAACGGTGTCATATGCATTAAATGGAAGTCCAAAAGTAACAGAAGAAACTCGAAGCAGAATCATGAAGATTGCAAATAGATTAGGTTATGTTCCTAATGCAGCGGCAAGGATGTTAAAGGTTAAAGAAACAAAAATTATTGGGGTATTCTTGGCTGATTATGGAGGTTATTTTTACGGACCACTATTAAGAGGAATGAGACAAGCTTTAAACGACAAAGGGTATGAATTAATTGCTTGTTCTGGTGTACAATCACATCGACTTTTACTTGAAAAAGTAATTGATGGTGGAATCATTTTAGATCAGGCTTTTTCAGATGAAGAACTATTAGATTATGCTGAAAAAAATTATAAAATGGTAGTGATGGATCGAGAATTACAACACAATAATATTAAAGGAGTTCTATTAGATAATAATGGTGGAGCTAAGTTAGCGATTAAAGAACTTCTTAAAAATGATGTCAAAAAAGTATATGCTGTAACAGGGCCAGAGGGATCATACGATTCAATTAAACGTATGGAAGGTGTTAGAGAAGAATTAGCAAATTATCCTGAAATTGAATTAATTGAAATCGGTGGAAATTTCATAAAAGATTCAGGAGAGTTAGCAGCAAAACAAATCTTTTCAAACTATAATGAGCCAAGTGCAATATTCTGTCTAAACGATGAAATGGCAATTGGGATCTATAACTACCTAGAAGATACAGATTACAAAGTAGGTAAAGATGTATTTATTGTAGGTTTTGATAATATTGAATTATCACAATATGTTACACCAAGATTAAGTACAGTATCCTATTCTACATTTGATTGGGGTTCATTAGCGGCTAAAAATTTATTGAAACTCATATCTAACGAAGTTGTTGAGAATAAGAAAATTGAAGTTTCATTAACTGTTGGAGGTTCTTCTTAAGAAGAAAATTATATCAGAAACTTAAGTTTTTCTTAAAGAGACTTAAATTTCTCTTAAAAAGAGAGGTTTAAGTCTCTTTTTTTATGTCTAATTCCAAAAAATTTCACATACCGTAATAGTAGGCCACAAACGAAAAAAAAAACAGTTTTTAATAGTCAATATTGAACAGTTGACCTAATTTAAAAAGAACATACTTTGGAATTCAACCTCTTTTACTAATATGACAGGAAATTAAACTGACTTTGTCGAAATATAGAACTATATAAATTCTACCAAAGGACTGAATGCTTTTGAACACATTATTGTTAACAGGTTTTGAACCTTTTCTGAACTTTTCAATTAATCCTACAGAAGAAATTGTGAAAGAGTTAAATAATCAAGAGGTTGGAGGGTTTCAAATTATCGGGGCAGTTTTACCTGTTGAATTCAGTACAGCGGGTAATGAGTTAATAAAATTGTTTCATTCGTATAACCCATCGGCAGTTATCTCATTAGGATTAGCAGGTGGTAGATATAAAATAACGCCAGAACGGATCGCCATAAATTGCAATGATGGTGCAGCCGATAATAGAGGGAATAAATATACAGGGGCTAAAATTGATCCAGAAGGCCCGGATGGACTATTTACTACACTTCCAATTCAAAAGATTGTTAATGAATTAAACAATCACAAATTTCCAGCTGAAATATCCAATTCTGCAGGTACTTATTTGTGTAATAATGTTATGTATCAAATGCTTAATGAATTTAAAAAAATAAACAAGCAAATACCGAGTGGCTTTATTCATATTCCAGCTTCACATGAAATGGCTGTAATTGATCAGAAGCTGCCAAGTTGGTCGCAAACTGATTTGACAGATGCTATTAAGCTTGCAATTGAAGTGATTGGTTTAAATGACTAGCACTAAATTGGATATTTTTCCGCTAGGTTGCTCTGGCATAGTATGTTATTTAGGTGATTCGATTTCAATGGAAACAAATAATCTAGTACATGCTTTCTCAGAATATCTAAAAACAAAATTAATGACGAAAATAGCAGCAGTCGTACCATCTTATCATTCCATTACGATTTTTTATGATTCAATTAACTTTTCATACGAGGAAATAAACCAAGAAATAAAGTTGCATTTTAATCGTTTTAATCGTTCTAAAATTAACAGAGAGCGTATAATTTATGAAATTCCACTTTGTTTTAGTTCCACTTTTGGGACCGAACTTCAAAAAGTAGCAGAGCATAATAAACTAAAAACTGAAGATGTAGTACAACTTTATCTAGAAAAAATGTATCCCATTTATATGATAGGTTTTATACCTGGGTTTCCTTATCTTGGCGGATTAAACCCTAAACTATCAACTCCAAGACTAATAAAACCAAAAACAGTTTTAAAGGGTTCGGTTGGGATTGCCGGAAATCAAACAGGGATTTATCCTTTTGAATCCCCAGGTGGTTGGAATATTATTGGACGTACGCCAATTTCAATATTTTCAACGGAAAATAATGGCACAGAAAACTTTAAACCTGGAGATTTAGTGAAATTTTTTGAGATTAATATCGAGGAATTTATTCAGATTGAACAGCAAGTGAAAGAGGACATCTATTCAATTAAAAAGGAAGTGCGTTTAATTGATTCATATTGATTTAAACTGTGATTTAGGTGAAAGTTTTGGGAATTACAAAATAAATGATGAGCAAATTATGCCACATATTACTTCAGCCAATATCGCTTGTGGATATCATGCAGGAGATCCGTTTGTAATTTATGAAACAGTAAAATTAGCAAAACAGTATAATTTATCAATTGGAGCGCATCCAAGTTTTCCTGATTTACTTGGTTTTGGTAGAAGAGAAATGAATTTCAGTGAGGATGAAATTTATAAAATAGTTCTCTATCAGATTGGTGCACTTTATTCGGTATGCAAAGTAAACCGAGTTGAACTTCATCATTTAAAACCTCATGGTGCTCTTTATAATATGGCAGCTAAAAATTTGAAGCTCGCTTTAGCGATTACAAAAGCAATGAAAGACTTCGATTCTTCACTAACATTATTTGGATTAGCAAATAGCAAATTAAAAGAAGCAGCGATCGAAATGAATATTCCTTTTTCTTCGGAAGTATTTGCAGATCGAGCATATGGTGATGATGGTTTATTGGTACCTCGTAATCAATTAAACTCGGTTCATCACAATACGAAAGATGCCATTAATCAGGCTCTTCAAATAGTAATAACCAAAACCGTATCAACAATTTCAGGTAAAGATATTCCAATTCAAGCTGATACCGTTTGTATACATAGTGATTCAGAAATTTCAATTAAATTAGCGATGGAATTACGTAAGGTATTTAGTGAAAATAATGTACTTGTTAAGTCAATAGGAGCGTAATACTTTGAAAGAGTTTTTTGAAGTTTTACAAAGAGGTGTATCTATTTCCATTCAAGATAATGGTAGGAATGGATTTAGACATTTAGGAATACCTGTTTCTGGTGCTATGGACAAATTAGCTTATCAAATTGGAAATCTATTACTAGGAAATAAATTAAATGCAGCTAGTATCGAAATTGCGATTGGTGGTACTGTCCTAAAAGCATTAAATCAATTTTCAATCGTCATAACAGGTGGAAATTTGAATCCTACAATAAACGGTAAATTCGTTGAGATGAATAAAATAATCGACATAGCAAAAGGAGAGATTTTGACTTTTAACGGGGGAAATACTGGTATTTATTCATATATATCCGTACCTGGCGGAATTTCAAGTGAATCTCATTTCGAAAGTCAGTCATCGTATGAGCCTGCTACTCTTGGATTAATTCCTAATAAAGGTACAATAATTTATGGTTCAAGATCTTCTTATAAACTAGTGAAAAATGGACTAAAACATGAGTATATTCCAATCTATCCTAGCCATAATTTGGTTCATTTTATAAAAAGTAGTCATTTTGAGAAAATACCTCACCAGATAAAATCACAAATATTATCTGAACCTCTTACGATTGGTACGTTTAATAGAATGGGAATGTATTTAAGTTCAAAATATGCTAATTTAGAACCGTTTGATTCAAATATTCTATCAGAAGGCACAACTTTTGGAACGATTCAAGTACTACCAACTGGCCAACCAATTATCTTACTAGCAGACTCCCAAACTACAGGCGGATATGCAACATTAGGTACAATAATTTATTCAGACCTTTGGAAACTTGTACAAATGCAACAAGGAAATACAATTCAATTATTACCAGTTGATGTAGATGAGGCAAGAATTTTAAATAAAAAGCTTCAGTTATTTTTAAACTATTTACAAATTGAATGTAGAAATAAGGAGAGATAACTATGGAAAATTTACTTACAAAATTATTTGATGCGACGGAAAAAGGCGAAAATGAAATTGTAATAGAGTTAATAAGTGAACAGCCAAATTTGATTCACGAAGAAAATGAGCATGGGTTAACATTACTTGGAATCGCAGCACATTACGGTCAATATGAAGTTGTAAAAACTTTAGTAAAAAATGGTGCACAAATCAATGCTCTTTCTCACTCAAAGCTTTCATTCATTCCACAAAATACAGCTCTACATGCAGCAATTGCAGGTGCTAAGTCAATAGAAGTGATCGATTTTCTTTTAACTAATGGAGCAAATCCAAATATTAAAGACAGTGAAGGTCACACTCCATTACATATCGCAGCATTTGAAGGAAATGCCACTATTGCTGAACTTTTGTTAAAAAACGGTGCTGAAATTAAAACGAATAATTCTAGTAAAACTCCTATTGAAATTGCTGAAGAGCGTGGTAATACAGAGTTTATCAATTTTATAAAAGAGTAACTTTATGATTAATCCGTAGTGTTGTGATGACTGTTATGTCACAGCACTTTTTGTTATGATAAAAGAAAGACTAGTAAAAGAGGAATAAGTATTGAGAATTAATGTTTATATTAGCGCATCAGGATATTGTTCTAGAAGAGCAGCAGAACGATTGGTTGCTTCGGGACAGGTTAAAATTAACGGACTAACTGCTGAAAAAAACAGCATAGTAGAAGAAGACGATCTAGTTGAAGTAAATGATGAAGTGATTTACTTAACGAGTGAAAAAGAATATATTATTCTAAATAAACCAGTAGGGATTACTTGTACAGGGTTACAAACTGTAGAAGGAAATATAATTGATTTTGTCAATTATCCAAAGAGAATTTTTCCAATAGGTAGATTAGATAAAGATTCTGAAGGATTAATCATCCTTACAAACGACGGACCTATTGCACATAAAATATTACATAGCAAACATGGACATGAAAAAGAATATATGGTCACAGTCGATCAACCAATTAATGAAGATTTTATTAATGGCATGTCAAATGGGGTACTTATAGGAACAGTTTTAACTAAAAAATGTAAAGTTGAAAAAATACATGCATATACATTCCGTATTATTTTAACGCAAGGCTTAAATCGTCAAATTCGGAAAATGGCAAAAAGTTTTGGATTTAAAGTGATTAAATTAAAGAGAATTCGAATTATGAATATCCATTTGGAAAATCTAGAAATAGGTAAATGTAGAAAATTAACAGATAACGAATTAGTTAATTTAAAAGAACAATTGAAAGAGGAAGAATAAATGAAAATTTTAATTGATGCAGATGGCTGTCCAGTAGTTTCAGAAACAATTAAAATTGCAGCAGAATTTAAGATCAACGTTCTTTTATTATGTGATACTGCACATATAATGCAAAGAGAGGGCGCTGAAACGATCGTTGTTTCACAAGGTGCGGATGCAGTTGATTTTGCTTTAGTAAATCGAGTTGTAAACGGAGATCTCGTAATTACTCAAGATTATGGTCTTGCTGCAATGGTTTTATCAAAGCAAGCTTACGTATTAAATCAAAACGGTTTTCAATATACAAATGAAAATATCGATTCACTTTTACATACTCGATATGTTTCAAAGAAAATTCGAAATGCAGGTGGACGAGTAAAGGGACCAAAAAAACGTCAGAAGCTTGATAATGAAAATTTTGAAAACGGCTTAAGAAAATTACTTTCTTCAATTTCTTTATAGTAAAATAGAATGGTACAAATAAAATAAAAAAGGAGGCAAGCATGTTAACATTTGCAAGAGAAAATTTAAAAAAGTATTTTGGATATGAAAATTTTAGAGCTGGACAAGAACAAATTATTGAACGAGTTTTATTAGGAAAGCACACAGCTGGTATTATGCCTACAGGTGGTGGAAAGTCGATCTGTTATCAAATTCCAGCGACAATTCTCCAAGGAGTTACCCTCGTCATTTCTCCTTTAATCTCTTTAATGAAAGACCAGGTAGATGCATTGCATCAAGTAGGTATTCCTTCCACGTTTATTAATAGTTCACTTTCTTATAATGAAGTTAATGAAAGAATGATGGATTTAAGTTATGGTGAATACAAAATTCTATATGTTGCACCTGAACGATTAGAATCAGAAAGCTTTATTAATGAATTAAAAAGATTGCCGATCTTACTAGTAGCAGTAGATGAAGCACACTGTATATCGTCATGGGGACATGATTTTAGACCAAGTTACTTACGTATAAAAAACTTAATACAAGAATTGCCTACGAACCCAACAATATTGGCACTTACTGCAACGGCAACTCCTCAAGTAAAATCTGATATTTGTAATCAATTAGGAATAATTGAGGAAACGACAATCATTACAGGCTTTGAAAGAGAGAATTTGTCATTTAAAGTCATTAGAGGTCAAAACCGATTAGATTATATTTGTAATTACATAAAACAAAATAAAAACGAATCAGGTATTATTTACGCCGCAACTAGAAAAGAAGTAGATAATGTTACGAATAAATTAAAAAATCAAGGCATTTCTGTCGGTAAATATCATGCAGGTTTAAGCGATGCAGAACGTTCAAAACAACAAGATGCATTTTTACAAGATAATATTAATGTAATGGTCGCTACGAATGCATTTGGTATGGGAATTGACAAGAGTAATGTTAGATACGTAATCCATTACCAAATGCCTAAAAATATGGAAAGCTATTATCAAGAGGCTGGAAGAGCAGGACGAGATGGATTAGAAAGTGAATGCATTTTACTTTTTACTGCTCAAGATGTTCAAATACAAAGATTTTTAATTGAACAATCTACTTTTGAACATAATCGTCTAAAACAAGAAATTTCAAAACTACAATCAATGAAGGATTACAGTTATTGCGAAACATGTTTACAGGCATTTATTTTAAAATACTTTGGGGATGAAACTAATCACTCCTGTGGTAAATGTAGTAATTGTATTGATCAAAGAACTTCAATAGACATTACAATTGATGCTCAAATCGTTTTATCATGCATTATTCGAATGGGCGAAAGATTTGGTAAAACAATGGTTGCATCAGTACTAACAGGATCAATGAATAAAAAATTAATAGACTTAAATTTTCATACTTTAACGACCTACGGTTTATTCAAAACCCGTACATTAAAAAGTGTTGGTGATTTAATTGATTATTTAACATCGGAACAATTTATTGGCGTTACTAGCGGTAAATTCCCATTGTTAACTGTAACAAATAGGGGAAGAGAAGTACTTTTAAATAAAATAAACGTAATGAAAAAAGAAGAGATCCAAGTTACTGAAATTACACACGTTGATAATGATTTATTTGATCAACTACGAAGTTTACGTAAAGAAATTGCTACTGAACTTGGAGTACCACCTTTTGTCGTATTTTCAGATAGTACTTTACGAGATTTATGTAAATTGCTCCCTACAACTGATGAAGAATTCCTACAAGCAAAAGGAGTCGGATTGCAAAAACAACAAAAATTTGGTAAGCAATTTATAGAAGTAATCAAGAAGTATAAAGAAGAAAACAATATTGAAGTAGAGACAACAAAACCAAAAGTGACAACTATTAATAAAGTACCTTCACACAAAATATCATACGAGTCTTATCAAAACGGACTTACTATTTCTGAAATTGCAAAAGAGAGAGGATTAAATACGACTACTGTTGAAAATCATATTCTGCAAAGCGCAATGGAAGATGATCAGTTTGATTGGGCTGAAGTAGTGCCTTTTGATATTGAAAAACAAATTAAAGAAGTCATTAATTCAGTCGGAAGTGAAAAACTTCGACCTATAAAAGATGAATTACCTTCTGAAATTAGTTATTTTATGATTAAAGCAGTAATTATGAAATCTGTAACATAATATAAACTTTTTGCACTAAAAGTATAAAGAGCTTCCTATTTTGAATGGGAAGCTCTTTATTTTATCTATTTCTTACTAGCTTTAACCTTTAATTGATTACTTTCTTTACTTTCATTATGAAGTCGATCTACAGCAGTTATTTCATACATGTAGTCTTTATCTATATTTGCTGTTGTATCTAAATATGTTGTTTTGCCATTTTCTGATTTGCGGACGGTATTTAAAATGTTTCTTGGATCATCAATACTTTCTTTATGTAATCCATCAAAACGGTATACAACATAATATGCAACATCTTGATCTTTAGGATGGGTATTCAAAGTAAGTTGGATTCCATCTTTAGTACGAAGAGCGTTTTCGAATTTTGGTTTATTTGGAGCTTGGTCATCTAACCATGGCATAGAAGGAATTAATGCCTTTGTCCTATATAAGTCTTGACTTAAGCGATCTTTAATACCAAGTGGATTTCGATTTAAATCTTTAATTGAAAAATGCATACTTCCTTTGATTTCAGGAATTGTACGATTTAATGCAATTTGTTTTGGTAATTCGTCAGGTAGAGCCCATGCCTCATTGTTAGCATTAATTTTGTAATCGGCTTGTCCAATATATAAATCAACATTCTTACCTTTTACTTCCTTTGTCCACCAATTTGCTAATGTATCATATGCAGCGGCTTCAAATCCTATATTCCAATAGATTTGAGGCGTAATATAATCAATGTATTCTTTATTAATCCATTCTCTTGTATCAGCAAATAAATCATCATAATTTGTTTGACCTGCAGTAGTGTTTGAACCAGTAGGGTCTTTTGCGATGTTCCGCCAAACTCCAAAAGGACTAATTCCAAATTTTACATAAGATTTTTCTTTTTTTATAGAATTATGAAGAACTTTTACAAACTGATTTACATTGTCTCGTCGCCAATCTTCAATATTAGCAAACTTTTGTTTACCATATTTTTCGTATGAAGATTGATCTGGAAATTCTTGACCTGCGATACGATATGGATAAAAATAATCATCCAAATGTACTGCATCAATATCATATTTTTTTACAACTTCCATAATCCCATCAATAATAAATTGACGTGCATCAGGATTACCCGGATCAAAATATAATTGCTTTCCATATGGAATTACCCATTCTGGATGTTTTCTTGCAGGATGATTTTCTGCTAAAGTATTTAAATCCTCTAAAGTAGCATCTCCTGGTGCTGTTCGTGGCATTGTAATACGATACGGATTAAACCAAGCATGAAATTCAATATTACGTTTATGTGCTTCTTTAACCATAAATGCAAGCGGATCATAGCCTGGATCCTTACCTTGTGTACCAGTTAAGTATTTAGACCATGGTCCATAATCAGAAGGATAAAAAGCATCAGCGGTTGGCTTAATTTGGACAACAACTGAATTCATTCCCATTTTTTCCACATCATCTAATAGTTTAATAAACTCTGATTTTTGTTGCATTTCAGACAAGCCAGTAGCTGATGGCCAATCTATGTTTGTAACAGATGCAATCCAAGCAGCACGCAGCTCATGCTTAGGCGGGACTGAGTACTGTGAAGTAGTTTCAGCATGAACATTTTGAATTTGTTGAAATAATAGAGATGCGCCTACTGTCGCAGCAATCGCATATTTTCCAAGTTTTCTTTTCTTCATAAGTGTTCCACCTGACTTTCTATTAAATTAGTAGCGCTTACATAATATAAAACTACCAAAAATGGAAAGTATTGTCTATCATTTTTGAAATAAAATTTCAAAAAAATATAAAAAATTAAGAAATTAAATTTCGGTATGTTTGATATTTTTGTGAAAAGCCTCAAATATAAATCATTTAATCATTCACGATCTATAGCTTGGATTGTCTTAAATTGGTAAAATATTGATTGTAAGTATAATTGCATACATTAAAGGTCATAGAAGGAAAGAGCATACATAATTTATTCAAATTTCACGAGACAAGAGAGGATAATAATTTGAAAATAAGTCAATTAATTGCAAATAATATTAATAAATTAGATGCA
>NZ_NTZO01000331.1 GCF_002559405.1 Bacillus sp. AFS001701 | reverse complement strand
CAATTAAAATATTTAGACATCATAGATCATGAATTGCATCAATTAAATTTTAGAATTGATCAATTTCTTCATGTCTCGAAAAAGGATCATGATCAGATAGTGGAATCCTTTTTAATTAATGATTTATTTAAAGAAATCACTGAATTCTTATATCCGAGTATTGTAAATTCGAATGTCATTTTACAAGAAGGAATATCACAAAGAATATATATACCAGGTTTCAGGAATGAACTACGCCAAGTTTTACTTAATATATTAATGAATTCAATCGATGCCTTGGCTGAAAACGATGGTCAAAAAACGATTCATTATCAAGTTTCAGATTTAGAGGATAAGATTGAAATTCAAATAAGAAATAATGGACCTAAAATAAGTGAAGAAAGCATACGGACAATTTTTGAACCATTTGTTACGACAAAAAATCATGGTACTGGAATTGGTTTATTTGTATGTAAACAAATCATTGAAAAACATGATGGCAATATTAAATGTTTTTCTAATGATGAATGGACAGCATTTTACATAACGTTGCCTAAAGAGGCATAAAAAAACTCGGATGATTAGTCCGAGTTTTTTATTTTGTATAAAAAATATTGATTTAATGAACGGTCTAAAATAATGTAATAACTTCAAATTTGGGGTTCTCTTCAACACACCCTACTGAAATTAAATCATAAACTATATTTTCTTTAAACTTTGATTTATAGAGAGGAAATATGATCGTTTTCGTACCTGATAATCGTATTTCCAAATTAACTGTCATAGGCGATATTGGCAGATATTCTGAGGCTATTTGGTATGGGACATTTGGGAAAACAACGTCGCCTTCACCAGCCTTTACTGCAAAATCTAGATTTGGTGAATTAGGGGATAAATTAATAAAACGGATTTTAGCTTCTCCTTGAGGCAAGGAGTGATTATCCATATATGAAAACAGAGAGATTTGGTCTAAGTTATGTCCAATAGCTATTGTATAATTTTGTTCTGCGAGTAAAGAAATTTGTTCTGAATGAATTGGTTTTGATTGATCAATCGTTTTAAAAATTTCAACTAAGTGTTCCCCTGAAGGTAAAGTTAAATATTGAGTTGATTCTTTAAAAAATAAATTTGAAATAAATTTAGTACGATTAATGTAAATGTCTAAGCTTATTTTTTTAGGTAAAACATTAAGAAGTCTTATAAAAGCTAAATTTTGCTTTATTATTTTGTCCTGTTTAAAACTTATTGGTGAATTATTATTTATTAACCTTTGGAACGAATCAAATCGATTAAAATTAACTTGGAACAAATTGTCCTCTTTTTTTGAATAGGATGAAAAATGATTAAAAATATTCAGGTTTATTCGATTTTTTTCTACGACTTTGTTCAAACTACATACCTCCTATGATTACCATCCTACGATCCCATTTAAAATAGTATTCATTAACGAGAATATTAAGAATTATTTTATATTTAA
>NZ_NTZO01000330.1 GCF_002559405.1 Bacillus sp. AFS001701 | reverse complement strand
AGCTTATACCTTTTTGATTTTCCCGTAAGACAATATAAAAAACCTCGTACTATACTAATTATAATACGAGGTTAATAAACTATTAGAATTTTCCATAGCCTAAGAAGTGAGAACGAACCCAGCTATTACTTAAGCTGATTACGCTGATCCCTTTACTTCCAGCATGAACCATTTTATTTCCACCAATGTAAATACCCATATGTGAAGGACCATTAATATAAGTATTTTGTAAGAATACTAGGTCACCAGGTTGTGGAGAGCTAATTTTTGTCGCATTGCTCCAATATGTTTTTACATTTCCACGAGAGATGCCATATCCATTATGTGAATATACATACCAGATGAAACCACTGCAATCAAAACCGCTTGGAGACGTTCCACCAAATACATAAGGTACACCTTGGAATTGTAAAGCATAATCTACAAGTGAGTTTCCAGTTGCTGCTGGACCATCATTATTTGAATCTGATTTAGGTTTAGAACTAGAATTCGAACTAGATTTCGAATCAGAATTTGAACTAGATTTTGTAGCTGGAGTGCTAACGCTATCATCTTCATCATCATCGCTAGATAATGCAGCTAGTTCAAGAGATTGTTGCTCAAGACGTTGAACTCTCTCATCTTCTTTTGCATTTTCTAGTTCTTTAACAGCTAACTTTAAGTTAGCTTCAGCAGTATTTAATGATTTTTGTTTTTCAGCTTGTGATTTTGAAAGCTCACTTTGTTGAGCAACTAAATCTTCTTTTGCTTTTACTAAAGATTCTTTCTTCTCATCAACAAGTTGTTTTTCTTTTAATACTTCTGCTTGTTCAGACTTTTGTTCTTTAATGATATTTTCATCAGCATCAAAAAGTGTTGAAATTGAGTTTACACGATTAAAGAAATCTACTATTGAGTCTGAATTAAATAAAACGTCTGTTACTAGATTAACTTTTGGTTGCTTTTGCATTGCAACTAAACGATCCTCTAATAAATCGTTGCGTTTTTGAATTCTAACTTCTAAGTATGTAATTCTTGCTTTTTTATCTTTAATAATTTCTTCTGTTTCAGAAATTTCTGCTTTTTTTGCTTCTATGTTTTGCTTAGTTGTTTTAATTTGTTGATCTATTTTCTCTATCTCGTTGCTTAATTCTTTAAATTGTGATTGGAACTTATCTACTTCAGCTTGCTTTTTTTCAACTTTGCTATCAGCTAATACTGAAGCATTTGGCGCTAATGATAATACTATTGTACTTGCCATCGCCAGCACTGCTAGTTTTTTTCTTAACATTTCAGCGTTTCTCCTCTCGCTAATCTACGTAAATATTTATACCATAGATTCCCGAAGAGAGTCGCAATTGTTACAATATTGTAATATAAATGATAAATATGTCTTTATATGTCGATAAATTATCATCTTTTATTAAAGAAAACGCAATAAAACACTTCTATATTATATAGAAGTGTCAGTAACTGAGACAAATAACACAAAAACGTTATTTATCTACTAGAGTTTTCGATGTAAATTCTGTCATTTCGAACTAAGTCTTCATATGTTTCTCGACGAACTACTTCTCTTGAAACACCATCTTTAACAAATACTACTGCTGGACGACGGATACGGTTATAATTATTAGCCATTGAATAGCCATATGCACCAGTGCAAGATACAGCTAATACATCATTGTTTTGTGCAACAGGTAAGTTACAATCCCAAATTAGCATATCGCCACTTTCACAGCATTTACCAGCAATCGATACAACTTCTTTATTCTCATCATTTGCTCGATTTGCAAGCATCGCCTCATATTTTGATCCGTATAGTGCAGGACGAATATTATCAGTCATTCCCCCGTCAACAGATACATATTTACGAATTGAAGGAAGAGTTTTTGTTGAACCAATCGTATAAAGTGTTGTTCCAGCTTCTCCAACAATACTGCGTCCAGGCTCTAACCATAATTCTGGTAGTTTGTAGTCTAGCTCTTCACATTGTTGTTTAATAATAGTAGTAATTTTTTCTATATGTTTAGCGACAGCTAAAGGCTCATCTTCTGAAGTATAGCGAATACCAAAGCCTCCACCTACATTTAATATTTCAGCTGTAAAACCTAAATCGTTTTTTAGACCATTTAAAAAGCTCATTAATACATTGATTGCATGAACAAATCCATCTGGTTCGAAAATTTGAGATCCTATATGTGAATGTACTCCTAATAATTTTAGGTTAGTTGAATTTAAAGAAACTTCCACTGCTTCATTAGCTTGACCAGACATAATATCGAATCCAAATTTAGAGTCTTCTTGACCCGTCATTACATATTCATGTGTATGTGCTTCAACACCTGGCGTAACACGTAATAAGATTGATACTTCTTCATTACGTTGTTCAGCTAAGGCCTGTAATACTTCTAGCTCAAAGAAATTATCGACTACAAAACAACCGATTTTTGCATTTAAAGCTTCTTCAATTTCTTCAATTGTTTTGTTGTTTCCGTGAAAGTGAATTTTCTCAGCTGGATAACCTGCTTGCAATGCTGTATATAACTCTCCACCAGAAACAACATCTAGACATAGACCTTCTCTTTCTATTAAGCGGGCTTGTTCAACACATAGAAATGCTTTACTCGCGTAAGCAACCTGATATTTCATTCCCGTTTCTCTTAAAGCTTCATGGAATTCCCTACATTTTGATTCAATTAATGCTTCGTCATAAATGTATAGAGGGGTACCGTAATTTTTTACTAAATCTACAGTATCACAACCTCCGATTTCTAAATGTCCTTCATTATTAATTCGACTATTACCATGTAAATACATTCGTATTCTCCCTTCAAATCAAATGTAAGATCACTCTAAGAAGCTTCCTTCAATGTATTAGTGTATTAAAAAAGACACATGAAGGATATGTTCATGTGCCTATCGCTTTTTAAAAAAGGACTTAGCCAATCACATCTCTTCAATAGCTCTTCACAAACACATGTGACAGTACTACATTTATTAAATGTAGTCCCAGAAATAAAATGTGTGGCAATTTATTTCTTCGGCATAGGATCCTTTCTCATTTCGTCATAAAACCCACAGTTCTCTGAAATGATACTCATATACAATGCAACCTCTACGAATAGACTGTTATTTTTTATATTAGTCTATGTATAACACAGTCTAAAAATAGATGTCAAACCATTTTTAAATTATTTGTCGATTTATATTCACTCGCACACACAGCTTTTGCTTTCCAAAAATAGTACTTATAATATAGAATATGTTTTATGCGAGAGAAAAGGTGATTCAAAAATGAAAAATCATTTCAATAATTATAAATTAAATCTAAAAAAAACAAACCACTAACAAACTGTTAGTGGTTTTTCTTTTTTGTTGCCTTATTACAAAACTCTTAACTTAAGTAGAAAAAATTGGACTGGGGTGAATAGGTTGCGTTCAAGCAAAATAGCAGTACTTTCTATATGTAGTAACACATTCATCGTTTTATTAAAATTAATTGTCGGGATATTTACTGGTTCCGTAGCAATTATCTCTGAAGCTATTCATTCTTTATTGGATTTAGTTGCTTCAGTCATTGCATTTTTCTCTGTAAGGATTTCAAACAGACCGCCCGATAAGGAACATCCTTATGGTCATGGTAAGTTTGAAAATATTTCAGGTACAGTCGAAACAATCTTAATATTTGTAGCTGGTATTTGGATTATTATTGAGTCTGTTGAAAAGCTACTTCATCCTACCCCAATTAAAATGCCAATTATAGGTGTAGTCGTCATGTTAATTGGAGCGTTAATCAATTGGAGAGTAGGAAAAATCGTTCAAAAAGTAGGAAATGATACTCATTCTGTTGCAATGCAATCAAACGCTTTGCATTTATTAACAGACGTTTATTCATCACTCGGCGTTGCAGGAAGTTTAATTTTAGTAAGTCTTACTGGTTGGGAATTTCTCGATGCATTGATCGGAATTGGAATCGCAATTTATATAATGAAGGAATCAATTGAACTTGGACGCAAGTCGTTTACCCCCCTACTAGATACTGGGCTTTCTACAGATGAATTAAACCAAATCGAAAATGTATTATATTCTTTTAAATCCCAATTTATCGAATACCATGACTTACGCACGAGACGTTCGGGTGCTGAGGAGCATATAGATTTCCATTTAGTATTGCCATCGCATATGAGCATTGAAGAAGCCCATTTACTATGCGACAAAATAGAAGAAGAAATAAAAAAGGTTTTAGTTGATCCTAAAATATTAATTCATGTCGAACCAGAAAATGAAAGAATACAAAAACTTGATATTTTAAATGCAAGTTCAAGAGAAGAGCAGAAATTGCAAGGAGTAGGAAATTCATTAAAGGGATAATGGACATTAGAAAAACCCACAAGGATTTTATAACTTGTGGGGTTCATTCTATTTAAAGGACTTTTACTAAATAATAAATTCATCGGAAGGTTGCTCTGAATCGTCACCTTTTAATTTTTGAGCTCTCATCGTAACCATTGCATAGCCGATCGCCATAATTATGCCAAAAACATATCCACCAACTGTAAAGATAATTGTACGTGAGTAATATGCTTTTAATCCATACGTATCAACCATCCACCATTGTGCAACAGCAAATACGATATCTTTAATAATCCATGCGACAAACAAGTACTGAAATACTTTAAATAGTGAAGGATGTTTATATAATTTTTTACTTTCTTCACGATCTTGCCCCTGTATTGCAGCAATATCAATCATAAAATAATATGGTAACGGTTTTTTCAAAGCCAATAAAATTAAAAATACGACTACAACCCCAAAGTGATAATAAACATTGTACAAAATTAAGTTTTTCGCAGAACCTAATGCCATTAAATCAACGGCAGTACTAACAGTTAATGTTGAGATAATAAAAATACCAGTAACATTAAACTGTTTAGTATACCAAAAGCGAAATAAAGTATATAAGATCCCTGGAACTGTCGGTAAGAGCATCGCCCAATAGTCACTAAAATAGTGTTGTAAAACTTTATATAAAACAAGCGGAAATACTAAATACAAAATTAGATCGTAAATAATTAAATTACTTTCTTTCTTCATTTATATAACCTCGTTTTTTTTGGCCTTATTCGTCATAATCATTGCTATTTAATATTATTATTAATG
>NZ_NTZO01000078.1 GCF_002559405.1 Bacillus sp. AFS001701 | reverse complement strand
ATTTTTATCTATATGTTTTTGAAATTATTTTTTAAAAATAACAAGCGTAAACTTTTGCTTTTTACGTTAGATTTATCTACAATTCTATTACTTAGTTCATTTTATTTTGTTTTAAATATGATTTTTCCAACTGCAACAGGTTGGATATTAATTAATTTATTATTGGTTATCTTATTTATTATGATTATTCTTCAATGGAAAGCAAAAAGAGATATTCGGTTTACTAAGCTACTAAAAGGTTTTTGGAGAATGTCATGTATTCTATTTTTTATTCTTCACTGTATTACCGTATTGGCTGGTTTAGTTTTAAAAATAACTGAGTATAATGCTTAATTGAAGAGCGAGAGAGGAAGTTCGTAATGCAAATTAGTAAAGTCCATTTAGACGGGCAAAATAAATTGCTGAATGATTTTGTAAATGGAAATGAAGTAATTTCTTCTTTCTTTGGTGAAAATCCATTAGTAAAGGAAGAAATGGAATATAGAATTAAACATGTAATGGAGCGTTCTTATAATCGCACAGGATTAGTTAATGCACTAGAGAAGTTTCATCATAAGCATCATGCAAGTAATGAATCATTAGAAAATGTAAAAAAATTACTTAATAAAAATTCATTTGTTGTAATTGGTGGACAACAAGCTGGCTTATTAACTGGCCCATTGTATTCTATACATAAAATTATTTCAATTATTCAATTGGCTAAGAAATATGAAAAGGATCATGGGTTAACAGTTATCCCAGTATTTTGGATTGCTGGTGAAGACCATGATATTGATGAAATTAACCATATTCATACAATTGAGAACACTACAGTAAAAAAACAAACCTTTTATCAAAAAACGACTTATTCCCATGCTGCATCTAAAACAGGGTTAGATCAACAGGAAATGAAAAAGTGGATTGATAAAATTGTTAAAACTTTTGATGAAACGAATTATTCGAAAGTTTTACTTGATGAACTATATTCGATGATTGAGCAATCTACTACTTATGTAGATTTTTTTGCGAAAATTATTTTTAAATTGTTCAAAAAAGAGGGACTTGTCTTAATTGATGCTGACGAAGCGAATATCCGTGAGTTAGAATCATCTTTATTTAATGAAATGATTCAAAAGCAAGAGAACGTAAGAGGGGTTTTAAAGGATACGAAAAGCAGATTAATAAAATCTGGGTACCACGAAACACTTCAAATTTCTGAACAGAGCATTCATCTTTTTTACCATAGTAATGAAGGAAGACAGTTACTTGAAGTGTCTGAAGATGAAGATGTTTTTCAAACAAAAAATAAGAATTATCAATTCTCTAAACTTGAGTTGATCAAAATCGCTAATGAACAGCCAGCCTTATTAAGTAATAATGTTGTTACTAGGCCGGTCATGCAGGAGTATTTATTCCCTACATTAGCATTTGTCGGTGGTCCTGGTGAAATTGCTTATTGGGCTGAGTTAAAGGACATTTTTAATCTATTTAACCTTCAAATGCCACCTGTGTTTTTAAGACATATGTTTACTATTTTTGAAAGAAATATTGTATCAGCATTAGAAGATTTTTCATTAGATATTAATGATGTGCTGAAAACATCATTAGAAGAGAAGAAAGTCGAATGGATTAAAGATCAAGTGAAACTAGACTATAAAGAAGTGTTTAGTCATGCTAAAAAATCTTTAGAAGAATTGCATAAACCTCTTCAAGATGTAACGAATAAAGTAACACCTAACTTAAAGGATTTTTCTATAAAGAATTATGTAAAGATAGAAGAACAAATTCTACTTTTAGAACGAAAAATAGAAGAAACAATTTTAAAGCAAAATGAAGAACAAATTGAAAAGTGGAATCGAATCATCTGTTCAATTTCTCCTAATGGGAAACCACAGGAGCGAACACTAAATATTCTCTACTATATTAATAAATATGGTTTTGATTTTGTTCATGAGCTATGTGATTTAGACCTATCATGGGATTACGCTCATCAAATTGTAAAAATTTAAGCCAATCATCAAAAATATTGTCTTTAATAATATGAATAAGTTGAAACAATCCTTTGAAATAAGCTGAATTTTATAATAAAAATGAAATCCTGCTGCACTGTTAGCAGGATTTTTTGTTTTTTTAAAGAATTTTTTAGAAAAGGTGGTAAGAAGTGGGGGAATGTGGTAAGTTTGTGTTAGAAAGTGGGGGAATAGGATGTTTATCGGTGAATATCAACATAATATCGATGTAAAAGGACGTCTTATTATACCTTCAAAATTTCGAGACAAGCTTGGTGAAAACTTCATTGTTACAAGAGGTTTGGATCAATGCTTATTTGGCTATTCATTGGCCGAATGGAGTGTAATTGAAGATAAACTGCGCACACTACCACTAACAAAAAAAGATGCGAGAGCATTTACCCGTTTTTTCTTCTCAGGAGCTATGGAATGTGAGATGGATAAGATGGGGAGAATTAATATAACACCTAACTTACGCAGTTATGCAAAATTAGAAAAAGAATGTGTAGTAGTTGGTGTTACAAATCGTATTGAGATTTGGGATTTATCAACTTGGAATACATACATGAATGAATCAGAAGAGTCATTTGGTGAGTTGGCTGAAAACTTAATCGGATTTGACTTCTAAAAATTAACAAATTGAAAGTAGTGAAAGCATCATGTTTGAACATATTACGGTTTTATTAAAAGAAACTGTGGATTCTTTAGATATAAATGAAGATGGCATTTATGTAGATTGTACACTTGGCGGTGGAGGTCATAGTGAATACTTACTATCTCAACTTTCATCAAAGGGTAGATTAATCGCTTTTGACCAAGATGAAACAGCAATTAGACATGCAAAAGAGCGATTGAATAAATATGAAAATCAATTAACAATTGTAAAAAGTAATTTTAAACATATAAAAGAAGAACTCCATCATTTAGGCATTTATGAAGTAGATGGAATCTTATTTGACTTAGGTGTTTCTTCGCCACAATTAGACGTTGCTGAACGTGGATTTAGTTTTCATCAAGACGCACCACTTGATATGCGTATGAATCAAGAACAAACATTATCAGCATATGAAGTTGTAAATGACTGGCCTTATGAGCAGCTTGTTAAAATATTTTTCCGATATGGAGAAGAGAAATTCTCTAAACAAGTTGCAAGAAGGATAGAAGAATTAAGAGCTAAGAAACCGATTGAAACAACTTTTGAGTTAGTCGAAATCATTAAAGATGCAATACCTGCACCTGCAAGAAGAACTGGTGGACATCCTGCTAAAAGAATTTTTCAAGCAATTCGTATAGCTGTAAATGATGAGCTAGGTGTATTTGAAGAAGCTCTAAAGGATGCAATTACCCTAATAAAACCTAAAGGAAGAATAAGTGTAATAACATTCCATTCATTAGAGGATCGCATTTGTAAAACGATTTTTAAAGAAGCTAGTTCACTTCCGCCGTTACCACCAGGTTTACCAATTATTCCAGATGAGTTTAAGCCGAAGTTAAAATTAGTGACAAGAAAGCCACTTTTACCAACAGATGAAGAAGTCGAATTTAATAAGCGAGCAAGATCTGCAAAGTTAAGGGTTGCAGAAAAATTATAAGGAGGGAAAATAATGAGTAATTTGGCTAGAAAGCTACAACAAAAACAAGTTACTGATTTACAACAAAGACCTTCTAACAAGAAAAAACAAAAGAAAGTATCTAAAATTACACCTTTTGAGAAAATGCTTTATTTAGTATTTATTTTTGCATGCTTCTTTATGGGTACAAAAATCATTAAAACTCAAGCGGCGATATATGATACAAATTTAAAAATTCAAAATGTGAAAAATGAAATAGCGAATGGAAAACAGCATAACTCTGAGCTTAAAATGAAGATTGATGAATTAAGCACATATGAGCGCATATGGCAAAAAGCAAAAGAGTTAGGTCTAAATATTGATAGTAACAATGTAAAGTTTACCGACACTAGCAAGTAGGAGATTGTGATATGAGTAAGAAAAAGAATAAATACACAAATTATGGTATTCGTTGGTTTTTTCTAGGTACTTTACTCCTTTTTATATCACTTGTAGCTAGACTTGGCTATATACAATTATCAGACACAGTTGAAGGTAAAAATTTAAAAGTTTATGCGGACGAAAATTACAATACATCTCAAAAAATTCCAGCAAAAAGAGGAACAATCTATGATTCACACGGAGTTCCACTTGCGGAAGAGGTTACAGCATATACCGTGTCAGCAGTTCTAGATCCAAGAGCCTCCAAAAACTCGAAAGTGAAAAGGCATGTAGTAGACAAAGAAAAAACAGCTAGAGAATTATCATCAATTTTAGATATCGATGAATCGGAACTTTTAGCAAAATTAGGTAAACCAAAATATCAAGTTGAATTAGGACCAGGTGGAAGAAATATTTCTCAAAGCACAAAAGAACAAATTGAGAAATTAAAGCTACCTGGTATTGTTTTTACTCCATCACAGCAGCGATATTATCCTAATGGTGTATTTGCTTCCCATACGTTAGGGTATACGAATATAAATGATAATGGTGACCTAATAGGAGAAATGGGATTAGAAAAAGCATTGAATAATGAGTTAACCGAAAAGGATGGAAAAAGAAGCTTTTTACGTGATCGAAAAGGAAATATTCTACCATATGAAAATGAGAAGGTTACACCTCCACATAATGGTGATGATGTGTATCTAACAATAGATACAAAGATTCAAAGTTTACTAGAAGACGCAATGACTAGCGTTGAAAAAAAATATGAGCCAGAAAAGATTATGGCAATCGTTTCTGATCCAAAAACCGGTAAAATTGTTGCAATGAGTAATCGTCCTAGCTTCAATCCAAATATACATGACATTACAAACTATACGAATGACCCGATTTCATATGCAATTGAAGCAGGTTCAACGATGAAAATATTCACTTTAGGGGCTGCAATGAATGAAGGCGTTTATAATGGAAATGAATATTTCCAATCAGGTCGATATAAAGTACCAGGTGGAGGCACTGTCCATGACGTAAATCGTAACGGATGGGGTTCAATTACTTTTGACGAAGGGATTCAAAGGTCTTCAAACGTAGGTATTTCGATTCTTCTTAATGAAAAATTAGGTGCAGATCGTTTTTTACAATACTATAAAAACTTTGGGTTTACACAAAAAACTAATATTAATCTTCCAGGTGAATCAAGTGGTAAATTAGTATTTAATTATCCACTTGAAAAAACAACAACTGCTTTTGGACAAGGATCTACAGTTACTGGAATTCAAATAATCCAAGCTGCCAGTGCTATTGCTAACAATGGAAAAATGATGAAGCCATATATTGTAGATAAAATTGTCGAACATGATACGAATAAAGTGATGAAAGACTATAAATCTCAGGTTGTTGGTAATCCAATTTCAGAGGAAACAGCAAAAAGAGAAAGAGCGTTATTAGAAACGGTTATTACTGCGCCACATGGTACTGGGCATAACTATGCGATTGAGGGTTATACGGTCGCTGGTAAAACTGGTACTGCCCAAGTTGTTGACGATCACGGGAAATATCTTAAAGGACGTGGTCAAAACCTTTTTTCATTTATCGGTATGGCACCTGCAGATAATCCAAAATTAGTCGTTTATGTAGCGATGCTTCGCCCAAAACTTGAAGCGACTGAGATTGGTTCAGATGGTGTTTCTGAAATATTTAGAACAGTGACTAAAGGCGCATTAGAGTATATGAAGGTTGAGCCTGTTGAAAATGCCAAAGTAGACAAATTAATTGATAAAGAAAGTATAGAAATTCCGAATTTGAAAGGTCTAACCTTAGATGAAGCAAAATCTTTAGCGATATCTGAGGGATTGAAACCTGTATTATTAGGAAATGGGTTAGAAGTTACTGGTCAATCGATTAAGTCAAAAACTCAAGTTGTCAGAGGTACTAAAATTTATCTTAAGACAAATGGAACAAATACGATGCCATCGATTATTGGTTGGTCAAAATCGGATGTTAACCGTTTAGGTAAATTATTTAAGCTAAAAATCTCATCAAAGGGATCTGGATTTGTTACAAGCCAGAGTATTA
The DNA here is from genome assembly GCF_002559405.1 of Bacillus sp. AFS001701. Taxonomy (GTDB): domain Bacteria; phylum Bacillota; class Bacilli; order Bacillales; family Bacillaceae_G; genus Gottfriedia. The sequence continues at coordinate 16,118 of NZ_NTZO01000078.1, read as the reverse complement.
AAGAAGATTCAGAGCTACGGGATCATGATTACTTAACGATTGAATTAAATAAACCTAATGGAACAACCACTGAAGAAAAAGATGTAAAAGTAGATGTACAAGAGTAAAATGGCTGAAATAAGATCAATTAAATAAAAATGACAATAGACCATTCTAGGACAATAACAAGCTAGAAGGTCTATTGTATTTGGTACAAGCATATATTGAAACGAACATAATGTAGAGGAGTGTTCGTTTCGATGCGAGTATCTAATGTAACAGTTCGAAAACGATTATTTTTTGTATTCATTGGTGGTTTATTAATTTTTTCTATCATTGCAACGAGGCTTGGTTATGTACAATTTGCTATGGGTGATCTTTTAACTGAGCGAGCGAAAAATTCGTGGAGTCGAGACATTCCATTTGAACCAAAGCGTGGTGAAATTTTAGATCGTAATGGTGTTGCTCTTGCTACTAATAAAAGTGCTCCATCTGTATTAGTCGTTCCTAGGCAAATTAAAGATCCTAAAGAAGCGACTGAAAAACTTGCCCCAATTTTAAAAATCTCCGAAGTAAAACTTTATAAAATTTTAACGAAAAGATCTAGTATGGAACACATTCGAACAGAAGGTATAAAAATAACAAATGAGAAAGCTAAACAAATCCGAGATCTTAACATTGCTGGTGTATACATAGCAGAGGATTCTAAAAGGTATTATCCATTTGGTGACTATCTATCTCATGTTTTAGGTTTTGCTGGAATCGATAATCAGGGCTTAAACGGATTAGAACTATATTATGATAAGCAATTAAGCGGTGAAAAAGGTAGTGTACAATTTTATTCTGACGCTAAAGGTCAAAGAATGCCTAATATTGCAGACGACTATATTCCGCCAATAAATGGTTTAAACTTAAAATTAACTGTCGATTCGCGAATACAAACAATTCTTGAACGAGAAATGAATAACGCTACTGCTCAGTATAATCCTGATTCAATGATTGGAATTGCGATGAATCCAAATACGGGAGAAATTCTTGCAATGAGCAGTCGTCCAAGCTTCGATCCTACTAATTTTAAAAATGTTTCGCCTGAAGTATATAATCGAAATTTACCTGTTTGGTCAAATTATGAGCCAGGTTCAACGTTTAAGATTATTACACTAGCAGCCGCATTAAATGAGGGATTAGTAGATTTGAATAAAGAACATTTTTATGATGATGGGGCTGCTGAAGTAGCTGGAGCTCGTTTGCGTTGTCATAAAAGAGGTGGACATGGCTCTCAGACTTTCTTAGAGGTAGTTCAAAATTCTTGTAACCCAGGATTTGTAGAATTAGGTAATCGACTAGGGGAAGATCGTTTATTTAACTATATTCGCAACTTTGGTTTCGGCAAAAAAACAGGAATTGATTTACAAGGTGAAGGTTCAGGGATTTTATTCAGCATGGATAGAGTCGGTCCAGTTGAAGCAGCAACAACTGCTTTTGGTCAAGGCGTATCAGTTACACCAATTCAGCAAGTTGCAGCAGTATCAGCCGCTATTAATGGAGGAATTCTTTACCAACCTTATATAGCTAAAGAGTTTGTAGATCCGGTTACAAACGAAGTAGTAAGTCGAAAAACACCAATTTCAAAAAGGCGAGTTATTTCTCCTGATACATCTAAAAAGGTACGATTAGCTCTAGAAAGTGTTGTTGCACAAGGTACTGGTAAAGGTGCATTTGTGGAAGGGTATCGTGTTGGTGGGAAAACTGGAACAGCGCAAAAAGTAAAAGATGGACGATACGATGATAGTAGCTTTATCGTTTCGTTTGTAGGCTTTGCACCGGCTGACGATCCTCAAATAGTGGTTTATATTGCAGTTGATAATCCAAAAGGCACTGTACAATTTGGGGGAGTTGTAGCAGCTCCAATAGTAGGGAATATTATTCGAGATAGTATGCAAGTTTTAGGCGTACCACCTAGAAAAAATCAAATCCCAAAAAAATTCGTATACGGTGATACACCAACATATGAAGTGCCAAATTTAATTGGTTTGGAGAAAAAAGATTTGCAACCTTTGCTAGATACTTTTACTATTGAATATAGTGGCAGTGGAAATATTGTCGTTGACCAAGCACCAAAAGCAGGTGTTAAACTAAAAGAAGGTTCTAAAATAAGAATTTATTTAGGAACGAAAGAAGAAACTAAATCTAAAACTAAAGATAAAAAATGATTTAGTGAATACGAAAGGAATTACTATGAAACTTTATACTTTACTATCAAGATTAAAGCCTTTAGTGAATCTTCCATCTGAAAATCCGGAAATCACTGGGGTTGAAATGGATTCAAGAAATGTAAAACCAGGTTATTTATTCATCTGTATTGACGGATATACAGTTGATGGCCACAAGTACGTAAATCAAGCAATTGAAAAAGGAGCAGTTGCGATACTTGCACAAAAACCAATTGAATCGAATGTACCAGTAGCTTATGTGAAAGACACAAATCGTTCGATGGCTGTTGTTGGTAATGCCTTTTATGAAAACCCAACACAAAAACTAAATCTAGTTGGGATTACTGGTACGAATGGTAAGACCACTACTTCATATATTATTGAAGAGATTGTTAAACACAATAAGAAAAAAACAGGTGTCATCGGCACAATTGGTATGAAAATAGGAGAAGAGATTTTTGAAACAAAAAATACAACTCCTGATAGTTTAACTTTACAATCAATGTTTGCAAAAATGGTTGACGCAAATGTGGATACGGCAGTGATGGAAGTTTCTTCACATGCATTACATTTAGGGCGTGTTCATGGCTGTGAATATGATATAGCTGTTTTTACAAATCTATCACAAGATCACTTAGATTATCATGGAACGATGGGAGAATATAAAAAAGCTAAAGGTTTATTATTCTCTCAATTAGGTAATAGCTTCTCAACGCAAAAACCTAAATTTGCGATCCTAAATAATGATGATTCTGCTTCTGAAGAATATATGAAGTTTACACAAGCAAATTTAATAACTTATGGTTTAAGTAAAGAAGCTGACTTGTTTGCTGATGAAATTGAATTAACGAATGCTGGTACTAGATTCACATTACATTTTTTAAATAAACAATATGTTGTAGAAATGAATCTTATTGGAACATTTAATGTATATAATGTGTTAGCAGCAATTGGTGCAGGAATCGCATTAAATATAGAAATGGAGACAATCCTTGACGCAGTCGCGACGATTGAAGGAGTGCCAGGCCGTTTCCAAGCCGTTAATGCTGGGCAAGATTTTACAGTTATTGTAGACTATGCACATACACCAGATAGTTTAGAAAATGTATTAAATACTGTTAAGCAATTTGCAAAAAATGATATTTTTACTGTTGTTGGTTGTGGTGGAGACCGTGACCGTACAAAACGACCACTAATGGGTAAGATTGCAGCGGATCTTTCAACAAAAGCAATCTTTACATCTGATAACCCAAGAACAGAAGACCCAACTTTAATTTTAGAAGACATGAAACGCGGATTAGAGCATAATAATATTACGGTAATAGAAGATCGTAAAAAAGCTATAACATTTGCGATTCAAAATGCAAAAAAACATGATATTATTGTTATTGCAGGTAAAGGTCATGAGACATATCAGATTGTAGGAACGAATGTTTCACATTTTGATGATGTTGAAGAAGCTAAAGAAGCTATTTTGCAAAGAAGAGGATAGTATCCTCTTCTTTGTAATGTGAAAAATTGATTTCATAATTCTTTATAAAAGAATTAAACTATTAAGTAAACAACAAAGAAGAGAACTTAGAAAGGAGGGCGTATAATGCTAGAACCGTCAATTTTAGTTGCTATGATTTCAGCATTTATCATTGCAGTCATTTTATCGCCTATTTTTATACCGTACTTAAGAAAACTTAAATTTGGACAGAGTATTCGAGACGAAGGTCCACAATCTCATAAAAAGAAATCAGGAACCCCAACTATGGGTGGGATTATCATATTAATTGCTTTAAGTTTATCTGCACTTTTAATTTCTATGTATTTTGATGTTTTATCAACACGTACATATGTATTATTATTTGTCACAATTTGTTTTGGAGTAATTGGATTTTTAGATGACTATATTAAGGTTGTTAAAAAAAGAAACCTAGGTCTAACATCTAAACAAAAATTCATTTGCCAAGTTATTGTGTCAATCATTGTCTTTTTTGCAATCCGTGCTATGGGAATCTCTACATCGATTTCGATACCAGGGACACATTATTCATTTGATTTAGGCTTTATCTATGTATTATTAATTATCTTTATGCTAGTTGGTACTTCAAACGCAGTAAATTTAACAGATGGATTAGATGGACTTGTGTCAGGTACAGCAGCAATTGCATTTGGTGCATATGCAGTACTTGCTTATAACCAACACCAGCTTGATGTGGCAATATTTTCAATAGCAGTTGTAGGAGCTGTATTAGGATTCTTAGTATTTAATGCACACCCTGCAAAGGTCTTTATGGGAGATACGGGCTCATTAGCATTAGGTGGGGCGCTTGCTGCAATTGCAATCGTTACACACTTAGAAATTTTACTTGTTATAATTGGTGGTATTTTTGTCATTGAAACACTATCAGTAATGATTCAAGTTGCATCTTTTAAAGCAACTGGTAAAAGGGTATTTAAAATGAGTCCTCTGCACCATCATTATGAATTATCTGGATGGTCAGAATGGCGTGTAGTAGTAACATTTTGGTTTGTAGGATTACTTTTTGCATTATTAGGAATCTATATTGAGGTGTGGATGTAATTGAATAACATATCGAACTTTCAAAATAAAAATGTATTAGTATTAGGAATGGCAAAGAGCGGTTATGCAGCTAGTAGATTATTAAAAAAATTAGGTGCGACTGTAACTGTTAATGATCGAACTCCTTTTGAACAAAATGAAATCGCACAAAAGCTAAAAAGTGAAGGTTTTAACGTAGTTTGTGGTGAGCATCCACTATCATTAGTAGATGATCAACCATTTTGTATCGTCAAAAATCCAGGAATTCCATATACGAATCCATTATTAATAGAAGCTGTAAAGCGTAATATTCCGATTTATACGGAAATAGAGCTTGCATATTTAATAAGTGAAGCACCATTTATCGGTATTACAGGCTCTAATGGGAAAACGACAACGACAACTTTAGCATTAAATATGTTACAAGAAGGCAATAAAAAACCACTTGTTGCAGGAAATATTGGTACTGTTGCATGTGAAGTTGCTGAAAATGCAAATGAAGATAATATTATTGTAACTGAACTTTCTTCATTTCAATTGATGGGAATCGAAAGTTTCCGACCAAAAATTTCATTAATCACAAATATTTTCGAAGCTCATCTAGACTATCATGGTACAAAAGATGAGTATATTAAGGCAAAAGCCAATATATTTAAAAATCAAACAGAAAATGATTTTGCTGTCGTTAATTTTGATGATGAGAATGTAATGGCAATGGCTTCTCAAATTAGAGCGAAAATTATTCCATTCTCTTCAACTAAAATTATGCAAGATGGTGCATATGTTCAAAATGGCTTCATTTATTTTAAGGAGAAAAAAGTGATTGAAGTTGAAAAAATTGTCTTACCAGGTAAACATAATTTAGAAAATATATTAGCAGCAGTAGCAATTTCTAAACTTCTAGATGTTGAAAATGATGCAATTGAAAAGGTATTAACAACTTTCACTGGCGTTGAGCACCGACTTCAGTTTGTTACAGAAATAAATAAGAGAAAGTTTTATAATGATTCAAAAGCTACTAATATTTTAGCAACACAAAAAGCAATTTCTTCTTTTCAAAAACCAGTCATTTTAATAGCTGGTGGATTAGATCGAGGAAATGGTTTTGACGACTTAATTCCTTATTTTAAAAATGTAAAAAAAATAGTCACTTATGGTCAAACAGCAGAAAAATTAATTGAATCAGCAGAAAAAGCAGGAATGAAAGCAGTAAAATCGGTAGATAATGTTGAAGATGCTGTAAATGAAGCATTCACTCATTCAGAAGTTGGAGATATTATTTTATTGTCACCTGCTTGTGCAAGCTGGGATCAATTTAAGACTTTTGAAGAACGTGGTAATAAATTTATACAAGCAGTGCATAAGTTAATGTAAGGCTTGTTTAATTCAAAAGTTGAGGTGTATTTAAGTGCCAACAAAGAAAAATAGTCCTGACATGATTCTTGTTCTCGTTACGCTATCATTATTAACAGTAGGTATGATTATGGTTTACAGTGCTAGTGCAATATGGGCATCTTATAAGTTTCATGATTCGTTCTTTTTTGCTAAACGGCAATTATTATTTGCTGGGGTTGGAGTAGTTGGAATGTTTGTTGTTTCAAATATTGACTACTGGCTTTTCAAAACACATGCAAAAAAAATATTAATAGCTTGTTTTATCTTGTTGGTACTTGTACTTGTACCAGGGGTTGGTCTAGTACGAGGTGGTGCACGAAGTTGGATTGGAATCGGTGCATTCTCGATCCAGCCCTCTGAGTTTATGAAACTTGGAATGATGGTATTTCTATCAAAATACTTAGCAGATAATCAGAAAAATATTACGTCTTTTAAAAAGGGTCTTGTACCAACATTAGGTCTTGTGTTTTTGGCATTTGGTTTAATTATGCTTCAACCAGATTTAGGAACAGGTACAGTAATGGTAGGTACTTGTGTAATCATCATATTCGTAGCTGGAGCAAGAATTTCTCATTTTATGGGATTAGGTATTGTTGGGGTTGCAGGATTTGTTGCCCTAATAGCTTCTGCTCCTTATCGAATAAAAAGGATTACATCATTTCTAGATCCATGGTCTGATCCATTAGGAACTGGATTCCAAATTATTCAATCACTATATGCAATTGGTCCTGGTGGATTATTTGGTTTAGGATTGGGACAAAGTAGACAAAAGTTTATGTATTTGCCAGAACCACAAACTGATTTTATCTTTGCGATTCTATCAGAAGAATTAGGATTTATTGGCGGAACTTTTGTCATCTTATTATTCTCTTTATTACTTTGGAGAGGGATCCGAATTGCTTTAAGTTCTCCTGATTTATTCGGTACTTTTTTAGCAGTAGGAATTGTCTCAATGATTGCAATACAAGTAATGATTAATATAGGCGTTGTAATAGGCTTAATGCCGGTTACAGGGATTACATTACCATTTTTAAGCTATGGTGGTTCATCTTTAACATTAATGCTATTAGCCGTAGGTGTATTATTAAATATTAGTAGACATGCGCGTACATAAAAGGACCGACTCAAATTGAAACAAGTACTTGTTGTACTTGAATTTTTCAAAAATGAGTCGGTCCTTTTTATTTAGTAAACGCAATGTGTTCTAGCCTATTTACTTTCCAATTGATGAGTTTTCTTTATTTTTATAGAAAAAACAATTAGAATGATAGTGATAAAATTGGTATAATAACTACTTAAACTGCTTAAAGTTATTTATGTATTGTAATTTAGGAGGATCTTTATGAAAATTTTAGTTAGTGGTGGGGGTACTGGTGGTCATATTTATCCAGCACTTGCGCTAATTAAAGAGTTAAAAAAACAAGATTCCAATGTAGAATGTTTATATGTTGGTACAGAAAATGGATTAGAAAAAGGGATTGTATCTAAAGCAAACATACCTTTTAAATCTATCGTTATTACAGGGTTCAAGAGAAGCATATCATTAGAGAATTTTAAAACAGTCTATCGATTCTTAAAGGGTGTATCAGATAGTAAGAAAATAATTCGTGAATTTAAGCCAGATGTAGTCGTTGGAACCGGTGGATATGTATGTGGTCCTGTTGTTTACGCAGCAGCAAAACTAGGGATTCCGACAGTTATACATGAACAAAATAGTATACCTGGACTAACAAATAAGTTCTTAAATCGTTATGTAACAAAAGTTGCAATTTGTTTTGAAGAGGTTGCGGACTATTTTAATAAAGAGAAAGTAGTGTTTACAGGAAACCCAAGGGCTTCTGAAGTACTTGGAGAATCAAATCCAGCAGTATTAGAATCATTAGGATTAAAATCGGGTAAACCCACAGTACTAATTGTTGGTGGTTCGAGGGGAGCAAGACCGATTCATCAAGCCTTTTTAAAAAGTGTCAATCAATTAGGTGAAAAAGATTACCAAATGATTTATGTAACAGGCGAAGTACATTACGATTCTGTCATTGAGGAAATAACTAAAGTAGGTAACCCAGAAAATGTAGTGGTTAAGCCATTTTTACATAATATGCCTGAAATTTTAAGAGAAGTGGATTTAGTCGTATCAAGAGCGGGGGCAACTACATTAGCAGAATTAACTGCATTAGGAAAACCTAGTATTCTAATACCAAGCCCATATGTAACGAATAATCATCAAGAAGTTAATGCTAGATCACTCGAGAAAAATGGTGCGGCAATTGTTATATTGGAAAAAAATTTCAATAGTGAATATTTAGTAACTGAAATTGAAAAAGTATTACTAAATCCTATTAAACTTCAAGAGATGAAAAATGCATCATTAAAAATGGGTGTACCAGAAGCTGCAAAAAAACTAGTAAATGTATTAGAGAAAATAAGTAAATGAACTTGCACGAACAAGTTTGAAATAAAATAAAAATGTAATAGAGGATACTATAAGCTAAAGGGGGAAAATATCGAATGTTTGAATCAAAATTAAAGGAAATATTAAATGACTCGAGTCTTCTAATAAATGAGCCTTTAGCAAATCATACGACAATGAAAATTGGAGGACCAGCTGAGTATTTGGTCATTCCTAAAACTGTGAATGAAATTAAAGAGATTATTAACCTTGCAAATGAACATGGCGTAAATGTGACTGTAATTGGTAGAGGATCAAATTTACTTGTATCGGATCAAGGTATTGAAGGTGTCGTAATTAAAATTAGTGATTGCTTAGACCATATCGAACTAGAAGGTACAAAAGTAGTTGTAGGTGCAGGATATTCAGTTATTCGTTTAGCTACTCAACTGAGTAGAAAAGGATTATCTGGTCTAGAGTTTGCAAGTGGAATTCCTGGTAGTGTTGGTGGCGGTGTATATATGAATGCAGGTGCTCATCAATCCGATTTTTCAAATATTACTTCTAGAGCACATATTCTATTTCCTGATGGAACAATGGAATGGTTGTCAAATGAAGAACTAGATTTTTCTTATCGAACGTCAGTTTTACAACATAAACGTAAAGGATTTGTATTAGAAGCAGAACTTCAGCTTCAAGAAGGATCAAAAGAAGCTTCAACTGCTTTAATGCAAAAAAACAAAGATTATCGTAGAGAAACACAGCCTTGGAATTATCCATGTGCTGGAAGTATTTTCCGTAATCCATTACCACAGTATGCTGGTAATTTAATTGAACGTGCTGATTTAAAAGGATATCAAATTGGTGGTGCGAAGGTTTCTGAAATGCATGGTAACTTTATTGTAAATGCCGGAAATGCCACTTCAAAAGATGTACTAGACTTAATAGCATTTATTAAGAAAACTATATTAGAAAAATTTAATGTACAACTTGAAACAGAAGTAGAAATTGTTGGGAAAAAAATGTAAGTTTCTTCTAAACTAACCATATTATATGCTATAATTTACATAGCATATGATGACCAAGATAGAATGGCATTCATTTGCTATTCTATTTTTTATTATTCTATTATTAAGTCAAGAACACTCGTGATGTAAATTATGAGATGAATCGACTTCGGATGCAATATAGTATTAAAAAAACGTCATATTATTTTACTATACTAGTATCCGACATGAAGTATAAGATAAAATCATATCGGACACTTGAACTAGAACGATTTCAAGTATGGTGCTTGTTGCGTGAATAGAACTTGTTTGGTGGCTTTCGTTCGCCAATACCTCTCGAAAGTCGCAAAGAGAAATCAAGCTGAGTGCGTTTCACCTAGCGTTAGGAAAACTTAACTGTAGGGACTACGGGGATAGCTTGGTAAATAAAAGAACCTCTGCTAGTAAAGAAATATGCTAGCAAGTATGCTTTGTTCCCAAGAATCTCGTAACTTTAGTCATGAGTAGTTCAAAATTCTTAAATTACTTCTTAAGCAAAAGTAAATTAAACAGGTATTTTTAGTTGAACATTGATAATGGAGGCATATTTATGCAGGAAAATAAGATTATTAGTTTAGAAGACCGTGTACCTGTTTTACGTAATAAAAAACGTAAAAAAGCAAATTTGCGAATACTGGTCACAATTCTTGTGTTTTTTTCTTTGCTTTTATGTGTATTGTATTTCCAAACATCAATTGGTTCAAAAATTCACTTAGTCATTAATGGAAACCAACTGTACTCTGATAAAGAAATTCAAAAATTAGCCGATGTAAGCGTTGATGATAGCTTTTTGACAATTAGGTCAAAAAGGGTCGTAGATCAGCTTGAAAGTCAAAACACAATTCAATCTGCAATCGTACATAAAAGATTTCCTAATAAAGTAGAAATCGATGTAAAAGAATTTCAGCCTGTTGGACAAGGTTTATTCAGCGGGAAAAAGTATCTATTGTTAGAAAGCGGAGTCCTTATTAAAGAGAAAAATTCACTAGGAAATACTACAGCTCCTGATTTAATTGGTTGGAAACAAGGAGACGAGTTGCAGGAAATGGCTGCGGAATTGAAAAAAATGCCGCAAAGTATATTTCAATCAATTTCTGAAATAGATTATACTCCAAGTAAGGATGATCCTTTGTTAATAACGGTTTTTACGAATGAAGGGTATGAAGTAAGGACAACGATTCGAAAATTCTCAAATAAAATGTCAAATTACCCATTAATATTAAAGTCAATACCTAAAGATCAAAAAGGGGTTATCCATTTAGAAGTTGGTGCGTATTTTTCTCCTTATAGTACTGATCCTAAATAGTCGATTTAACATTAGTTAACAGTACTTTCAAGTCTTTTTTAACTTTACTTGTTAGTGTAGACTAGTAGTTAAATAGAAATAATGAAAAAAATTAAAAAGATTATGAAAAATCAAACTTAAAAAAGAGGAAAACCCCCGTAAATGTTGAATAGTTGTCATATATGATATTTAAGAATGAATTGATGCTCGATTATAATAGATAGTGAGAAAAAGGAGGTGCCATCATGAACAGCAATGAGATCTATGTGAGTCTTGACGTTGGAACTTCAACAATTAAAGTAATCATAGGAGAACTAGTTAACGACACACTTAACATTATCGGTGTTGGTAATGTTAAATCTTCAGGCTTAAAACGTGGGTCAATAGTTGATATAGATGAAACAGTCAAATCAATCAAAAAAGCAATTGATCAAGCAGAAAGAATGGTTGGCATTCATATTGACAAAGTAATTGTAGGGGTTAGTGCCAATCAAGTGCAATTGATTAGTACTAACGGCGTAGTAGCAGTTTCTAAAGAAAATAAAGAAATTGACAATGAAGATGTTTTAAGAGTAATGGATCAGGCTCAAGTAATTTCTATACCACCGGAAAGAGAAATTATCGATGTTGTTCCACATGAATACATTGTTGATGGCCTTTCTGAGGTAAAAGACCCAAGAGGAATGATTGGTGTACGGTTGGAAATGGAAGGTACATTAATCACTGGTTCAAGAACTCTAGTACATAATATACTTCGTTGTGTTGAAAGAGCGGGGTTAGAGGTAACGGATATATGTCTACAACCTATGGCTGCAAGTACGATAGGACTAAAGCAGGATGAGAAAAACTTAGGTGTAGCACTTGTTGATATCGGTGGAGGCTCAACTACAATTTCTCTTTTTAGAGAAGGTGTATTAATGGCAACGTCAGTCCTACCTGTTGGAGGAGACCATATTACAAAAGACATATCAATTGGACTGAAAACTTCAACAGAAGATGCAGAAAAAATTAAAGTGAAATTTGGACATGCTTTTTATGATACTGCATTACCTGAAGAAGTTTTAAGTGTACCAATTATGGGTAGTGAACAACATCAACAATACAGTCAGCAAGAAATTTCCGATATTATTGAAGCTAGATTAGAAGAAATCCTCATTATGGTTCAAAATGAGCTTGTAAGAATGAGAGGAAGCAATTTACCAGGTGGTTTTGTTCTAACTGGTGGTACAGTAACAATGACTGGTGTAATCGATTTAGCTCAAAAGGTATTTAAAAATAATGTAAGGGTTGCAACACCAGATTATATAGGTGTAAGAGAACCTCAATACATTACTGGTGTAGGTTTAATCAAGTATGCTTTTTATAAATCAAAAATGCGTGGAAAAAAACTTAGCTCTAATATTGCATTCGAATCAAATGAACGAAAACCTGTAGCTGTTTCAAATTCAAATACAAAACCAAAACAGCAGGATGAAGAGCGCGTCATGAGTAAAGTTAAAAGCATTTTTAAATATTTATGGGATTAAATTTGTGATGAATTTGAAAAGTAGGGGGATCAATCATGTTAGATTTTGATACAAATGTAGATGCTTTAGCGAAGATAAAAGTAATTGGTGTAGGTGGCGGAGGAAATAACGCCGTTAACCGAATGATTGAACATGGAGTACAAGGTGTAGATTTTATTGCTGTGAATACTGATGCACAAGCTCTTAATCTATCAAAAGCTGAAGTGAAAATGCAAATCGGTGGCAAACTTACTCGTGGTTTAGGGGCAGGAGCTAATCCAGAGGTAGGTAAAAAAGCAGCAGAAGAAAGTAGAGAACAATTACAAGAAGCTCTTAAAGGAGCTGACATGGTATTCGTAACTGCTGGAATGGGTGGAGGTACAGGAACAGGTGCAGCTCCAGTAATTGCACAAGTAGCAAAAGAATTAGGTGCCTTAACTGTAGGTGTAGTTACTCGTCCATTTACATTTGAAGGTAGAAAGCGTTCAACTCAAGCGGCAACTGGAATCGCTGCAATGAAGGAAAGCGTTGATACTTTAATTGTTATTCCTAATGACCGATTATTAGAAATCGTTGATCGTAATACCCCAATGCTTGAAGCATTCCGCGAAGCAGATAATGTACTTCGTCAAGGGGTTCAAGGTATTTCTGACTTAATCGCTGTTCCGGGATTAATTAACCTTGACTTTGCAGATGTTAAGACAATTATGTCTAATAAAGGTTCTGCATTAATGGGTATCGGTGTTGCTGGTGGAGAAAACCGTGCGGCTGAAGCAGCTAAAAAAGCTATTTCTAGTCCATTACTAGAAACTTCAATTAATGGTGCACAAGGTGTACTTATGAATATCACTGGTGGAACGAACTTAAGCTTATATGAAGTGCAAGAAGCAGCAGATATCGTATCGACTGCATGTGATGCTGAAGTAAATATGATTTTCGGTTCTGTAATCAATGAAAACTTAAAGGATGAAATTATTGTAACGGTTATTGCGACTGGATTTGAAGGTGTTATTACAGCACCGCCTACTCCAAAACCAATAGCGAGACAAACAATTTCAACACCAACGCAGGCTCCACAACCAACGATCAAACGCGAACCAATTCGCGAAGAAGCTCCGGTTGTAGAAACGACTAAAAATGTAACTAGTCTTGATGACTTAGATATTCCAGCGTTTTTACGTAATCGTAAAAGACGCTAATAAATGTAAAAAAACCAAGATAAGATGACTCTCTTATCTTGGTTTTTTTCATTCTTTCGAGTAGTGATTTTGTAAATTAGTTAAATCACTAATGACACCCTTGAACTTTTCGTTACAGCCTTTAGGGAATAAAACACCTAACCCATGTGAGTGTGTAAATTCAAAAGATGGGAGTTGTTGTTTAATGCCTTCCCAAAATTTATAAACCCCAAAATCTTGTATTCGTACTTCAGTATCATGGATTAAAACAATACCTTCTTGAGATACTTTTGGTAGCCAAGAAGTGTAATCATGTAGCACAGCTTCAAAAGTATGAAACCCGTCAATATGAAGTATGTCGATCGTATTATCTTCGAAATTCTCAATTGCATCGTCGAAAGACTTACGTAACATTTTAGCTTCTTTTTGGTAATGTTTTTGAACAATTTCATGTACCGTATCAAAAACTTCATTACTATACAATCCACTATGCAGATCACCTTGCCAAGTATCAACTGCAAAACATTCACATGATAGATTATGATCTTTCACACTTTGACAAAAACAGAAAAAAGAGAATCCAAAGTGGGTGCCTAATTCTACAATTTTTTTTGGTTTCACGAATTGAACTAAATCGTAAGCAAATTTAGCGTGACCTTTCCAGGCAGAGTGTTGTCTTATTGATGGTTTGGAACCATCAAACTCAAAAACGGGTGAATGAAATATCCAACTATTCAAATCCTCACTCCTTAATGGGCAGATTTAATAGAAATAAAGTGAAAGATTTCTATGAAATATTGACCTGTCCATCCATATTTCGAAAATGTATTGTCGAAAAACTCTTCAATAAAGCTTCCTTTTTTTGACAGACTTCTTACCGTGCTCATCCTATACTTACATATAAATGAATATTCTATAGAGGATGGCGAACAAAATTGGTGATATATGGCGATCTTGTTTGGTTATTAAACTTGTTAATGGACTTCTTGATCATTCAGTTGACAGGCTTAATTCTAAAAAGAAATGTATCTATTTTGCGGTCATTATTAGGGGCATTATTAGGTTCAATCGTTGTTTTAATGACGTTTACTCCTTATGCATATGTTTTTGGCTCACCTTTTATGAAAATATTATTATCGTTTTTCATCGTATTTTTTGCATTTGGAAGGCAACGGATTATCACTTTTTTACAGCTATTAAGTATCTTCTATTTTTCAACATTCATTTTAGGTGGCGCATTATTAGGCTTACATTATTTATTTGCTACTAATGAATCAAATTTAACCAATTCATCCTTTTATGGTGATCCTGTTAGCTGGTATTTTGTAATTGGAATGCTACCAATCGTCATATTTTACGCTAGAAAATCAATCAATCAGATCTCATTTACAAAGTGGAAGTTGAATGAAATGTATGAAATGGAAATTGTGTGGCGGAACACTTCGATTAAAATTAGAGGATTAATGGATAGTGGTAACTCTCTACATGAACCGCTTTCTAGGAAACCAGTTATTATTTTAGATTGTTCAACTAGTGATTATGGATTACCTATCGAACTAGTAAAGTTAGTTAGAGACTCTGAAAATACATTACATAATACAGAAGCACTCGATGTGTTAAGTTTTTTTCAAGGAACTTATATACCTTATAAAAGTATTGGTCAAAGTAATCAATTCCTCGTCGCAATAAAACCTACTGTTGTTAAATTGAAAATTAATGGAAAATGGTATTCATCGAGTTCGGTTTTAGTTGGATTGAGTCATGTTACTTTGTCTTCAGACAATTTATATGAATGTATCCTTCATCCAAAAATGATGCAGGGAACAATTAATGAAATTGCATAGGAGGTAGAAAATGAATCGATTGTTCTTAAAACTAAAGTTAGGTTTGTATAAGCTATTAGTAAAGCTTGGTTTGAAAGCCGACGAAGTATACTACATTGGGGGAAGTGAAGCATTACCACCTCCTTTGACAAGGGAAGAAGAAGAAAAGCTTTTACAGAAACTACCGAATGGAGATTTAGGTGCTAGATCACTATTAATTGAGAGAAATCTACGATTAGTAGTTTATATTGCCAGAAAGTTTGAAAATACGGGCATTAATATTGAGGATCTGATTAGCATTGGTACAATCGGATTGATAAAAGCCGTTAATACCTTTAATCCTGAAAAGAAAATTAAATTGGCAACTTATGCTTCAAGATGTATCGAAAATGAAATTCTGATGCATTTACGTAGAAATAATAAAAACCGTTCTGAAGTCTCGTTTGATGAACCATTAAATATTGATTGGGATGGTAATGAATTATTACTTTCTGATGTATTAGGTACAGAGGACGATATCATAACGAAGGACTTAGAAGCCAATGTCGATAAATCATTATTAACAAAAGCACTAGATCAACTGAATGATCGTGAAAAACAAATAATGGAACTACGATTTGGACTAGATGGAACCGAAGAAAAAACCCAAAAAGATGTAGCTGATATGCTTGGAATATCGCAATCATATATATCCAGATTAGAAAAACGTATTATTAAAAGGCTTCGAAAAGAGTTTAATAAAATGGTTTAAAAT
>NZ_NTZO01000329.1 GCF_002559405.1 Bacillus sp. AFS001701 | reverse complement strand
GGAAAGTATTTTATAAGAAGTTTAAAAAAAATAAATTGGCACTAGTTGGTGGATATATCGTACTTTTTTATATTTTAGTAGCTTTTTTAGCACCACTCATTTCACCGAAGGATCCTTTTGCGATTGATTTAATGAATAAACTGCAAACTCCATCGCTAGAACATTGGATGGGAACAGATGATAAAGGAAGAGATATTTTAAGTAGAATCATTTATGGAAGTCGACTTTCAATTTCTGTTGGTTTCGTATCTGTCTTATTTGGAGCAATTTTCGGAATCACGCTCGGGTTGATAGCAGGTTATTACGGAAAATGGGTTGACACGATCATTATGAGGGTTGTTGATGTTTTACTAGCATTTCCAGGTATTTTACTAGCACTTGCGATTATTAGTGCACTTGGTCCTAGTCTAATTAATGTTATGGTTGCTGTCGGTATCTTTTCAATCCCAACGTTTGCACGAATCGTTAGAGGATCTACGTTATCTGTCAGAAAACTTGAGTATATAGACGCAATTCGTGCATTAGGTGCAACTGATTCAACAATTATTTTCAAACATATTTTTCCGAATATTCTTTCACCAATCATTGTCCAAGCTACGTTAAAGCTGGCTACAGCTATTCTTTCAGCAGCAGGCTTATCATATCTAGGATTAGGTGCTCAGCCTCCTTCACCAGAATGGGGAGCGATGTTAAGCAGTGGACGTGATTACTTATTTACAGCACCTCACATTGCCTTATTTCCGGGTATTGCGATTTCAACACTTGTATTAGGATTTAATATTTTCGGAGATGGACTAAGAGATGCTCTTGATCCAAGAATGAAAAAATAAGGAGGAAAGTAAATGTTTCTATTTATTGTCAGAAGAATTATACAAACTATTCCGGTTTTACTTGGTGTAAGTTTAGTCGTTTTTTTAATCATGCAGATGGTTCCTGGTGATCCAGCAACACTACTTGCTGGGGAAGGTGCTACGAAACAAACAATTGAAATGATTCGTCATCAACTTGGACTTGATCGCCCTGTCATTATTCAGTATTTCGACTATGTTGTTCATGTACTACAAGGAGATTTTGGTGAATCGCTTCGAAATAATCGTCCAGTATTAGATGAGATTATGATTCGTTTGCCGATTACAATTGAGCTTGCACTGGCTAGTATTTTCATTACAGTTGTACTTGGTATGCTAGCAGGAATTATATCAGCAACTAAACAGTACTCAGCGGCTGATATTACAATTATGATTGTCGCTTTACTAGGAATCTCTTTACCAAGTTTCTGGTTTGGTTTAATGCTGATCTACTTCTTTTCAGTTAATCTTCATATATTCCCAGTTGCTGGCTGGGGAACGTTTAAACATATGGTACTTCCAGCATTAACATTAGGTGCAGGTGGTGCGGCAATCGTAGCTAGAATGACTAGGTCAAGTATGCTTGAGGTTGTTCGTCAAGACTATATGCGTACAGCAAGAGCAAAAGGATTAAAAGAGCATGTCATTATCTATAAACATGGTTTAAAGAATGCTCTTATTCCTGTTATTACTGTTGTTGGACTACAGTTTGGTGCATTACTAGGTGGTACCGTTTTAACAGAGTCAGTTTTTGCAATTAATGGACTAGGTAGATTAATTGTTGATGCAATTAGGACAAGAGATTTACCTATGGTTCAAGGTGGCGTTTTAATCGCTTCAGTTATCTTTGTATTTATGAATCTAGCTGTTGATATTCTCTACCGTTACTTTAATAAACGAGTTGACTTGAATTAAGGAGGTCCTACTATGAAAAAACAAATTGATGAAACAATTCTTGAGGTTAAAAATCTACAAACCTACTTTTATACAGATGAAGGAACAAGTAAAGCAGTTAATGGAATTAGCTTTACATTAAAAAAAGGTGAAACACTTGGAATAGTAGGAGAATCTGGAAGTGGTAAAAGTATTACATCATTATCTCTTTTAGGATTAATCCCCTCTCCTCCAGGTAAAATAACTGGTGGTAGTATTCTTTTTAAAGGTGAAGACTTACTAGCAAAAACGGAAAAGCAAATGCGTTCCATTCGAGGAAATGAAATTTCAATGATCTTTCAAGAGCCGATGACATCTCTAAATCCTGTTTATTCAGCTGGCGAACAAATTGCAGAGGCGATTCGTCTTCATCAAAAATTAGGCAAAAAGGAAGCTTGGGAGAAAGCAGTTGAAATGCTACGACTTGTAGGGATCCCATCTCCTGAAAAACGTGCAAAGCAAGAGCCACATGAGCTAAGTGGTGGAATGAGACAAAGGGTTATGATTGCAATGGCACTTGCTTGTCACCCAGAAGTACTAATCGCAGATGAACCGACTACCGCTCTTGATGTGACAATTCAAGCTCAAATTCTAGAATTAATTAAATCACTTCAAAAAGATTTAGGTACAGCCGTAATATTAATCACGCATGATTTAGGCGTTGTTTATGAAACTTGCAATCGGGTAGCTGTTATGTACGCTGGAAGAATTGTTGAATATACTTCAGCAAAAGAACTTTTTAATAGCCCTAAACACCCATACACAATCGGGTTATTAAACTCTCTTCCACGTCTTGATATGGATCAAGATGAATTAACAACAATACCTGGTACTGTACCTAGTCCATATAATATGCCTAAAGGCTGTAGTTTTGCGCCACGCTGCGCACATGCAAAGGAAATGTGCCATCAGTCAGTGCCTGATTTACTAACGATGGACAAAAATACTGAAGTCAGCTGTTGGATGTACACATCACAATGGGAAACAGACTATACCATCAAAGAGAAAGTTGGGATTGAATAATGGCATTACAACTAGTGGATAAAAAAATACTACTTAATGTAGATCATTTAAAACAATACTTTCCAATTAAAGGTGGCATTTTAGGAAGAACGGTTAATCACGTAAAAGCTGTAGACGATATTAGCTTCAACATATATGAGGGAGAAACTTTAAGCATTGTTGGAGAATCCGGTTGTGGTAAGTCTACTACTGGTAGAGCCATTCTAAGATTGGACGAGCCTACAAGTGGAAGCATTCATTTTAAGGAAAAAGATTTATTAAGCTTAGGAAAAAAAGAAATGCGTAAAATAAGAAAAGATCTACAAGTAATCTTCCAGGATCCGTTTGCATCACTTAACCCTAGACAAACTATTGGACAAATTTTAGGTGAAGCATTAGCCATTCAAAATGTCGTTCCAAAAGAAGAACGTAAAGCTAGAATTGAGGAATTATTAGGGCATGTTGGGTTAAGACCAGAAGCAATGGAGCGTTATCCTCATGAATTTAGTGGTGGTCAACGTCAGCGTGTCGGAATTGCACGTGCACTTGCAGTTGATCCAAAACTAATCATTTGTGATGAAGCAGTTTCTGCTCTAGATGTTTCAATCCAAGCTCAAGTATTAAACTTATTAAAATCGTTACAGAAAAGGTTCTCACTTACCTTTCTTTTTATCTCACATGATTTA
>NZ_NTZO01000328.1 GCF_002559405.1 Bacillus sp. AFS001701 | reverse complement strand
TCTATAAAAGATCTAGTGAAATATTATATTTTTAAAAGGTCATCACTTTAGTGGTTTAGCTTTTTAGAATTTTACGAAAGTTTACAACTTAGAAACAACTGATGGTTAAATTTGAAATAATAATTCAATATTATTAAACCATCAAGAAGAAAGGAGTAATTTAAATGATTGAAAATGACAATACAATATCAACAATCTCACTTTTTTTTTACTGGGCAGTTGTTTCTTATAAAGAAACCATGTTATGCAAATATAACTTAATTAATCTAAAAAGAAAGTGAGATTTACTTCTGTTAATTTTTATTTATATTAAAACAATATTTAATATAAGTCATAAATTAACAATGAATTTAGGTGAGTCCATGAATGTGAAAATATTAATTGTAGATGATGAAAAAAGTATAGTAGAATCCTTAGCATATGCTTTTCGAAGGGAAGGATATAATGTAGAAACAGCATTTAATGGCAAAGAGGCACTCGAGAAAATTTCTGTTTTTCAACCAGAAATTATGATTTCCGATATTGTGATGCCTGTAATGAATGGTTTAGATTTATGCAAACAAGTTGGAAGTAAAAATTGCATGGGCATTATTTTACTAACCGTTAGGGATGACATTATAGATCGGTTATTAGGATTAGAGTTTGGTGCTGATGATTATATAACAAAGCCTTTTGATATTAGAGATCTACTTGCAAGAACAAGCTTACTATTACAAAGACTAAAAAAGGAAATGAAGTAAATAAAAAAACAATTTGATAATTAATGAATTGAATTAATTTTGGCGAAAAGAAAATATTATGAGAAGTTAATTGAATTTACACCAAAAGAAGTTTGATTTAATATTATTACTGACTGCATTTACCGTCGTGATGAATTACTTGATTTAGTATAGAGAATTGAATACATGGTGTAACTCGAACAGTCGATATTCAAATTCAAGGCTGAACCAAAAGATAGATATGCAGATTTTCACATGATTGTTGCTTGTATATAATTTCTTTTGGAGCACTGAAATTATTTCTGACTATGTAGGAGATACAGAGGAAATAGAAGTAAAACATGAAGGTGAGTTTTGGTTTATCGGTGAATTAGATTAAAAACTAATAATCTTTTTTCAATTACTATGGGAGTACGATTTAAAACTCCCATTCACTGTTGTGAATAATCTGACTCATGGATGGCTAACGAGCGCGTTAGTTGTATAATGATAGGCTGCTACGGCAGTCTATTTTTTATTGTGTTAAATGGCAGTATAGTTGAACAAGGAATTACTAAAAAAACATAGAATATAAGAAAAAGTAATAGGTGATTGGAAATGGGGAACCAGGAAAACTATTGTGAATGACGATGACATAGCGATGCAGCTTGATCAGTTTGCCAAGCAAAAACGGGTGAATAAATCGGATTTACTGGAAGTCACCATTTTGGATTTGTTTGAACGGTATCAATAAAAAAGGGTGAAGCTTACTGCTCCACCTTTTTTGTGATATAAGAAATTATATGATCGAGTCAACTAAACCGGATGTTGCTTATATCGATCGCAACGAACAGCATATCGCGAACTGGTTCCATATTGGGTCCGCGTAAATAAGCGCGGCGTTTTGTAGGATAATGAAAGCCTTCAACCTCGATGTAGTCGTCGATATATTGCGCCGCCGGAAAGCTGCCTGCGACATCAACATGATAGTCGTGTCTGCGCAGGTGTAAATCAGCGTCAAAATAGAAGTCCTGCTCCTTACTGTGACTAGCAATGTTATTGGGAAATCTTACACGCAATCCTCGCCAAGTCTCATTGCCTTCTTGCCAGGATGGGATTTCGCTGACCTCAAACCCCGGCATCATCATGAAAAAAGGTGTAGTCAGGTATGTCCACATTGCGTATCCATTGAAATAGGCTCGATGAAGTGGATTCCATGGTGTGTTCATCGTATGATTCGCAAACGAGGTCCTAGGATCGTCCTGCTCGCGAATGACTTCCCCGGACAGGGTTTCAATCGCAATACGATCGGGGCTGAAGGAAGTCCGCCAATCCGGTTGACCGAAGGGAGTGAGAGATGCGACTTCAGAGTGAAGCGCGACTGTCATCTCACGAGGATTAGAGTCTTGAACGAGCCCTTTCAATGCCCATAAACTACCACCGGTGACGATCGTGGCAGTTAATGAATTATATTTTTCCCAACGGTTTAACCCGCCATGCGCTTCTATTACTTGTATCAACAATTCGTTCATATGTTCCTCCTTGTTGCGGATTGAGTTACGTCTATTTAAGTATTGCCTTTTATTCAAAGTTTAGAAGTTTATTTTCAGGATAGTTGAACAAGGAATTAACAAAATAAAGGAGAAATAATATAATGTTCAACATATATTTTAGAATTGGTATTCATAAAATTTTTTATTTTTTACCAAACCTAAATGTAAAGGAGAACACTTAATGAAAGCGATGGTATACAATAAATATGGAACAACTAACGTTCTTAATTTAAAAGAAGTCGAAATACCTGCTTTAAAAAACAATGAAGTATTGGTAAAAGTTTATGCTGTATCTGTAAATTCTTGGGACTGGGATCTCATGAGAGGTAAACCATTCCTGGCTCGTCTTGGGGGACTGCTAAAACCAAAATATAAAATACTCGGTGCTGATATAGCAGGGAGGGTTGAAGCAGTTGGCAAAGATGTAAAACACCTCTTTGAAGGAGATGAGGTATTCGGAGACATTTCCTGGTGTGGTTGGGGAGGATTTGCGGAATATGTATGCGTTCGTGAAGATGCATTGACGTTGAAACCAGCTAATATGACATTCGAGGAAGCAGCTGCCATTCCACAAGCAGCAGTCCTGGCCTTGCAGGGGCTTCGTGATAAAGGACGGATTCAGGATGCACAAAAGGTTTTAATTAATGGTGCTGGTGGAGGTGTTGGTACGTTTGCATTGCAAATTGCCAAATTATACGGTGCTGAAGTAACATGTGTGGACAGTACGAGGAAATTGGATACCCTAAAATCCATTGGTGCAGATCATGTTATTGATTATACTCAAGAAGATTTCACCCAAAACGACCAGTTTTATGATCTGATTCTCGATGTTGTAGGAAATCGGTCGATTTTCGATTACAAGCGTTTATTAAATCCTAAAGGTACATATGTCATGGTCGGAGGTTCCTTGACTCTAATCTTTCAACTTCTGTTCCTTGGACCCTTGATTTCTAAAACCGAGAATAAGAATATGTCTATTCTTGTTCATAAACCAAACAAAACTGATCAAAATTTTTTAATGGAACTTTTTGTGGCAGATAAATTAGTACCAGTTATAGATAGACGATATTCGTTAAGTCAGGTGGCAGAAGCTATCCGGTATCTTGGAGAAGGACACGCCAAGGGCAAGGTTATCATCTGTGTAGAACATATTTGATACTATATAAATTTTAGATTATATGTGCTTTCAATTTAGTACATTATGTATTTTTATAATACTTATTTCTTATTGAACTGATATGAACGAAACTGTCAAACCACTACCCCAAAATTATACTTAAAGTAGGTTTCATTACGTCTAGCCTGTCGTCTCATTGTTTACATGACCTAATAAACTTTGAATAACTTCAAGAGGAGCACCATTATCCATTAAATGAGTTGCATAACTGTGTCTAAGTTGATGTGGGGAAATTTCTTTATTATACTCTAAACGTAAAGATACATTTTTAATGATATATCGTGTTTGTGCGATACTTAATCTGTGAGGGGCTCTCTCTGTTACAAATAATGCGACATCTTCATCTTTTCGCTCAATTAAATACCTGTTTATCCAAATTTCAGTACGAATATTGAAGTAAACTTTTCTTTCCTTATCACCTTTCCCTCGTACAACAACGGAGTTATTAGACCAATTTATATCTATTCAATTTATTAACACAATTTCACCTATCTTACATCCTGATGAATACATAAATTCAATTATTGCATGTTCTTTTGCAGTTTGACATGCTTCGCGAAGGTGTTCAATTTCTTTTTCAGTTAAAAATTTAGGGATTCGAATTTCTGACTTCGGTTCTTTTAGTTTTGAGGAAGGATTTCTTTGGATTGTACCTTCTTCATGCGCCCACCGAAAAAAAGAATTAATAAAACGTACGCGATGTGCCAGACTTGCAGGCTTTAAGGTAGCACCTACCCTAAGGATAGTAAATCAGGTGTTCCAAAATTTAATATGAATATAAAAGTGCCAGCGAATATAACCCAGTTAAATTCCCAAGTCAGCAATAAAGGATTACCTGTTTCACAGGGTATGGAAACTAACGAAGACGCCTATTAATCTAGAAAATACTTAATCGTTTAACATAATTAACGAACACTTATTAAACCGCAATTTTGAATTTAGAATCCTTTATCTGTCAAACTCCTTTTAAAAAGTGTATTGCTGATTATACAATGTTTATTTTTAAGTATGCTATAATCTTTCAAAAGGAGGTACTAGCGTGGCAAGACATAAGGAATATGATGAAAAAGAAGTTTTACAAAAAGCAACGGAACTATTTAGGTATCAAGGTTACGAAAAAACCTCATTGCAAGATCTTGTTTCTCATATGGGGATTCACCGAAGAAGTTTATATGATACATTTGGTGACAAACATACACTATTTATTAAAGCATTGGAACATTATGATCACAAAATGAAGAAAAAAATGGATATACAAGTTAAGAATTCATCAACTGTGAAAGATGCTATTAGAAGTATATTAGAAATGGCCGTATACCAAGATAACGAAAAATCGGTTGGTTGTTTGACTATTAATAGTGCAGTTGAGTTGACTTTACATGATCAAGAAGTAGCAGAAAAAATTGAACAAAATTTTTCTAAAACAGAAAAAATTATACTTGAATTACTATTACGTGGACAAAATTCAGGAGAAATTCCTAAACACCATGATATAGATAAACTATCTCAGTTTATTCATAATTCTTTTGTAGGTTTACGAGTATTAGTCAAAACAACTAACGATAAAAATAAACTTAAAAATATTATTGATACGACACTCTCTATATTAGATTAGGACCGTATTTCTATTTTTATAGTGAATGAAAATAGTTAACTAAAGACAGTTAACTTCTTTTGTTGCTATTTATTTTAATAATCATTTGAGAACAAACGGTAAAAAAATTCTTTACCTTTCGTTCTCGATATGTTATAAATATAAACGTCGAAGGAAGTTAATAATTGCATTGATGAATAGCCAATAAACAATTAATAGTATCGGAAACTAATATAAATAGCTTTTATGTATTGAGTTTCGAAAACAAGCGTTAATTAAAATACAATTATCGGAGCATGAATTCAGCCTGAAATTTTTATATTAATTGATTTAGACTGCGATTCTTTACAGATCGTGATATTCCCGAAACGTGAGTATATCCTTTTGGATAATCACGGAGTTATAGAGGTTTGCATATTTAAGAATGAGCATTCTCAAAAGATGAACGAATGGCATATAGAGTATGCAAATTGTTAATAATGTTATAAAAGATAAGAATTAAATTTTAAGTATTAGAGAGGAAAATGAATGTGAAAAGAATGTTATTAGTTATATTATTGATGTCTTGTGGAGCAACTTTTGTAACTCCATTATTTCCGCTGTATAGCGAATATTATCAATTAAACAGTTTGCAAATTACGATTTTGTTTGCTATCTATGCTGCATTCCTGTTACCGACTCTACTTGTTGTGGGGGCAAAAGGAAGTGCTTGGGGACTGAAAAAAGTTCTTAGCATTAGTATTTTGATTTCAATAGTTTCAACTTTGCTCATGATTGGTAGTACAGAAGCTTGGATGATCTATGTTGGAAGAAGTTTAGAGGGAATTGCGTATGGTTCGTTTACTGGTACGTCTGTGGCTTTTCTAATTAGACAATCAGATCCAAAAAAAATTGGTAAAGCTATTAAATATTCTGGAGTTACTGTACTTGTTGGCTTTGGACTTGGACCAGCAATAGCAGCTTTCATGTTACAATATTTACCTATTCAACCACTTAGATTACCTTTTTGGATATTAATTGGATTATTAATTATCTCGATTTTCATACTAGAATCTCTACCAAAGGATGTAGTTTCAAAAGAACAAAAGCTTGCAAAACATAAGATATCACTTGGGGTTCCAAAAAAAATACGTTCTCACTTTTGGTCGATGTCTGGACTTTCTATTTTTACAGTATTTACGATCCAAGGAACAGCACTTGCTCTAATTCCTACTTTCGTGAAAAATGTTATTCAAACATCTAATTTATTTATTTCTGGTTTGATCTTTTTAATTCTATTAGGTGGTGGTGCATTCGCACAGTTTATTCCTAGACCTACTCAACCTGTTACACGTATTAGATGGGGGATCTTGCTTTTAGCTATTGGTTCTTGGTTGATTGTTATATCTGGTTTTATAGCAAGTTTACCATTATTATGGATCAGTATATTCATACAAGCACTTGGTGGTGGGTGGACTTTCCAAAATGCACTATTTTTTGCAGGGCAACTGCCTGAGCCTGAAGCGAAACCACGTGTGATTTCGGCTTTCTGGATGTGTGCGTATATAGGATTCATTGTGCCTCCAGTTTTTGTTGGAGCACTTACTCAATTTTTCAATTTAAACATTTCTCTTGTCGTGCTAAATCTGTTTTCTTCCTTGATTGTCGTTTATGTATTGTTGTATTCAGTTAGATTTAAACAAGTCACTTCCAGTTAAACGTGAGACATATAGTACAACAGTTCCAAATAAAGGAGCTTCAAGATGATATGTAATAATGAACGGAGAGGGGGAATGCAAACAAACCATTAATTTTTATTTGGATAATTGAGAATGAACGTTCTCAATCGGGGTCTTCAGCTATTAGTTACGATTAAAGCAACTGCAAATATGGTTTTATAGATAGGAGAATCTCCTCTATGATTTCGCGATCAATGGAAAAGTTGCGCATACAATGGAAAACTTTGAGGGATTCTATTAAAAAGCATCAAATTTAAATATGTTATTGATCGACCGTCAAGTTTTTTCATCAAAGCGGAGGATCAGATCTGATTAATAAAAAAGATAATCACCGTCATGGGTTTAATCATAAAAATAAGATTTTATAAAAAGGGGAGTAACAATATGTATGAACGATTTTTGGTTCCAGTTGACGGATCCGAACACTCTAAACATGCATTGAAATCGGCAAAAAAGTTGGCGCAAAACATGGGGATAAATGCCCGTATAACGCTTCTTAATATCATTCCTAGTAACAATATCAACAATATCAATACATTTGCTTACGGAGTGGATATTGAACAATTGCAAGTAGAGGAAGTTAGGAGGATTTTAGATGAATCCGCACAAGTCCTTTCAGGATCATCTATTCAATATGATAGCGAATACCATATAGGAGATCCTGCAGAAATGATATGCAAGAAGGCAAAAGAGGGAGATTACGATCTTATCGTAATGGGTAGCAGGGGACTTAGCCTCTTTTCAGAACTGCTCTTGGGAAGTGTAAGCCATAAAGTGGTCCAGCATGCGAATTGTGCTGTAATGATTGTAAAGTAAATAAGAGGTGATCGTTACCCCAAGTACTAAGAGAAAAAGTACAAGAAGTAAGCCAGGTTTTATTATAGAGTTTTTAAATGGGGAATTAATTAAGCAAGCTAAATCGTATGGATATGATTAGTGTAATTATGGTTTTTTGTTAGAACAATATCCTTACTGTAAGGAAGGTATATAAGTGGATTTTCAAATAACTGATTCTGCAAAGGAAGTATTGTGCAATAAAATGGATGAAAATCAATTTATTCAATTGTCATTTGATCGTGGAAGCTGTGACATAGTAAATAATATTTACGAAATGAAAGTTATTAACAAAAGACCAAATGACGCATATGAAAAAATTTTAACAGTAGATAATATTGAATTTTTAGTTAATAATGACTTTGAAGAAGTGTATGATAATCAATTAGTAATAGATTATTTAAACGGATCATTTATCTTTAAAAATAAAAACCAAATATTTAATAATAAAATAGGCCTTAGATATGTTTAGTATTAAACACGCGCCATAGGTAGTCATTAAATATTAAGGTTGAAAAAAAGTTGAAGAGGTAAAACCTGGAAGGTGATTTAGCATCCTAATGGAGAGGGTAAGTCCCACTCTCTGGATTAAAATATCTTGTTGGTATAACAATGGATTATGTCAATAAGAATGCTTTTCAAGGTACCGTTTTAGCCCATGTAGATGGAAATGTTCCAAATCTATCTGTAGAGTTCTTGGTAAACCTGGTTATGAAGCTGAAAAAGCTGAATTACTAAAACGTATTAATAAATAAAAGCATCATAAAAGCACCTTTATCCAACTGATTATAGAATAAAGTGAACCCTCTAAGTGGGACACAAGAAAAAACACCTTTTATGTCGTATAGTTAAACTATATTTCATAAAGGGTGTATTTTTTATGGGGATGATTCAGATATTAAGTGGAAAGCTGTAAAAATGAATGAGGATGGCTTTACGAATAAAGAGATTATGGAAACGTTAGGAATAAAAAATGTTTCACAAATTAAAAGATGTATGAGGTGGTACCGAGCCGGGGATACACATCGATTTAATCAGCCAGTTGGTAAATAATATACTTTTAATAAAGGTATAGAAGAACTTTCGGAAATTGAAGCACTTAAATTAAGAGTTAAACAACTTGAGATGCAGAATGAAATACTGGGAAAGTTAAAAGGGATATCAAAAAATTAACGAAAACAGGTATTGTAAAGGTATTAGAAGCACTTTAAGTAAGAAACCCAATTCGAGAAATGTTAAAGTTTCTTGGGTTCCCAAAAAGTAATTATTACCGTTGGAAAAGACAAAAGTGACAATACTTAAGGATGAAACGAAGTGGATTGGGTAGTTTAATAACATTAAATTGTGTCAATCAATTTACATGATGCCAAATTCTAGATTTGGGATTGTCTTAATAAATTTGAATTCCTTAATTAGGATATCAATAAAGATAGATGGAAATAATAGGTAGAGAAAAATGAAAATTTACACAAAAGGAGAAAATAACAAATGAATCAACAACCATTATTTACATCTACAGCAACTGCTGCTGGAGGAAGACAAGGCAGAGTTGAATCGAGTGATGGAAAGATAAAATTTGATCTCGCAATGCCAGGAAGTCCAAGAGCAAAAGAGTTACCAAACGCTACCAACCCGGAACAACTATTTGCATCTGGATACTCCGCCTGTTTTGATGGTGCATTACAGCACGTGGCTAGGAAAGAGCATATAAAAGTCGAAACACAAGTAACTGCAAATGTAAATTTCTTAAAAGATGAAGCGGATCAAGGTTTTAAAATATCTGTAACGCTACAAGTAAAAGGAACTGGAATTGAAAAAGAAAAATTAGAAAATCTTGTGCATAAGGCACACGAATTCTGCCCATATTCAAAAGCAACAAAAGGAAATATTGATGTAACACTTGAGGTTATTGAATAATATGGATTCAGTACTTTTTTAAAAAGAATTATGTCAAATGTAAGACTTCATCATTTACTATAGTTCTACAGTACAAATTATTAATTAGCTCAATGTTGAATGGTATTTTTTAGGTTTTATTCTTCTATTTGAAATACCTCCTATTATATATATGTATTTAAACGATATTTGGATAGATTTAAATGGAGGGTATTCGACTCTATTAGTCTTTTCAGGCTTGTTTTTATTTATTATTTTCACAAGAAATAAATGAATTCATATTGAATTAACTCATACCTTGGTCAAGAACATTAGATTTGCTTCAGTAATTTTTGAAGTACAGGGCAATCTAGTTAGCAAATTTAATTAACTCACCAAAGTTTAGATGGTTAAGGTTATTTTTTATAATACTTAACTACCATTTGTGTTCGTATAACAAGGTCATCCGTCTTACTGGTTGACCATTTTTTATGCTTCTATCGTTATAGTAGCTGGGGCAGAACGGAGCAGGTTAGGGCAATAATAAAAAGAATTTTTTTCTTGAGGCATAAAGTATGATTTTGGAATGAAGAACAAGAGGATGCGACCGAAAAAGATATTGACAAAAACTTTTATTTAAAGAGGTTAGTGGTTTCAAATTATCTTAAAGTTGCCGATTTCTATTACTATGGCTTATTGGTTAAATGTAACTAAGTGGTTACACATAATGTATCTAGAGGCTCGAAAGGAGTTTACTTGTATGAATTATCGCATATTGGCGTTAGGAACATTCGCCACCGGTATGGAAGGTTTCACGATTGCTGGTTTGCTTCCCGAGCTTGCTCAAAATTTAAACTTTTCTGTATCTGTGGCTGGACATCTCGTCACTGTTTTCCATTGCCTATGCTCTTGGTTCACCGTAAAGGATGAAAATGTTTGAATTTAGTTGAAAAAAACTAGAATATTTCATGGTGTTGAATTTTAAATCTAAAACCAGATGGGTGTTCAACTATTCAGTTAAGGTGTTGTAACCTTGCAACAAATCGATATTATGTCATGTTATGCAACTAACTGGCGCGTTAGTTGTTCAACGATAGACTGCTTCGGCAGTTTTTTTTTGCCATTAATTAAAAACTTTTATTTTTTACCAATATTTACCTCTGAAAAATGTACAATGTATGTAGGAGGTGATAATTTTGAAGTTGAATAGGATATTCTTTTGTCTAATTTCAATTTTTTTAATCATAGCACCAGGATGCTCGAAAGAAAAAGAAACTGAAAAACAAAAGATTTTGGTTCAAAAACATATTAATCATATATACGAGAACTTTAGAGAAGTTACAAAAGACAAAGAAGTTTTAAAAGCACAAGAAATATTTAGAAATGCTGATTGGAAAGACATGGACGCTAATATGCCCCGTCCACCTGAATACGAATTGGTTTTTCAGTTTAAAAATCCTGATATTCAAGTAAAACAAATTCTATACAGAGTATGGGTCAATTCTAGCAATGACAAGATGGAAGTAACAAAAAGTGGCGGATATGTTCAATTATCTAGAGAAGATTCAATAACTTTATTTGAAATTATTACTGGAGACAAATTAAAAAATAAATAAAAAGAGCTAGTGATCCTATATTCATGGAAACAAGTTAGATTGGAAAATCCTAAACATATTGAACTAACTCCGCGCGTTAGCTCAACAACGATGGACTAAAAATAGAATTAAATTACATGCGAATCTTGGAATGAAAATGCTAAAAGATTATACGAAAGATGACATTTGCAATCCCTCCTTTCCTAAGACTATTGTTTTCCTATTCATAAAATATTATCATTCAACGTGCTTCAAATAGGTCAATATAAGCATAATTCTACACTTTTAAGGAAAACGTAATAAAAAAATGAATGGAGGAAATCGAAATGAGCACTGAAAATCCTAATGACAGTTATCCATTTCCAATTTCAGGAGTAGATTTAGATTCTAAGAACAGTGTGAAATTAAATGAGGATACATATGAAGTGTATGTAAATGATGAGCTTGTCGGACATAAAACATTAAAGAGCGCTGGTGAAAAGCTTTCTGATATTGAGGACTTTTTAAGTCATCAAGGAATTAATGATTTTTCTTCTGCAGTGAGAGGTGACCATTATTTAATTCATACTAGTGGAGACTTCGAACATTTGAAAAATGCATTATCCGTGTATTTTGAAAATCGATAGTAAGCAATTTGTTAAGCAAATTCTTTATAATATAATTTGAAGCCCCTTAAAGTATGCAGGTCGTGAGTTACTTGATATTTTTGAACATTATTTACGACATGCTTTTGCACATCCTGAAGAGACAGAAGATCTCGCAACAGATATGGTCTGTTATTTATGGACAGGAGAATATTCATCATTATTTGGGAAAAGAGCAATGACGACCTTTGAAAGGTATTTCATTAAAGAAAAAGAAACCCATAAAGAGACTAAGAACCCATACTACCATTTACGCGAAAAAGAGGAAATCTGCAGTAAAATTTTAGCAGAAATGAATCTTAATCCTAACGTAGGTCATATAATAAACAGCCATACACCTGTTAAAGAAATAAAAGGAGAGAATTCAATTAAAGCAAACGGAAAGTTGATTGTCATTGATGGAGGATTTTCCAAGGCATATCAATTAACAACTGGTATTGCTGGATACACTTTATTATATAATTCCTGCGGTATGCAACTTGTCGCCCATGAAAAATTTAATTCAAAAAAAGATGTTCTACTAAAAGGGTCAGATGTTTTATCAGTAAAGAGATTGGTGGAAAAAGAACTCGAGAGAAAAAAAGTTCTAGACACTAATGAGGGAGAGCGATTATTACAGGAAATATCTGCTTTAAAGAGTCTGTTGGAATATCGCTATATTAGTTTAGACAAGTGATAATCCTTCAGCACCTACTTCAACTTTAAATAAGATTTATATTGCGTACTTTTTAATAATAAGTATCTTAGGCTAAGTTATTTTAAATTTCATTTTTCGAATTTTTTCGTTCGAAAAGAATAATAAATATACTTGGATGATATTTATGGCTATTTAATTTTAATTCCATTAAGCGTTAATTTATAACCTTTTTATTGTTTAGATAATCATTATGAAATTGATTTCAATAAGTAAACCTAATTCAACTAACGCTCAGCGTTAGTTGAAGATCATGAGTCACAGAAGTGGCTCATTTTTTATTGAACAAACTTGCAGATTAGTTCAATAAGGATACTCATTTCGTATTAATTTCAAAAGGGGGGTTATTACAATATAAACTAAGAAATAATAGGTTTATTAAATTAATAATAAAGAAATAATAGGTTTATTA
>NZ_NTZO01000327.1 GCF_002559405.1 Bacillus sp. AFS001701 | reverse complement strand
CAACATCACTCTACTCCTTTACGAAAATTTGATAATTAATTGACAAGATTGTTTTTCAACGACGTGGCCTTAATTAACATAAAAAGTTAATTAAGGTTTTTTTAATGAAATTAAAAAAATCCACTAAATAGAAACATAAGCATTTTATTGGAAAGAAAAAATTTTTTCATGTATTATAGGTTTGGGTAAAAAATATTTTCCGAATGAATAATTGGAATGAATTATTTGAACTAACATTAGCTCTAAATAAAATTAAGGATCGTTTGAAAATATATTTTTTATTAACAACTAGTTAAAAGTTCGACTAAGAGGAGGTTAAGTTAATGGATTCTATGTCATTTGTATTGTTCGGAGCCACAGGCGATTTAGCAAAACGAAAAATTTTTCCTGCTTTATATAATTTATTTATTGACCAAAAGATGCCTGAGTCTTTTTCAATCATTGGAATTGGTAGGAAAGATTTTTCAAATGACGAATTTCAGAATCAAGTAATGCAATCACTTATTACTTTTTCAAGACGTTCTTTAGAAGATCAAAAAATGGTCCAAGAATTTCTAGATTCAATTCGTTATCAACAGCTAGATATCACGAACAAAGAAGGATTCGTTGATTTATTAGATTTAGTTAAAGAAAGAGAACAGGAATTACAGATACCTGAAAACAGATTATTTTATTTATCTGTTGCACCAGAATTTTTTGAAGTTATTGCATCAAATATTAAGGAAAGTGGACTTGGTACGACAAAAGGTTGGAAGCGTCTAATTATTGAAAAACCTTTTGGACGTGACTTGAAAACTGCTAGAGATTTAAATGGAAAATTAAGTAAGTCATTTAAAGAAGATGAGATCTTCCGAATTGATCATTACTTAGGCAAACCGATGGTTCAAAACTTAGAAGCTTTAGAGTTTGCTAATCCAGTTTTACAAGCGTTATGGAACAATCAATATATCGCAAATGTTCAAATTACGGCAAGTGAAACAGTCGGAGTTGAAGAACGAGCAGGTTATTATGATAAATCTGGAGCAATTCGAGATATGTTCCAAAATCATATGTTACAGATGTTAATGATGTCTGCTATGCATTTAACGAATCAAAATACTGCAAGTGACGTTAGAGCTGAAAAGAAAAAGGTTCTTGAATCTCTTCGACCTCTATCAAAAGAAGAAGTAGTTTCTCATGTAGTTCGAGGTCAATATGGTTCTGGTGAACAAAATGGTAAGAAAGTAGTTGCATATAGACAAGAACCAGGAATTGAGTTTTCATCACAAAATGATACTTATGTAGCAGCTAGAGTATTAATCGAAAACGATTTTTGGAAGGGAATCCCATTCTATATCCGTACAGGTAAAAGAATGAAAGAAAAATCTACTCGAATCGTTTTTGAATTTAAAAGCCCGATTCAAAACCTTGCCAAAAAGAACAGAACTAATAATGGACCAAATTTATTGGTTATTGAAATTAATCCTAATGAAAGAGTTTCTTTCTATTTAAATAGCAAAAACGTAGAGGGTAATATTGAACCTGTACAAGCTGAGTATTTTGCGAATAAAGAAGATCGTCCAGAAGCGTATGAGTTATTAGTTTACGATGCGTTACGAGGCGATTCGAAATTTTTTGCTCATTGGAATGAAGTAGAATTGTCATGGCAATGGGTTCAACCAATTTTAGAAGCATTTGAAGAAAATTTAGTACCACTTCATACTTATAAATCCGGTTCATTTGGTCCAGCAGCTGCTGAAGAATTATTAGCAGAAGATGGTTTCAAATGGTGGTTAGATACAGATTTTGTACAAGAAAATGAAAACAACAAAGCAGATCTAAAAAGGAGTATTTAAATTATGAGTTCGATTTCTACATTATCAATTAATACAATCCGTACACTTTCAATTGATGCAATTAACCAAGCTAATTCTGGTCATCCTGGTTTACCAATGGGTGCAGCGCCAATGGCATATGCATTATGGGCAGAGCATTTAAAGCATAATCCAAAAAGTTCAAAATGGTTTGACCGTGATCGTTTTGTTTTATCAGCTGGCCATGGTTCAAGTATGTTATATAGTTTACTACATCTTGCAGGCTACGATGTTTCAATCAAAGACCTTAAAGATTTCCGTAAATTAAATAGTAAAACACCTGGTCATCCTGAATTTGGACACACTGATGGTGTTGAAGCTACGACTGGCCCATTAGGTCAAGGGATCGCTACTGCTGTTGGTATGGCAATGGCTGAAGCTCATTTAGCAGGTAAATTTAACAAAGATAACCTTTCTATTATCGATCACTTTACTTATGCATTAGTTGGTGATGGCGATTTAATGGAAGGTGTTGCATACGAAGCTATGTCACTTGCTGGCCATATGAAACTTGGAAAGTTAGTTGTATTATACGATTCAAACGATATTTCATTAGATGGTACATTAAATCTTTCTTATTCAGAAGATATGAAAAAGAGAGCTGAATCATTTAACTGGCAATATTTAAGAGTAGAAGATGGAAACGATCATGTAGAAGTTTCTAAAGCGATCGAACAAGCTAAACAAAATACAGACCAACCGACAATTATTGAAGTTAGAACAATTATTGGTTACGGAAGTCCAAAAGTGGCTGGTACAAATAAAGCCCATGGTAATCCATTAGGTCTTGAAGAAGCAAAAGAAACGAAAAAAGCATATGCTTGGAACTACGAAGAAGATTTCTTTGTACCAGAAGAAGTTAAATTACATTTCAAAGAAATACAAGAAAAAGGCAGTGAAAAAGAAGTTGAGTGGAATCAATTATTTAATGCATACCGTGAAGCTTACCCAGAATTAGCTGCTCAGCTTGAAAAAGCAATTAAAGGTGAAGTTTTAATCGAAACAGAAGATTTATTAACTTTTGACGAGAATAAAACAATCTCTACACGGGTTGCAAGTGGAGAAGCAATTAATCACTACATTAAAACAGTTCCTGAAATTTTCGGTGGAAGCGCAGATTTATCTCATTCAACAATGACAGATATTAAAGATGAAAGTAAATTTGCTGTAGAATCATTTGCTGGCCGCAATATTTATTTTGGTGTACGTGAGCATGCGATGGGTGCTGCTGCAAATGGTATGGCATTACATGGTGGAGTTAAGCCTTTTGTAAGTACATTCTTCGTATTTAATGATTATTTACGTCCATCAATTCGTTTAGCAGCATTACAAAAATTACCAGTAACATATGTATTCACTCATGACTCAATTGCAGTTGGGGAAGACGGTCCTACACATGAGCCAGTTGAACATTTAGCTGCTTTACGTGCAATCCCTGGTTTAACTGTTATTCGTCCATCAGACGCAAATGAAACAGCTAATGCTTGGGCATATGCGTTACAAAATACAAATGGACCAATCGCTTTAGTATTAAGTCGTCAAAATTTACCTGTATTTGAAGAAACAGCAACTAGATTAGATAATCTTTCAAAAGGTGGATATGTTTTAACAGAAACGAACGATCAACCAGACTTAATTTTAATCGCTACAGGTTCAGAAGTGTCACTTGCAGTGAATAGTAAAAATGAGTTAGAAAAAGAAAACTTATCAGTTCGTGTAGTAGCAATGCCAAGCTGGGAGCTATTTGATCAGCAATCAGATGAACACAAAGAGTCTGTTTTACCATCACATGTATTAAACCGTGTTTCAATTGAAATGGGGATTTCACTTGGATGGGAACGCTATGTTGGTTTCAAAGGTAAAAAAATCTCAATTGAGACTTTTGGAGCATCTGGAACAGGTAATGAAGTAATGGAATTAATTGGTTTTAGTACAAAGAATGTAGTAAACGTAAGTAAAACTTTATTAAATTCTTGATTTAAATAATATTTTATTTATTTTTTTAACATAAAAATTTTTACTTAGAGAAAAACATTAATATGACTGTAGATATTATGGGAGGATAACGTAATGAAAGTTGGTTTAATTGGATTAGGAAAAATGGGTCTAAACTTAGGTCAAAATTTAATGGATCATAATCACGAAGTAGTAGCATTTGATTTAAATACTGCTGCTGTAGAAGAAATGAAAGGCTTTGGTGCTGTCGGTACTTCAAGCTTAGAAGAATTAGTAAAAAATCTTGATACTCCAAGAGTTCTTTGGATTATGGTACCACATGGTGTAGTAGATTCTGTCATTAATGATGTTAAACCATTCTTATCAGAAGGGGATATTATCATTGAAGCAGGAAACTCACATTATAAAGAGTCTATTAGACGTTATGATGAATTAAAAGAACATGGTATCCGATTCATGGATGCTGGTACTTCAGGCGGTATGGAAGGCGCTCGTAACGGTGCTTGTTATATGGTTGGTGGAGACCAAGAAGCTTGGGAAATCGTAGAACCAATCTTTAAAGATACTGCAGTAGAAAATGGTTTCCTATATGCTGGTAAAATTGGTAGTGGACATTTCCTAAAAATGGTTCATAATGGTATCGAATACGGTATGATGGCTGCAATCGGTGAAGGATTTGAAGTATTAGAAAAAAGTGACTTTGATTATGATTATGAAAAAGTTGCGAAAGTATGGAATAATGGTTCTGTCATTCGTTCTTGGTTAATGGAATTAACTGAAAATGCATTCTCAAAAGATGCTAAACTTGATGAAATTAGAGGCGTAATGCATTCATCTGGTGAAGGAAAATGGACAATTGAAACAGCTCTAGACCTTCAAGCTGCTACACCAGTTATTGCAATGTCATTATTAATGCGCTACCGTTCATTAGATAACGATACGTTCACAGGTAAAGTTGTTGCGGCTCTTCGTAATGAATTTGGTGGACATGCAGTTGAAAAGAAATAAATAAAGTATAAAATAGGAAATATCCCTAAAAATTGGAGGAATTTAAAAATGAAATTTTTTATTGACACAGCTAATGTAGAAGACATCCAAAAAGCTTATAAAATGGGCGTATTATCTGGAGTAACGACAAATCCATCTTTAGTAGCAAAAGAAGGCGTTAAATTCGAAGACCGTATCGAAGAAATTTTAAAATTAGTTCCTGAAGTAGAATCTGTTTCTGCTGAAGTAACGCCAAATGCTGTATCTGCTGAAGAAATGATCGCTGAAGCTGACGAGCTTATTAAAATAAACGGTGGAGATAAAAATATTACAATTAAATTACCAATGACACTTGCTGGTTTAGAAGCTTGCCGCTACTTAACGAAAAAAGGTGTTAAAACAAACGTAACATTAATCTTTACTGTTAACCAAGCATTATTAGCAGCTAGAGCGGGTGCTACTTATGTATCTCCATTCTTAGGTCGTTTAGACGATATTTCTGAAGATGGCGTATTATTAGTTGCTAAAATTGCTGAATTATTCCGAGTTCATAATATGGACGCTCAAATCATTGCTGCGTCAGTTCGTCACCCAGACCATGTTACTCGTGTAGCATTAGCTGGAGCTCATATCGCAACAATTCCTTACAGTGTTATTGAGCAATTATCTAAACACCCATTAACAGATCAAGGTATTGAAAAATTTGCTGCTGACTGGGCAAAAACTTCATTATAATCTGTAACAAACTTTAAATCTAATAAGTATAAAGCCCCCATCTTCATTGAAACTCATTTTGTAGCTATGAAATGGGGGTATTTACATAAAAACAAGGTATAGAGGAGGAAATAGTAATGAATTCGAATCAGAAATTTGTTGGTTATGTAGGTACATATACAAAAAGTGAAAGCAAAGGTATTTATCAATTTACGCTTGATCCAGAAAATGAAAGAATAACGGATGTTAAACCGGTTGCTGAATTGGGAAATCCAACTTATTTAACAATTAGTGAAGACAATAAGAATCTATATGCTGTTGTAAAAGAAGGAAACTTAGGTGGAATTGCTGTTTATTCGATTGATGAAAACAGTGGTGAGCTTAAAAAATTAAATGAACAGCTTAATGAAGGCGCTTCACCTTGTCATATTAGCGTTGACTCAGGTAAACAAAATATTGTTACAGCAAATTATCATAAAGGTACAATTGAATTATATAAAATCAATCAAGAAAATGGTTTTACTAGTGAGGTTAAATCGATTATGCAACATGAGGGAACAGGTCCAAATAAAGAGCGCCAAGAAAAACCTCATGCCCATTATTCTGGTTATACATTAAATGAAAAATATGTAGCCGCAATTGATTTAGGAATCGATAAATTAATTACATATAAAATCGAAAACAATTCTTTAATTGAAGTAAGCAGTCTATCTGTTAAACCAGGAAGTGGGCCGCGTCATATCACATTCCATCCGAATGGAAAGTTCGCTTATATTATGACGGAACTAAGTTCAGAAGTAATTGCGCTACAATTAAATGAAGATGGAAGCTTTACTGATATACAATATATTTCTACAATTCCTAGCGATTTTACTGAAAACAATCAAGGAAGTGCCATTCATATTTCAAAAGACGGTCAATTCGTATATGCAGGAAATCGTGGTCATAATAGTATCGCAGTATTTAGTGTAAATCAAGATACTGGTAAGCTTGAATTAGTGGAAATTACTTCAAGTGAGGGAAATTGGCCAAGAGATTTCGTTTTAGATCCATCTGAGAACTATTTAGTTGGTTCAAACGAAATGTCAGGGAATCTAGTTTTATATGCAAGAAATAAAACTACTGGAAAATTAACAGTGCTTCAATCAGATGTACAAGTACCTGAAGCAGTATGTGTGAAATTTTTAAACGCTTAATCTAAATTAGGAGACTTTTAATATGGATTTTAAAATAACTGATGCAGCCAAAGAAATACTTGGCGCAGTAGATCAAAATAAAATACTTCAATTAGAATTTGACCGTGGAAGCTGTGATGTCGTTAATAACATTTATGAGATAAAAGTTATTAATAAAAGAGAATGTGGTCCTAATGAAAAAATGATAATTGGAGACCAGTTTCAATTTATGGTAAATAAAAATTTTGAAGATGTATACGAAGACCAACTAGTGATTGATTATGTTGAGGGATCATTTGTTTTCAAAAATCGAAATCAAATTTTTAATAATCGAATCGGATTAACTTATATTAAATAAGTTTAA
>NZ_NTZO01000326.1 GCF_002559405.1 Bacillus sp. AFS001701 | reverse complement strand
TTCCCATCATAACTAAACAAAACTGACTTATTCTCAATATTCGTCTCTAAATGAACTCCTCTACCCCACAACTGATGAATATACGGCATAACCTTCTCAACATACTTCACATCAAGTTCCATATTTTCATAGGAATGCTTCAAATAAAGCTCCCCATTTTTTAAATAATCCCCTTCTTGAACTACAATATAAGGGAATCCACCATTTACCCGACTAACTACAAGTTGATCCCTAACGTTTTCCCATGCTTTATCGGTAACTTTATACTCCTTACCTTGTCGCTGGAATAAAT
Organism: Bacillus sp. AFS001701; assembly: GCF_002559405.1. Taxonomy (GTDB): domain Bacteria; phylum Bacillota; class Bacilli; order Bacillales; family Bacillaceae_G; genus Gottfriedia. The sequence continues at coordinate 61 of NZ_NTZO01000326.1, read as the reverse complement.
ACATATCTTCTCGCATAACGAGTTCTTTCGTTAAGTAGTTTCGTATAAATGAACTATCAGA
>NZ_NTZO01000325.1 GCF_002559405.1 Bacillus sp. AFS001701 | reverse complement strand
TAATATAAATTTAACTATGCACAAGATTTTCCAGTAAAAAAGGTGTATCATTAAACTGTTTTTTTATCTTAAGTGTTCCTTCATACTGTATCCACACTATAATTTTATTAGCTCCTCAAAAATTAATGAAATTACTAAAATATAACCAACGATGTCCACTATCTTTTAAATTTTTTTATGTTCTTAAATTACTACATGTATTAGAATTTTTTATTATTAGGAGATTACTATGAATTTCGAACAATTAGAGTATATTGTTTATGTAGCAAATGAAAAATCAATATCTAAAGCTGCCGAAAAGTTATATATCTCTACATCAGCTATAAGCCAATCAATTTCACAACTAGAAAGAGAATTAAATATAACAATATTTAATCGTTCAAGGATAGGAACTACTCCTACACCTGAAGGAAATATTGTAATAATGAAAGCAATAAATATATTATCGAATATTAAGCAATTAAACGAGGAACTTTTTAACTTAAATATTAAAAAGGAAAAACAATTAAAAATCGTTGCAGCAACAGCATTTTTTGATATTTTTCAAGAAGCAGTAACAAACTTCAACTTAGAAAATCCTCAAATCTCGATTGACGTTGAGGAAATGCTTCAAGAGCAGTTACTAAAAAGTTTTAATCCAGATCGTTATGATGTTGGTTTCCTACCAATAGAGAAAGAAGAATTAGATAAATATCCAAAATTGGGTAAAAAGTTAATCAGTAGAGCTAGAGTAGGTATAGTAGTTGGAAAGAATTCTAAATTATTCAATTATGAATACGTAACACCTGCAGATTTAAATAATGAGAAAATAGTAATATTAAAAAATACAAAAAATGGCATTGTAAAAAAGTTTTCAAAATGTATTACTAATCATGTTATCTTAACGACAAATAATCCTAGACTACTCTTAAACGTTGTAAAGGAAAGTGCTGGTTTTTCTTTTATTCATGAGTTTACAGTAAAAAACTACCCAACATTTCGTAATGATGAACTCAAAGTAATACCGATTACATATACTGATGAAACGAATTACATCTATCAGGATATATGGGCTATTTATTCGCGAGAACATGGACTATCAAGTTCATCCAGTGAGATTATTAAACACATATTATTTCAGTTAAATAAATAATGAAAAGGAATAGGAACAATCTATCTAAAAGGCTTTCTATTCCTTTTTCATTTTATTCATAAGTAACAAATGCAATCTGAACAGATATAATTTATAATAAATAAAAAGTTTTCTTGATTTCTTTAGGAGGTGATCTATTATGACAAGTACCGTTAATTTGTCAGATAAATCAACATCCCATGCAAAGCCTAGATTTAGAAAGGCGATACTTTGCATGGGTAGGTTTTACTAATCGCCCAAGTAAGCAGTTCTGAGTCAACGGCTTTGCACCTTATTTACTAAATAAGAATAAGGGGCTCCGCAAAGATGGCATATATAAAAGCAACTGCTGTTTTACCTGAAAAGTTATTATTGGAAATACAAAAATACGTACAGGGAGAAACACTTTATATTCCAAAATCTGAAAAAGTTCACAAAAAATGGGGCTCACGTTCAGGTACAAGAAAGCTAATTGATAATCGAAATAAAGCAATTAAAGAAGCATTTAAAAACGGTCAATCAATTGAGCAATTAGCGAAAGAATATTTTCTCTCAATCGAAACAATAAAAAAAATTGTATATACTAAATAAATCAAAAAACACTGATTAATATAAGTGTTTTTTTATGGCAACTTTGTTTCTTACATAAACTCAACATATATAAATTCACTATTTTGATGTAAATTAAAGATGTTAAGTTATAAATCGAACTTCCCTCTCAAATTAGGAGTGATATAAATGAAACCTTTTATAAGAACAGAACAATATAATTTTATTAAACATCAACTTCATGTCTTAACAAATGGACATTCTACAGTAAATGATAAAACAGTTTTAAATGCTTTACATTCACTTGTTAATGATAAAATACTAAGTTTATTTCCTGAACTAACTGAAGATCAACAACTACTCTTCAGTCCAATTAGCACAATTAAAAATTCTGATGAAGCAGATGTTTTACTGAACCGATTAAAGCCTTATATAATTCCTTTTAAAGAAGTATCAGAACAATCCATCAAAAAGCTATTTCCTAAAGCTAAAAAGTTAAAGCTTCCTTTATTACAAAATATTGATTTAGTTGAGACAACATATATTGGATGGGATGACTTAGGCTCTAATTCAAAGTTTATTGTCACATATTTAAATGACAAATTAATTGGTTTACAAGGTACTTTTAATCCTATGAAAAAAAGAGGCAACTGTACAATATGTAATAAATACGGTGATTTAGGATTATTCATGACAAAAACAAAAGGAAAAATTGAAGGTACTTTTACCCAAAGAGGAAATTACATTTGCAAGGATAGCCATGTATGTAATCAAAATGTTATGTCGCTAGAAAAACTGCATGATTTTATTATGTTGGTTAAATAGTGAAAACTGAAAATAACCTTGTCAATTAATGACCAAATTTTCGTAAAAGGAGTCTAGTGAAGTTGATTTCCACTACGAGATGCTCGCTTTCCATGGGGCGAGATTCTTAAGCCTCCTCGGCAAGCCTGCGGGGTCACAGTCTTCCCGCTTATCCCATAGGAGTCGAGCACCCCTTCGTTCCAATCAATTTATTCATCAAAAAAATGGTTACTCTTGAAAACTACTTTAATATCCTTTACTTAGAGTATCATTTGAATTTGTTTTTCTAAAA
>NZ_NTZO01000324.1 GCF_002559405.1 Bacillus sp. AFS001701 | reverse complement strand
TGAACCATTGTCAACTCTAATGTTCACTGAAGTTCCAATTAGTGTATCCAGCAATTCTCTTAATGGTCTTTCAAGGCAATCACATTCACAGCCAGAATCGACAGGAGGGAGTAAATTAATAGTCGGTCCAGGCGGTAAAAACCCAACCCCAATAATTTTCGGTATACCGACAAAGAAAGTTGTGACTCCATCTGTCACAGTAACTATTGAATCATTCACTGAAGTGATTGTTACGAATGTTAGAAGAGGTTGTTGATTTGGTTCATCTGCTATAGTTTCTAAAAGCACTGATGTACCAATAAGTTGTTGTAAAACGTTTTGCATAGTCGAAACACAGCAATCACACAAACACCCCTCAACTATACCAGTTGCTCCTGTTGCTCCCGCTGGGCCTGTCGCTCCGTCTGCTCGTGTCGCTCCGTCTGCTCCTGTCGCTCCGTCTGCTCCTGTTGCTCCTGCTGGGCCTGTCGCTCCGTC
>NZ_NTZO01000323.1 GCF_002559405.1 Bacillus sp. AFS001701 | reverse complement strand
GTGAATTTTAAATAATTGACCTCGTTACTCTTTAATTTTATACTTAAGTGATAACTTAAAAAGGTGATAATAAAATGAAAATATATATTAAAGGCTTAGAGGATATTCGTTTTCAAAGACCGTTAGAGCTATTAGCTCAACTATTTTTTGAAGACTGTGATGTATCGTTAGAAAAAATAGATGCAGATATTGAAGTAAGTTTTGTGCTAGATGAAGTTAATAAACAAGTAACCGGTAAGCTAGGTACGAATTTCGAAGCAAATACAAGCTATGTAGATGGTAAAGATGATCGAGAAGCATTTAAATTTAAAAAGAAAGCAGTTAACTTTGTCTTTTTATCATTACTACAAGAGCATACTGGAATTCAACAAAAGTGGGGAATCTTAACTGGCATACGACCAACTAAGCTCCTTCATTCAAAACTTAAATCTGGTATGTCAAAGGAAATGGCGCATGAAGAGCTACGAAATGACTATTTAATCCATGACGAAAAAATTGAATTAATGCAATCAATCGTCGATCGTCAATTAAAAGTAATACCAGATTTATATAACTTGCAAAATGAAGTTAGTCTTTATATTGGTATCCCATATTGCCCTACTAAGTGTGCTTATTGTACATTCCCAGCCTATGCTATTCAAGGGAAACAAGGTGCAGTCGATTCATTCTTATATGGATTACATTACGAAATGGAAAAAATCGGCGAATTTTTAAAGGAACGTGGAATTAACATTACGACGATTTATTATGGTGGAGGGACACCTACTAGTATTACAGCAGAAGAAATGGACTTACTGTATGCTAAGATGCACGAATCATTTCCAAATATGGAGCAGGTTCGTGAAATTACGGTAGAGGCTGGTAGACCTGATACAATTACGCCCGAAAAATTAGATGTATTAAATAAATGGAATATTGATCGAATTAGTATTAATCCACAATCTTATATTCAAGAAACTTTAAAAGCGATTGGTAGACATCACACTGTGGATGAAACAATAACAAAGTATCATTTAGCCCGTGAAATGGGTATGAATAATATAAATATGGACTTGATTATTGGTTTACCTGGAGAAGGTTTAAAAGAATTTCAATATACATTAGATGAAACTGAAAAGTTAATGCCTGAATCATTGACTGTTCATACGCTTTCATTTAAAAGAGCCTCAGAAATGACGCAAAACAAACAAAAATATAAAGTTGCAGATCGAGATGAAGTGCAGCAAATGATGAATGAAGCAACTGTATGGACAAAAAATCATAACTATCATCCATACTATTTATATCGTCAAAAAAATATATTAGGTAACCTTGAGAACATTGGATACTCTGTTGATGGTCAAGAAAGCTTGTATAATATATTAATTATGGAAGAAGAGCAAACAATTATTGGTTTAGGTTGTGGTGCATCTAGTAAGTTTGTAAATCCAGAAACTCGTCAAATAACTCGTTTTGCTAATGCGAAAGATCCTAAATCATATAATGAAGGTTATGAGCATTATACAAATGCAAAAATTAAGATTTTAGATGAGTTATTTTCGAAAAGTAATCAATCAAATTAATGAAAAATAAAGGAAATTCCTCTTGCGATGTTTAATGTTTAAATTAACCATGAAAACAAGGGGGATTTTTTATGTCTATTTCGAACACGGCAGAACATGTTTTATTAAGAAAAGAGGGACGAGTTGCAACTGTTGTATTTAATCGACCTGAAGTATTGAATGCAATGAATGAAGATACATTCAGACAATTTCGAGATGTACTGGATGAAATCGCTAGCTCAGACGTTGATGTAGTCGTTCTATGTGGAAATGGCAAAGGTTTCTCTTCAGGTGGAGATTTAAAATCAATGCTAAGTAACACAGATGAATCTGCTTTTGGTCCAGTAATGGATTTAATTACGGATGTAGTAATTAAATTATATACTTTACCTAAAATCGTTATTAGTGCAATTCATGGGCCAGCTGCAGGTATTGGACTAAGTTTTGCACTTGCTAGTGATTTCGTTCTTGCTCACGAATCAGGTGTATTGGCAATGAACTTTATCGGAATTGGCTTAATACCTGATGGTGGTGCACATTACTTCTTAGAAAAAAGGTTAGGTGAAACAAAAGCTAAACAACTGATCTGGGAAGGTAAAAAACTAAATGCAACGCAAGCGCTAGAAATCGGTTTAATTGATGAAGTAATCAGTGGGGACTTTGAACAAAAAATTAATGATCGAGTGAAGTCTATTCTTCAAAAACCCGTAAGTGCGATGATCCAATCAAAACAAATCTACTGTAACGGTAACGTAGAGTTCTTAAAAAATGTACTTTTATTTGAAAAAGAAGGACAAAGTGCAATGAGAAGAACAGCAGATCATCAGGAAGGTGTACAAGCCTTTTTACAAAAGAGACTACCTACTTTTACTGGGAAATAGGATCGTGAAATCGACTGGATTCGGTCGATTTTTTTGATTAGAAGAAAAGAAAAGATGTACAAATAAAATTAACAAAAGTACAATTAAATAACCTGAAATAGTAGATATAAATTTTAATGACTAACTACGATCACACTACTATTTTCATTCTGTAATCCTATGTTTAATATAAAAAAGAATAAATCATTAAAAATTTGATTGTCTATATTCTATTATGCACTAGTTTAAATTGTGTCTGACAATGAAAAAAACTTAACAGTTGTTTTACGAAATGGTTAATTTTAAAATACAAGACTATAAGTTTTTCTCCACTCATGGTAGAATGTTGACATTCTCAGTTTTGGGAGAGTGGTTAGATTGAAAAAGAATCAAAGCAATTCACGTACAACGTCAAGAGCGAAAAGAAAAAAAACAAAACTCATTTTATTTGGATCAATTGGAATCGTAATAATATTAATAGCATTTGTTTCGTATTCCATTTTTTCGCCGAATGATAATAAGGCAGGATCTAAAAAAAGTGACTATGCATCGGCCAAAAACAGCAAAAAGAATGATGATAATGGTGTAAAAGAGACATCAACAACGGTCCAAACAATTGATGATGACGATTCAGATGGCACGGCACCGGAAACACCAGAACAAGCGGGTGCACAAACAGGTACGAAGCATATTACAAGCTATGATCGAAATTCGCAAGACTGGCAGGCAATGCTACAGACAATCTCTTCTGCTGCAGGAATAGATTCAGGTAATATGACTGTTTGGTTTTTAGGAAGTGACAAAAGCAACCCAGGTGGCTCAGTCGGGACTGTATCAGCAAAGACAAAAGGCTCGCAAAAATATCG
>NZ_NTZO01000322.1 GCF_002559405.1 Bacillus sp. AFS001701 | reverse complement strand
CAATATTTTCAGTTGGAATATTTGGCAAAATTAAATTTTGTGAATTACAATTACGTATTTCACCATTACCGTATTTTTTAACAATTCTAGCTAACTCAAATACTTCCTTAGAATGCAATCTTCCAACAGGTATACTTAATCCAACATAATTTAGTCCTTCTTGCTTTTGTGAATGAACGCCATAAAAATATCCTGCATTCCATGACTCTTCAAAGCCTGTTCCTTTTGTTAATAGTTTACCTGTATATCCTTCTAAAACTTCTTTAAACTTTTCAACGCCCCAATCAGCGACTAAAAACTTTAAACGAGAGTGATGACGTTTCTCACGGTAGCCATAATCTCTAAAGATTGTAGTAACGGCGATTGCAACTTCCTTCACTTGATGTGGTAACAAGAAAACATCTAGTTCTTGAGCTAAATGTGGAGCGGAAGATAGACCACCACCAACTTTTAAATGGAAACCAGAAGTTTCTTTGCCGTCAATTTCTTTAATCGCCGGAATAAATGAAATGCAGTTAATTTCTGCATTAGATGCATTATTTTTATTTGTACTGATCGACATTTTATATTTTCTAGGTAGATTGGAGAACTCTTCATTAAACTGAAAGAATTCATAAACTTCCTTTACGATCGGTGTAGTATCAAATAATTCATTTGGATCGATTCCTGCAAGTGGATTACCAACGATATTACGTGTAATATCGCCACATGCACCAGCACTAGATAGACCAACTTTTTCTAAACGAGTGAAAATATCTGGTATTTGATCAATAGTTAACCAATGAAATTGGATTGCTTGACGGGTAGTAATATCATACACATCTCGACCATAATCACGAGCGATTTCTGCTAATGTTATAAGCTGTTCATGTGTTAATATGCCGGACGGAACATTAACTCGCATCATAAAATATCCGGCTTCTTTTGGTTTTTGTAAATAGCATCCAGCCCACTTGAATAAATCCCATTGATCTTTTGGGATGGATTCAAACCCATTTTCAGCATAGTAGGGGATGTCATCATAAATTTTAAGTCCATCCTTAACGAGTTTCTTTTTTTCAGTTTCATTTAGCTTTAGATTGTCTTTCCAAATTTTTTCAAATGCCATCGAACATCACCTTACCCAATATAATTTTTACTCTTTAAAAATTGAAGTATTGTTTCAACACATTCTTGTACAGATTGCCTATCAGTATTTAATGTAATTTCTGGATTTATTGGTGCCTCATACGGAGAGCTGATACCTGTAAAGTTTTGAATTTCACCATTTTTTGCTTTTTTATAAAGTCCTTTCGGATCCCTACTCTCACAAGTTTCAACGGAGCATTCTACGTAAACTTCAATAAACTCGTCTTGCTCGACTAATGACCGAACGATATTTCGATCAGCAATAAAAGGGGAGATAAAAGCCGTCAAGACAATTTGCCCGTTATCAACAAAAAGTTTTGCTACTTCACCAATTCGTCTTATGTTTTCAGTTCTGTCAAAATCAGTGAAACCTAGATCTTTGTTTAAGCCGTGACGAATATTATCACCATCTAATACGTATTGTTGAACATTAAGATGGTATAAAGCTTTTGCAATCTCGTTAGCAATCGTCGATTTACCTGAAGCAGATAAACCAGTAAACCATAAAATACAGCTGTGGTGATTGTTTTTTTGTCGGCGATCTTCTTTTGAAATACTAGACTGATGCCAAACGATATTTTTAGACATTTAACTTTTCTCCTATTCTACAGAAATTGATTCAGGTTCTTTTAAACCTTCAATTAGTACTTCAACAACTTCTTTTCTACTAAAAGCAGAAGGAGGAAGATCACCTTTTTTTAGCATTTCACGAACCTTCGTACCTGATAATGTTACGTGATGCTCGCTACCATGCGGGCATGTTTTATTTGATGCCATATTCTCGCACTTTGTGCAATAGAAACTATTTTCAAAGAATAGGAGAGAGATTCCTAATTCATCTTGTGAAAACTTTTGAAATATTTTTTGTGCATCATAAGTTCCGTAATAATTGCCAACGCCAGCATGATCACGCCCAACAATAAAATGTGTGCAGCCATAATTTTTTCTAACAATCGAATGGAACACAGCTTCTCTTGGTCCCGCATATCGCATAGCGGCAGGGAATACGGCTAAAAATACTCGATCTGTAGGATAATAGTTTTGAAGTAAGACTTTATAGCTTTTCATTCGGACTTCTGCAGGAATATCGTCCGATTTTGTCTCTCCAACTAATGGGTTTAAGAACAAACCATCTACAATTTCAAGTGCGGTTTTCTGAATATATTCATGGGCACGATGAACTGGATTACGAGTTTGAAACCCGACTATTTTCTTCCAATTTAATGATGCAAATTTTTCTCTCGTTTCTTTTGGACTTAAATAATGTTCAGTAAATTGAGTACGATTAATTTGTCTAATAACAGTTACTTCGCCGCCTAAATAAACATCACCACGGGAATACATTTTTGCTACTCCAGGGTGGTTTGTATCAGTAGTACCATAAACAAACTGTGCCTCAAGTAATTTGTTAGGTGTATAAATATCATCAATCTTTAACAAGCCATACACATTATGTTCAAAAGTTAGTTTAACAAGTTCACCTAGTTTTAGATTACTAGCTATTTGTCCACTCACAGGAAGTGTAATTGGAATACTCCATACAGTTCCGTCTTTTAATCGCATTGTGCTTACGACTTGCTCATAATCATCCTTTCCTAAATAACCAGTTAGGGGACTATAAGCTCCATTTCCAATTAACTCTAGATCACTTAACGCAATTAAATCTAAAGGAATTTCCTTCAAACCATCCTTCACAGTAACTTCTGGATTAAATCGATTAATTAAGACTCCGCCATGTGGGGGTAAACTCATTTCTAAACACTCCTTAAATTTTCCTATTTTAATAGTTAGTAAGAATAAACTTTCATTTTTTAGCATCTAATATTGACAACTAATCATGTAATCCACATTCAGTTTTTTGTGAACCAGACCAACGACCAGATCGGCTATCTGAAGAATTTGAAGCCGGTAAAGTACATACCTCGCAACCAATACTTGGGTACCCTATATCGTGTAATGGATTGTATGGGAGATTTTTGTAATATACATATCGCCAAACTTCCTTCCAAGTCCAATGGATTAAGGGACAAATTTTAATTGAAATGAACTTATTATCTAGATTAAGAAATTCTGTTTTTTGTCTTGAAGGAGATTGTTCCCTTCTTAAGCCTGACACCCAGGCTGGAGCACCTTTTAGAGCTTCTTGAAGTGGTAAGATTTTGCGAATATTACAGCACTTATTTGGTTCACGTTTCCATAACTCATCTCCATGAATACTAGCTTGCTCTTCTAAAGTTAGACTTGGTGTCTTCTTTTCTATTTGTAAGCTTGGATATTTAGCTTGCACGCGGTCTATTAATTCATAAGTTTCCTTGAAATGTAGGCCGGTCTCTAAGAAAACAACCTTTGCATCAGGTTTTACTTTTGAAATTAAATCAATTAATAAGATTCCCTCAACTCCAAAGCTACAAGCATAAACTAGATCATCACCATAGGTTTTGTAAGCCCATTCGAGTACTTCAAGTGCACCTTTTGTTTCATTATCAATCGAAAAATCAGGAATACTTTTCTCGTTCCAATTTTCAAATCTCATTTTCTTTTCCTCCAATTGACTTTAAGAAGCCAAGTTATCCTAAAAAGAAAAGGCAGCTCAAATCTACATTTTTCATACGTAGACTTGAGCTGCCTCTAGTTTTTCTAGTCAGCAGGAACCCTATTTACTTTAATCGGATTTTTTCTTGTTTTTCTACTTGAATAATTCTCCCATCTTGAACGACTAATGTGATTGTTCCAAATCTTAAACCATTAAGTAATGATTCCACGACCTCAATGATGGGTGTTAAGTCGTTGGTTTGGCTCATGAGCTTCCTCCTAGAATTTAATTACAACTAAGTCTATCAGAATTATATGGATTGTCAATTTCAAAAATGATAATTTATTAAAAATTTAAATATTTCCTAATCTTGTATTATGTGATTGAAGTTCTCCAATATATGTCAAATATTAAATAAAAATAATAAGTAAAAAACATTAGGATAAATAATTCATTGAACTAATAATATTGGTACAAAAGTAAAAATCTGTTTAGCATTTTAATATTTAACAAAAATTATTTTGTTCTTATAAGCTATTAATGAATATACAATTATTTAAGAAAGATAATAATGGAATAACAATTAGTTACACCTAAAGGAGGTCTTTTTGACGATTCTTCATAATGAGCCATTAATTTCAGCTATTATAGCGTGGTTTATTGCGCAGTTTTTAAAGGTCATAATCCATTTATTTAAAGAAAAAGAATTTGATCTATCTAAGTTTTTTGCTTCTGGTGGTATGCCAAGTTCACATTCCTCAACCGTTACTGGATTAGCATTAAGTGTTGGATTAACAGAAGGTTTTGGAAATGTTACTTTCGCAATCTCAGCAATTTTTGCGACGATTATTATGTACGATGCTTCAGGTGTAAGATTGGCTGTTAGTAAACATGCAAAGCTATTAAATGATTTTTTTCATGGAAGAATTAAAAATTATAAAGCACTAAATGAACTAGTAGGTCATACTTCATATGAAGTTGTTGTTGGAGCATTAATTGGAATCATCATTGCAATCATAGTTTCAAAATTTTAACGCTCATAATATAAATCAATTGATTTATATTATGGGCGTTTTTTTACATATTAAGAATAGAGCAATTGGCATCGAGGTAGTTCATTCGACAGGTTGCCATTTTTAGGAAGTATAATTAGCCCTTGTCTTCGCCTTAAGACTTCAATCGAAGAGTTTTCTTTTTATTTTTTCTGACTCAAAATATAAATCAATAGGCGAAATTACATCAGTTTGATAAGATATTGGTAGGATATGTAAATAAGGAGTGGAAGAATGAAAAGTACAGTAAGTGAAAATAGTGCTTGGAAAAAGGTGGGTCGATCGATTTATCAATTCCGGTATATTGTTATTGCAATTTTAGCAATTTTTTCAATCATTCTAGGTATTTATTCGAAGCATTTACCTGGCATTTTAGATGGAGATGGTTTTAGGACACCTGGAGAATATGAAAAAGCTAAGAACATACTAGAAAAAGAATTTGAACAATCGCCAGATTCACTCATCATTATTCTCGAGCGGAAAAAAGGTGCCTCTAACGCCGAATTCCAATCTGATATTGAACGGATTGTGAAGGAAGTTCAAAAGGAAAAGAATGTAAAACAATTTCATCACCCACTAATAAATCCGGGTATGAAAAAAGATAATATTGCCTACTTATCTCTATTGTACAATGAGAAGGATCACGATAAGCTTGTTGATCTAAACAATAAATTTGCAAAAAAAGTAGAGTCTTTTTCAAATGATACTGTAAAGGTAGGGACAACTGGATTTACAATTATTAGTGATGTAATGAATAAAACTAGTCAAGAAGACTTAAAGAAAGCAGAAATGATCGGTGTACCGATTGCGTTTATCGTCCTATTTTTTGCATTTGGAAGTTTAGTTGCATCTGCGATTCCAATTATAATCGGTATGATAAGTATTTTAAGTACATTTGGAATTTTATTCTTTATAGGTAAGCATGTTGATTTATCAATCTTTGTCTTAAATGTTGCACCGATGATTGGCTTAGCATTATCAATCGATTTTGCCTTATTATTCGTAAGCCGTTATAAGACTGAATTACAGAATCATTCATCAGTGAAAGAAGCAATTAGTATAACGTTTGCAACTGCAGGTAGAGCGATTATTTTTTCTGGTATATGTGTATTTATTGGATTATCAGCTCTGTACTTCATAAATATTGATCTTTTTAGAAGTGTTGCAATAAGTGGTGCAGTTGTTGTATTAGTTAGTTTATTTTTATCATTAACTCTATTACCAGCAGTACTTTCAGCTCTTGGTAAAAATATTAATAAGGGTACGTTAAAATCGATTGCGAATCGAAGCCAAGACCAACAACAAGCAGTTTGGAGAAAATTTGCAAATTTCGTTATGAAAAGACCAATCATCATGGCACTAACATCATTAATCATTTTAGGTCTTTTCGTCATTCCAATTAGGGATGTGCACTTAAATATCCCTACAATTGATGCATTACCAAAGGATGCAGCGTCGAGAATTAATTATGAAAAATATCAAAAAGCTTTTCTTCCGGAAGCCCAAAAACATGGAACAGTCTCAATAATACTAGAATCTAATACGGACTTTTTAAAGCAAAATAATGTAAATGCATTAGATAAAATACAGAAAAAGCTTGAAGATGACAAAAATGTTTATGAAGTTAAAAGTGTGTTGAATGCAGTTAATTTAAACGCTCAGCAATTATTACCTGCTTTAAAATCTCCAAACGCATCAAAAATTCAGCCTGCCATTGATGCCTATATTAAAAAGAATAAAACTTATATTCAAGTTTTCTTGAATTCTGATCCAAAATCAGAAAAAGGGAAGCAATGGGTAAGAGATTTTGAAGATAAATATAATGGGAAAATTGAAGGGCTTGATTATACTGTCGGTGGTCAAGTGAAATTTGAACAAGAATTATTTGATGAAATTACAGATAATATTGTATACGGTTTACTTGTAATTATGGTTAGTACTTTTATCATATTAATGATTGCATTTAGGTCCATTATCATTCCAATCAAAGCGATCTTAATGAATGTTTTATCTTTAAGTGCAACGTTTGGAATTATTACTTGGTTATTCCAAGGTGGTAATTTTGGCTTACCACAATCTGATATTATGTTGATTTTGCCAGTGTTTGTTTTTGGATTAGTTTTCGGTTTAAGTATGGACTATGAAGTATTTTTAATGTCGAGAATGCAAGAGCTATACTATGAATCAGGAGATAATACTTATTCAACAAGAGAAGGGTTAGTATCGACGAGCCGTATTATCACATCAGCGGCATCCATTATGATTGTTATTACAGGGGCATTTGCTTTTACGGATATGGTACCTGTTAAACAGATGGGAATAGGGATTGCTATAGCCATTTTCTTGGATGCTACAATCGTTCGTTTAGTTTTAGTTCCTAGCTTAATGCAGTTATTTGGAAAATGGAATTGGTGGTTTCCATTTGCAAAAAATAAAATCGATGAACCATCTAAACGAGTTGGATAAATCAATTAAAGAAAACTGTTATTCATTTCATTTTTGAGTAGTAGTTTTTTATTATTTATGTGAAATAATTCGGTCTGTGCAAAAATTCCCAATTTTTCGAAACTATAGAAAATACATGGTCAAATTTGGTAAACTAAAAAATGAAAGAGGGGGAGAAGGAAAAATGTTAAAAAGATCGATTAGGGCAATTTTAATAAGCTGTCTAGTATTAACAATCAGCTTATTAGCAGCATGTGGAAACAATAATGAAAAATCTGCAAATGGTAAAAAACATGGGAAATTACCAATTGCAACAATAAAGGTAAAGGATTACGGTGTCATTAAAGCTGAATTATATCCTAATATTGCACCAAATACAGTAGATAATTTTATTTCACTAGCAAACAAAGGATTTTATAATGGATTAACATTCCATCGAGTTGTTAGAGATTTCGTAATTCAAGGTGGCGACCCTGAGGGAACTGGTGGCGGTGGGCCAGGATATGCAATTGATGGAGAATTTACATCAAACGGGTTTAAAAATAATTTAAAACATTCAACAGGTGTACTATCTATGGCACGAACTGGTGATCCAAATAGTGCTGGAAGTCAATTTTTCATTATGGCAAACGATACACCTGACCTTGATGGGCAATATGCTTCATTTGGTAAAGTGACAGAAGGCATCGATATTGTTAAGAAAATTGACGCAGTTGAAGTAGATTCAATGGAAAAACCTGTTACTCCAGTAATCATCGAGTCCATAAAAGTCGATACAAAAGGCGAGAAATACGCTAAACCAAAAACTCATAAAGAATAAAATCGTTCAGAGCTTGGTTTTAATGCCTTCTACAATAATCGAAAAAAACTACTTCACAAAAATGAAGTAGTTTTTTCATTATTAAATGGATTATAAACCTTTTTTAATTTTACCAGACCAAAGTTTGTAGCCACCTTTAAGTTGGTAAAGTTCTGTTACACCTTGTTTACGTAAAATACGTGCAGCTTGTCCAGGACGAACGCCCATTTGATCATATAAATATACTGCCTGATCTTTACGAATTTCTTTTGAACGCGTTTTTAATTGTGCGAACGGAATATTTCGAGCACCTAATATATGGCCGTTCTTAAAATCTTCTTGATCACGTAAGTCAATTAGCTGAGCTTTACGGTAGCCAGCACGAAATTCTTCCTCAGTTAACGTTTTAATTAAACGTTTTTGGTAGAAATACATAACTGTTGAGTATACAATGATACCTAGTACGACAAAAATTATTGGTAAAAACTGACTCAAATTTTTCAACACCTTTCAATTACCTACTTATCTTATTATAATTCTCTAGTAGGATTGTGCAAGAAACTTTCATTAAAAAAGTAAAAATTAATCGAAAAATGAGGAGATTTTCAACATGACAAAGACAAAGTGGTATTTTATTAATAGCGGAGTAAAATCAGGTAGCTATAATATGGCTCTTGATGAATGCTTAATCAAGTGGCAAAGTGAAGAAGGTTTTCTTCCAACACTGCGTTTCTATGAATGGGAAAATCCTACTGTAACAATCGGATATTTCCAAAAAAACCAAGAAATAAGTTTAGAAGCATTAAAAAAATACAATGGTGATTTTGTAAGACGCCAAACTGGTGGAAGAAGCGTACTTCATCACGATGAATTAACTTATAGCGTAATTGTACCAGAAAGCTACCCGAATATGCCTGTATCTGTTACAGAAGCATATCGAGTGATTTCAATGGGTATTTTAGAAGGGTACAAGCTACTTGGTTTAGATGCTTCTTTTTCTGTACCAAAAACTGCTGAAGAAAAAAATGAATTAAAAAACCCAGCAAGTGCCGTTTGCTTTGATGCGCCATCATGGTATGAAGTTGTTGTAAATGATAAAAAAATTGCTGGAAGTGCACAAACGAGACAAAAGGGCTCAATTCTTCAGCACGGTTCAATTCCTTTAAATATTGATGTAGATATGTTATATGACTTATATATTTTCTCTTCAGACGCTGTGAGAGAGAGAATGAAAAAACGATTCTTAGATCGTGCAACTTGGATCAACGCAGAAAGTACTACTCCTAAAACAATGGCTGACCTTTATAAAGCATTTGAAAAAGGCTTCGAAATTGGCTTAGATATCGAGTTAGTGCCTTATGAATTAACAGAGGCACAAGAGAAGGAAGTACAGGATTTAGCTGCTACTAAATATGGTACTGAGGAATGGAATTTACGTAAGTAGTATTTTATTGAAAGCCTTTTTGGCTTTCTTTTTTTTGCTTTGGGTTTTGGGGGAGAAATGCGAATAAATTAGAAGTGCAAATAAAAGAATGAGGTGGGAATGCAAATAAATTGGGTATCCCAGCGAGGGTTAAGTATATAATGAACGCAAAAATTTAATGGAACCCCAAAAATGTAGTGTAATCCCATAAAAAGTTAATAATAAATCGATCCGATTTTTTTAAAAATTGCAGATGAGGCAATAAATACCCTCAATCCGTTCAATTTTAGGCATCAACTAAAAAATAAAGGAGCATCACAAGAGAACTTCCTACCTTTTCCACTGTTTTAATTCATATCGGGGTTAATACTAAACAAAAAAGTGGAGAGGGAGTAGAGTATATGAAACCTTTTATACCAAAGCTTGTTTATTTCGAGCCCCAAGCTTTAGAGTATCCGTTAGGGAAGGAATTAAAGGAGAAATTTGAGCAGATGGGTTTAGAAATTAGAGAAACAACATCTCATAATCAAATTCGTAATTTACCTGGTGAAAATGATGTGGAAAAATACAGGATCGCTAAGTCTACTTTAGTGGTTGGGTTGCGTAAGACTTTAAAGTTTGAAACATCTAAACCTTCAGCGGAATATGCAATTCCTCTTGCTACAGGCTGTATGGGGCATTGTCATTATTGCTACTTACAAACAACGCTTGGTTCCAAGCCCTATATTCGGGTATATGTAAATTTAGAAAATATTTTTGAGCAAGCCCAGAAATATATAAAGGAACGCGAGCCGGAGATTACAAGGTTTGAAGCTGCGTGTACTTCTGATATAGTTGGCATAGATTATTTAACACATTCGCTTAAGAAAACGATTGAATTTATTGGTGAAACAGAATACGGTCGTTTACGATTTGTAACGAAATTTCCACATGTAGATCATTTACTTGATGCAAAACATAATGGAAAAACAACATTCAGATTCAGTATAAATTCTAGGTATGTTATCAAAAACTTCGAACCTGGAACTGGTTCATTTGATGAGAGAATAGAAGCCGCGAAAAAAGTTGCATATGCAGGATATCCATTTGGGTTTATTGTTGCACCGATTTATATGCATGAAGAATGGGAAGAGGGCTATGAGGAGCTTTTTATTCGATTAAAGGATGCATTAGGTGATTTGGCAAACGAGAAGATGACATTTGAGCTTATACAACATCGGTTTACTAAGCCTGCCAAAAAAGTGATTTTAGAGAGGTATCCTAATACTAAACTTGAAATGGATGAAGAGAAAAGGAAATATAAATGGGGCAAATATGGAATTGGAAAATATCTTTATCAAAAAGAAGAGGCTGCTTCAATTGAAGAGACCATTTCGGGTTATATAAAAAAGTATTTTCCTAATGGTGAAATTCAATATTTTACATAATGAAGTGTATCTATTTTATAGGTACACTCTTATTATTTCTATCATACACTTATACAGAATGAAGATCTATTATCATTTAAATGTGTTCATGTTAATTGCACTTTTGGTTTATGTGTTGTATCATTTTATTGATGCTTATTGTAACGGAATAAAGTTTGAATGAGCGTATTGGAGGAAGAACATGCCCACACCTAGTATGGAAGATTATATTGAACAAATTTACCTTTTAATTGAAGATAAAGGGTATGCTCGTGTATCTGATATTGCTGAAGCATTATCAGTACACCCATCGTCAGTAACCAAAATGGTGCAAAAACTAGATAAAGACGATTACTTAATTTATGAAAAATATAGAGGGTTAATCCTAACCGAAAAAGGTAAAAAAATGGGAAAAAAACTTGTCTATCGCCATGTATTACTTGAGCAATTCTTAAGAATTATTGGTGTGGATGAAAACTTAATTTATCAAGATGTTGAAGGAATGGAACATCATATGAGTTGGGAAGCGATTGATCGAATAGGAGAACTTGTACAATTCTTTGAAGAAGATAAAAATCGAATTGAAGCATTAAAATATATTCAAAAATCGAATGAAGAGCAATCGAATTCAAAAAAATAAAAAGACTGTGTTTCGAAATAGAGCACAGTCTTTTACTTTCAAATTAATAGACTCAGATTGATTGAATTGTCCAAAAAAGAAAGACCGTGCTTAGTAGGAAGCACGGTCTTTCTTTTTGCCCTTTTCACCCTCAATCACAGTTAAGTGACTTGCATCCTTTGATCGTTTTTTTAACAAAGGGGTGGAGGTACTTTTTCTTGAAGTGGGCTTTGATTTGTTAATCGATTTTTTAAACGAGCTAGATTTTTGAGTGTTATATTTTTTTATAGTTTGTTTTGCAGCCTTACGATAGGAGTCTTGATGGCTTCTTTGACTGTTTGCTGATGAAAAAACTCTATAAATAAAATAAATAATTAAAAGGATTAATCCAATAAACAAAAATCGTTGTAATAATTTTGCTGGATCGTTTATCAACTGAGAAATTAAGCCAAAAAGTGCTAATGCTATTATTCCATAAAATATTGATGTGTACACTTTTTGATTCACTTTAAGCACCTCCTATGGTGAAGAGTAAATAATGTATTAGAAAAATATTGTTTCTTATAGTTTATTACATTTTATCCAATAAGTTGATATTTTTTATAAAATTCTGTCAATTAAATCTTGTTATTTTTTTCCACTTCTAAAAGTCGGTTAAATGAAGCGATTGAAACTTCAACTTGATCATCAGTTGGTTCTTTAGTTGTTAATAATTGAAGCCATAATCCTGGGTAACCTACCCATCTTAATATAGGAATATTTCGAACTTTATTTGTTAATTGAAGAACTTCGAACGAAACACCTATAACGACTGGAATTAATAAAAGTCGATCGACAATCCTTAGCCATAGCGGGCTTGTTGGAACTAAGAAGTATATGAACATACCAACAATTACAGTAAATAGGATAAAGCTACTTCCACAACGATAATGAAGTCGAGATTGTGATTGGACTCCTTCAATCGTTAAAGGAATATTGTTTTCATACGCATTAATCACTTTATGCTCGGCACCGTGATACATAAACACTCTTTTTATAAATGGAGTCAATGAAACTAAGTAAATATAAATTAATAAAAAACCTAGTTTTAAGATACTTTCTATTACGACTTGTTGAAAGTCGGTTTCAAATATTGGTTTCAGTGTTGCTGCTAGTAGTACTGGTACAAGTGTAAAAATAACTTTTCCAACTAAAAATGATAAAACGGCTAGTAATGAAAGCCCAAGATAAGTTGCAAGCGTACCTTTTTGTTTTTCACGCTCAATTGCAATTTTCTCATCATCTTTTGGATCAATTCCGTATCTTTCAGTTGAGTAATTTAAATGCTTGGATCCATTAATACTTGCTTGTATAATCGCGACTACACCACGGACTAATGGAATTTTCTTTAATTTTTGCATTGTCCGATTTATATGTATCGGTTCTTCATAATATTGAATTTCTTCATTTGTCCTGCGGATAGCAGAGACTGTATGTGTTTTGCCACCAAACATTACGCCCTCTACGATTGCTTGACCCCCATAAACTGCTTTATTTTTCTCTCTCATGTTGCACCAACCTAAACTTGTTTTTTATCTATTACTATCTATTGTAAATGTAAGCATAATAATGGTGCAAGTAAGAAGTAGGAAAATCCAAATAATAATCATAATATTTTTAATTTTCTAATAAAAAATCAGAATCACATTAAAAATTTCTTTCTTGGACATAATACTCAGAGATATTTAGCAATGTATGGAAAGGGAAATGTTAAATGCAGGAAAAAGATAAAGAAAAAGAAAAAAAGCAAGGTCAGGATCAAGAACAAGAAAATAATCAAAACCAAGATGAAAATCTAAATCAGAGTAAAAGTCAAAATGAATACCTAGTCCAAGGTGGCGATGGTGATTCGAAAGGAAATAAGAACTTTAATAAGATTGTAAGTATTGGGTTTTTTGGTGGCATATTTTGGTCTTCTGTTTTGTTAGTTCTTAGTTATTTTGACTTTACTCAAATTGGTCCAAACTTTGTTTTAGAAAGAATCAAACTTGGAAAATGGGCAAATGGTTATGTTGAAAACTTAATTTCTATAGTTGGTATAGGCATTATTTCAATCATTATTGCATTTATATTTTATTTTATCGGTAGAAAATTTAACGGAGTTCTGCCAGGTATATTTTTTGGATTACTCCTGTGGGTTATTGTTTTTATTCTTCTTGGTAAAATAGCATTCGATTTAAAAGCAATTAAGGATTACTCGTCTGATACAACAGTTACTACAATCTGTTTATTCATTTTATACGGAACTTTTATTGCATATTCTGTTTCTTTTGCATTTCAAGAGCAAAAGGCATATTTGCGTGGCTATTCAAAATAGTCTGGCCTATGATAAAATAAACCTTGGGTATTCCAAGATATGTGTATTTGGGATAAATATGCAAAAAATGATGGGTGGAGACTTTTAAAATGGCTAAGTTTTTATTATTGAATGGACCTAATCTAAATATGCTCGGTCAGAGAGAAGTTTCTATCTATGGTTCAACTACATTAAAGGATATTGAGGATCATTTATCATCGCTTGCACATGAAGATGGGGATAAGATTGATTGCTTTCAATCGAATCATGAAGGTGAATTAATCGATCAACTGCATGCGGCAAATAATGTCTATGATGGGATTCTGTTTAATCCTGGCGCATTTACTCATTACAGTTATGCAATTCGTGATGCAATTGCAAGTATTACCGTACCAACTATTGAAGTACACATTTCAAATATACATAAAAGAGAAGAGTTCCGACATACTTCAGTTTTAGCTGCAGTAACTGTAGGGCAAATCGTTGGTTTAGGTGTGTATGGATATGACTTAGGTTTAAGTGCGTTAAAAAAGATTAGTAAGGGAGAGAAAGACAATGGAAAAAATTAAAAAGTTACGTGAAGCTTTAGTAGAAAAAGGATTAGACGCATTATTAGTTACTAGTACATACAACAGACGTTACATGACGAACTTCACAGGTTCTGCTGGTGTTGCATTAATTACTCAGGACAAAGCTTTATTCATTACTGATTTCCGCTATATTGAACAAGCTACTAGCCAATGTGAAGGTTATGAGATTGTTAAACATGAAGGCTCAATTCCAGCTGAAGTTGCAGCTTTAACAGAGAAATTTGGCGTAGCAAAACTTGGATTCGAACAAGATCATGTTACGTTTACAGAATTTGGTTCTTACCGCAAAGTGGTAAAACCAGAATTAGTTCCTGTTAGTGGATTAATTGAAAAATTACGCTTAATTAAAACGGATGCAGAGATTTCAATCATTAAGGAAGCTGCTAAAATTGCAGAATCTGCTTTTGATCATATATTAGGATTTATCCGTCCAGGTGTTACTGAACTAGAAGTATCGAATGAGTTAGAATTTTTTATGCGTAAATTAGGTGCTACTTCATCATCATTTGACACAATCGTTGCTTCTGGTACTCGTTCTGCTCTTCCGCACGGTGTAGCATCAGAAAAAGTAATTGAAACTGGTGATTTTGTAACATTAGATTTTGGTGCATACTATAAAGGTTATGTTTCAGATATGACGAGAACAGTTTCTGTTGGTGAGCCTCATTCTGATTTGAAGAAAATTTACGAAATCGTTCTTGAAGCTCAATTACGTGGTGTTAACGGAATTAAAGCAGGGATTACTGGTAAAGAAGCTGATGCTTTAACTCGTGATTATATTACGGAAAAAGGTTATGGAGAATATTACGGACATGGAACTGGCCATGGTATTGGTTTAGAAGTACATGAGGGACCTGGCGTATCATTCCGTTCTGATACAGTATTAGAGCCAAATATGATCGTAACTTGTGAACCAGGTATTTATATTCCAAATCTAGGTGGAGTTCGCATAGAAGATGATTTAATCGTTAAAACTGGTGGTAACGAAAACTTAATGTCTTCACCAAAAAATCTAATCATTTTATAAGTTTTCATTTGATTAGAAAATAGAACTACACAAAAAGCGTAATTTACTTTATGATATAAAGTTGTAAAAGAAATTCATGGTAAGAGAAATGGTTCTTTTTTACACTATACAAACTTATAGAACCATTTCATTTTTTAGGAGGATATTTAATGATTTCAGTAAACGATTTTCGTACAGGTTTAACAATTGAAACTGACGGTGGACTTTGGCAAGTAATGGATTTCCAACACGTTAAACCGGGTAAAGGTGCTGCATTCGTACGTTCAAAACTTCGTAACCTACGTACAGGTGCTGTACAAGAAAAAACATTCCGTGCTGGTGAAAAAGTAGCAAAAGCACATATTCAAAACCGTAAAATGCAATATTTATATGCTAATGGTAACCAACATGTATTCATGGACAATGAGTCTTATGAGCAAATTGAATTACCAGAAGCAAATATTGAACGTGAATTAAAATTCCTTAAAGAAAATATGGAAGTTTATATCATGACTTTTGAAAGTGAAATTTTAGGTGTTGAATTACCAAACACAGTTGATCTAAAAGTAGTTGAAACTGAACCAGGTATTAAAGGTGATACTGCTTCTAACGTTACAAAACCAGCTACGATGGAAACTGGATTAGTTGTACAAGTACCAATCTTCATTAATGAAGGTGAAGTATTAATTATTAACACAACTGAAGCTAGCTACGTTTCACGTTCAAAAGCTTAATTAAATGTAAAAATGGAGGCACTTATTTAAAGAGTGTCTCTTTTTTCTTATTAACAAATTTAACTAAGTAAGGGTGATTAAATGGTTACATCAATTGTTCTTTGGACATTGATTATCATTTGTTTTGCATTGGCGTTTATTGCGTTAATCAAACCAATAATTCCAGGTGTACCAGTATTATGGGTAGGCTTTTTAATTTATTACTTTGGTATAAATAAAACTAATTTAAACATATCGTTTTGGATTATTATGCTGATTTTTACTGCTGTTATTTTTCTAGCAGATATTCTGGCTAATAAATATTTTCTTAAAAAATACGGCAGTACAAAAACTGGTGAAAGAGTAGGTTGTTTAGCTGTAATCGTTGGATCGTTTGTTTTTCCTCCCTTTGGCTTAATTATTGTCCCATTCATATCTGTTTTTATTGCTGAGAAATTACAAGGGAAGAATACGAAAGAATCAATAAAATCTGCATGGGCGACAGTTGTCTCTTTTATTAGTAGCTCATTAGCAAAAGCGGTATTGCAAGTTATTATGGTAATAATCTTTTTTGTTTATATTATATTTTAATTTATTTGAGAATTGCATAACGAAGTAAGGTCTACTATAAAGAAAGAATAGTCATGTTAATTTCATTTTTTAGCTTTAATAGTAACTCATGAACCCTTTGTGAGTAAGTAAAATTCAAGAACCAGCGATAATAGTAACTCATGAACTCTTTATGAGTAAGTAAAATTCAAGATTCTGCGATTATAGTAACTCATGAACCGCTTATGAGTAAGTAAAATTCAAGATTCTGCGATAATAGTAACTCATGAACCCTTTATGAGTAAGTAAGATTCAAGATTTTGCGTTAATAGTAACCCATGAACTCTTTATGAGTAAGTAAAATTCAAGATTCTGCGATAATAGTAACTCATGAACCCTTTATGAGTAAGTAATTTTCAGGATCCTGCTTTTTAACTTACTTATGGGCATGTCGTGAGTAAGTTATTTCATTTTTACTTTTTTAGATACATATCAACCATTCATAAGCAAGTCTAAAGAGAGAAGTTATACGACTTCTCTCTTTTTTGTGCCTTCGAGTTAATGTTTGTCTTCTGAAATGGACATGTTCAGCATATTAGTAATAAAAAAGAATGAAAAAAGGTGTGTAGCTATGAAGGATTGGATTGATTCAATGGATCGAGCTGTTCTAAGTATGGGAATGCTTAGAGTTTTTGGTGGAAGTGTAGAATTGATTGCTGCTTTTACAATTTTGTATTTAAACGACATTAAGAAAGCATTGGCAGTAAATAGTGTTTTGGCTACTGTCGGACCTATTATTCTCATTTCAACAATGGCTATTGGAATTATAGGGGTTGCATCTAAATTGGACCCTATTCGATTAGTTTTAGTAGTTTGTGGTGTGTTTTTAATATTGTTGGCAGTTTTTAAATGATAGGATGTGACCTTATATGGAAGAGGTTTTCAACGTATTGCCTACATTAATTAAAGAAAAGTTACAGCGTTCATATGGAGACTTACATCAAGTCGAGGAATTAAGGTTAAGAATCGGGCGTCCAGTTGAAGTGATTTCCAATAATCAGTCAAATTTTATACCTTATATCCTAACAGAAGAAGAAGGCGGGCAAATTCTTGGGAAGTTAAGTCAATTTTCAATTTATACGATTGAGGAAGAATTGAAAAAAGGCTATATCACAATTAAAGGTGGGCATCGAGTCGGGTTAGCTGGTCGCGTTGTAACCGAAAATGGAATGGTTAAAATGATTCGAGATATTAGTTCTTATAATTTTCGGATTGCAAAAGAAAAAGTAGGAATAGCTAGTC
This sequence comes from Bacillus sp. AFS001701, assembly GCF_002559405.1. Lineage (GTDB taxonomy): Bacteria > Bacillota > Bacilli > Bacillales > Bacillaceae_G > Gottfriedia. The sequence goes on along the minus strand of NZ_NTZO01000322.1, from coordinate 8,432 downwards.
CATTTGTAAAGTATGTTTATGAAGGAAGATGGAAAAACACTATGCTAATTGGCCCCCCACAAGCAGGGAAAACAACATTACTTAGGGATTTTGCTAGGGTGGTGAGTCAAGGTGATGCCATAAGGGGAATAAGGCCTGGGAAGGTTGGCATTGTTGACGAACGATCTGAGATAGCAGGTTCAGTTAAAGGGGTACCTCAATATACATTTGGGGAAAGAATCGATGTATTAGATGCATGTCCAAAGGCAGAAGGAATGATGATGCTTGTAAGGTCGATGAGTCCTCATGTCATTCTTGTAGACGAAATTGGAAAAAAGGAAGACGTTGATGCAATTTTAGAAGCAATCTTTGCCGGTGTTCAATTAATAGTAACCGTCCATGGCTATTCACTTGAGGAAATAAGAAAACGCCCTTCTCTTTTGCCTTTGTTTCAAAATGGGACATTTGAACGATTTATTGAAATTTCAAATTTTCCGTCACCTGGTACTGTAACGGATATTAAAAATAAAGATTTCACTAGTTTATTTCATCCGAGGGCGGTGCTTTAGATGAGGTGGATTGGAGCACTCATTATCATTTTTTCAACAAGCTGGCTTGGATTTTATTTTGCCGGTCGATTATCAGAACGAACAAAAGAATTAAGGGGCTGGAAGTTGGCTCTCCAATCTCTTGAGGCAGAGGTAATGTATAGTCAATTGCCACTGCAAGAAGCGTTTAGAAGAATTTCGAGTCAATTGAAAGGACCGATTAATAGTTGCTTAAAGGATTTTGCAATTCAACTTGAAACGAATGCATTATCAGCGAAAGAAGCCTGGGAAAATTCATTAATGAAATATGCAAAAACTGTCTCGATTAAAGAGTCTGACATACAAGTGTTATTACAATTTGGTGAGACGATTGGTATGCATGATAAATATTCACAACAAAAACAAATCATTTTAGCCTTAAAACATTTGGAAAGAGAAGAGCAAGAAGCGATCGATTCGCAGGGCAGTTATGAACGAATGTCTAAAATGCTGGGCGTTTTAAGTGGAATATTAATCGTTATATTACTCTTGTAGGAGGAATTTAAATTGATTACAAATTATGCATTGATGTTTCAAATAGCTGGGATTGGAGTAATTGCTGCAATTATCCATGCGGTCTTAAAGAAAGCCGGACAGGAAGAGTTTGCTACTTGGACGATTATAACTGCATTCATTATCGTATTTCTTCAAGTGATCACTAAAGCTGGTGATCTATTTAATAAAGTTAGGGATGTATTTCTATTTCATTAGATTAGGGGTGAGAGTCTTTGGAAATCATCCAAATTGTTGGCATTGGTTTAGCTGCGACATTTGTCATTCTTCTATTAAATCAATTTAAAATGAATAATTTTACTTTAGCAATAACTGTTTTTATAAGCTGTGTTTTATTTTTATTTTTATTAGATAAGGTGCAATTCTTATTAGATCAAATTCAAAAGCTAGCAAATCAAGCGAGTATTAAAAATGTGTATGTTGAAACTTTACTAAAAATAATTGGGATCGCATACATAGCTGAATTTGGAGTTCAAATTACGAAAGATGCAGGCCAAGGGGCAATTGCTTCCAAGATTGAATTAGGGGGGAAAGTACTCATTTTGGTTCTTGCAGTACCGATTTTAACAGCTTTAATTGAAACAATTTTAAGTATTTTACCAAAAATTTCTTAGATGTAAGGAAAGGAGGACATTATGTCAAAAAGGATGAAAGTTTTTCTTCTTTTCTTTACTCTCTTTTTTTTAGTACCAAGAATTGTACAAGCTGCTCCTCCACCTGCTGAGATAGTAAATGAACAAATACAAAAGTTAGGAATCGATGAAGTTCAACAATATTGGGATGAAGTTGTCCATCAATATGGTGGTTTTTTACCAGAAAGTCAAAAAGGGGACTTCATCCAATTTATAAAGGGAGAAAAGAAATTTTCATTGCAAGAATGGTTTATTGCATTTGCTAAATATATATTTTTTGAGTTATTAAGTAATGGAAAAATATTAGGGATCTTAATTATGTTAGTTATCTTTAGCTCTTTACTCCAATCATTACAAAATGCATTTGAGAAGAGTACGGTCAGTAAGATTGCTGATAATGTGGTTTTTCTAGTATTAGTAGTATTTGCATTAAATAGTTTCTATGTTGCCACGCAGGCCACCCAAGATGCAATTACAGTCATGATTGATTTTTTACGAGCACTAATACCTATTTTACTAGCTTTAATTGCGACATCAGGTGGTGTTATATCTGTTGGCGTTTTCCATCCAATCTTAATTTTTTTAATGCATACAAGTGGATTACTAGTCACGTATTTTGTACTACCTTTAATTCTTGTATCTACAATTTTAAGTATTGTAAGCATTATAAATGATGAGTTAAAGGTGACAAAACTAGCTTCATTAATAAGAAATGTTGCTGTAGGTGTACTAGGAATCTTTTTAACTATTTTTTTAGGGGTATTAAGTGTACAAGGTTTGACGACTGCAGTTTCGGATGGGGTAGCAGTAAAAACAGCTAAATTTGTAACAAGTAATTTTGTTCCGGTTGTTGGTAAAGTTTTTGCAGACGTTACAGATACAGTTATTAGTGCGTCTTTATTATTAAAAAATACAGTTGGGATTGTAGGTTTAGTTACTTTATTAGCAATTGTTGTATTCCCAGCTATTAAAATATTAGTTTTAGCTTTGATTTATAAATTCTCAGCGGCGATTTTACAACCAGTTGGAAGTAAAAATATCATTAGCACGATTGATACGATCGGAAAAAGTGTAACTTATTTATTTGTTTGTTTATCAATTGTTTCATTAATGTTTTTCTTAAGTATGACTTTAATAATAGCGGCAGGAAACATTGTCGTCATGTTTAGGTAGGTGAAAAAATGGAATTCTTTATACACTGGGTTTCAAATATTATCGTCTATATTTTAGTTGCAACCGTCATAATGATGTTAATTCCAAATACCGGCTTAGCAAAATATGTACGATTTGTAGCCAGTCTATTATTAATTGTCATGATGCTCCAACCAATATTTCAATTATTCAGAGTAAATATAAAAGAAGTGCTAGCTGGATACCAATCCAAAACGTATGAAGCAAATGGCGAAATAAAAAATGAAATAAATAATAAGAAAAATGAAATACAAGAAGCAGAACGTGCATATATATTAAAACAAATGGCTGTCCAAATGAAAAAGGACGTTGAAAAAAGCTTTGCAAAGGAATTTGAACAGGTCATTACAAATGTGGATTTACAAGTAAAAGATGGAGTTAATACAGTCAAAACAGCCCAGGATCTTTCTAAAGTAATTGTTTATGTTGGTCCTAAAAAAGATGAGACAAGCAATGTAGAACCTGTTCAAGAAGTATCAATTAATACCGATCAGCCAGTTCAGACAGACGATGAAAAAATTAAACAACAAGAGTTACAAACTTTTTTAGCAAATAAATGGGAGCTTGAGGACAAGCAAATCGAAGTCAAGATGGAAGGAGGGGAGTAATGACAAATGAAGAAAAAGATTTCACCAATAAAATTAGCAGACTTTCTAAAAGGAAATGGCGATGACAAAACCTCTTCTGACAAAGAAAAAAGTCCATTTAAACTGACGAGAAAATATGTACTAGCTCTACTGGGACTCGGGGTTTGTTGGATGATTGCAAGCAGTCTATTTGCTAATACAAATCAAAAAACGAATTCAATGCTTTCACCTATTTCCACAGAAACGAGTGGAACACCAAAAAATAATGAACAAGCTGTTGAGACTCTTGGCAGTGGTGGTGGAAAATCCTCATCGAACAAAATAGAAGAAATTGAAAAAAAATACGAGCAGCAGCTTACTGACACATTAAATAATATGGCTGGTGTAAGTAATGTAAAAGTAGAAGTAAATCTTGAAGGTAGTGAAAAGAAAGTTTACCAAACAAATAAAACAAATCGCACCCAAGAAACTGATGAAACAGATAAACAAGGTGGAACACGAAATATTGACGATCAATCTCAAGAAGAGCAAGTTGTTATTATTGATAACGGAGATAAACAAGAACCAGTTATAGTCGAGACTGAAATGCCAAGGATTAGAGGCGTTCTAATTGTAGCCAAAGGTGCACAAAACCTAGAAATTAAACAAATGATTAGAGAAGCTGTTACACGATTACTTGATGTACCAAGCTATCGTGTCTCTGTACAACCAAAAAAATAAGAGGAAGAAGGTAAAAGTTAAATGAAAAAACAAACAATTTGGTTATTAACAATGTTAAGTTTAGTAGTTGTATTATCAGTTTATTACGTAACGACACCTGATAATTTAAAAACAACAAGTTTTATGAACATGAATAATAGCACAAATACAGATTCATTAGACTCAACTCCTAAAGATACTAAGAAAACGGATTCTAAAACAGATACGTCTAAACAAAACTCAGATACTACTAAACAAAACGATAAAGAAACAGCTTCCAAAGAAAATTCTACTAGTGAAGTATTCTTAAAACAACGTATGGAACAAGAAGATCAAAGAAGTCAATTAATTGATGAATATAAAGCTACTGTTGACTCAGCAACTGCATCAGCGCAAGAGAAGAGTGAAGCATTCACTAATATGAACGAACTTCAAAAATTAACTGCATTAGAATCAGATGTTGAATCTATGATTAAAGAAGCTGGTTATAAAGATGCACTAGTTCGTTCTGACAAAGATGAAGTAAAAGTAGATGTAACATCTGCAAAACCAAGCAGAAAAGCAGCGAATGACATCATCCAAATGACAAGAAGTGTCTTAGGTGAAAAATTAGTAGTTGTAAAATTCCAAGTTAAATAATTTGTTGAACAAAGCCAGTAGAAGCCATTCTACTGGCTATCATTTTGTATAAAAGCAGTTGTCAGTTTGACCAATTTTTCAACCTGGAATGGAAATCGACTAAGTACCAATTAGAAGAACATTGTGTATGTAATAGCCAATATAAAAGGCTGTCCATTGTTTAGATCACTTGTTGCCAGTGGGATTAAACTACTAGCTCTTCATTTTTTTTAATAACCTTATAAATAATTTATATGAATTTTAGGATTATTCCTAATTCCTATACACTTTTACGTCTTTGGTTTTCCCTGTTATAATAGTTTATATTGAATTATTTTTGGTAAGGAATAATATTATAAATATTCCTTGTAAAATAGTTAAAAATAATTAGGAATTACTTTGGTTAAAATAATTTGTTGAAAAGTTTAGTATTAGGTTATAAGATTAGACTATATGTCTTAAGGGGTGAACAGAATGAAAATTCATGAAATTAGAGAATTAATTAAGTTAATCGATCAATCAACAATAAATGAATTCGAATTTGAGGATAATGGTGCTATTGTTAAAATTAAAAAAGGTGGACAAACAACTGTTGTTACATCTGCTCCAGTTGTACACCAAGAGGTAGCTCCTGTTGTTACATCTGCTCCAGTTGCAACTTTAGAAAGACCAGTTGCTGCAGAAGTTGCTGCACCTGTAGTGGAAAAAGAAGATACAAGTAACTTACATAAAATTACATCACCGATGGTAGGTACTTTCTACGCATCTCCATCTCCTGATGCAAAAGAATACGTATCAATAGGTGATCGTATTAAAAACGATTCAATCGTTTGTATCGTTGAAGCAATGAAGCTTTTTAATGAAATCGAAGCTGAAATTGAAGGCGAAATCGTTGAAGTACTTGCTAAAAATGGTCAATTAGTAGAATATGGTCAACCATTATTCTTGGTAAAGGCCTAAGATCTACAAAATTAACAGTACTTTACTAGAGAAGGTGAAGAAATGAAAAAGGTTTTAATAGCGAATCGAGGAGAAATCGCCATTCGAATTATTAGAGCATGTAAAGAATTAAATATTGAAACAGTTGCTATTTACTCTGAAGGAGATAAAGAAGCATTACATGTTCAAATGGCAGATGAAGCTTATTGTGTCGGTCCTAAATTATCAAAAGATAGTTATTTAAATATGACTAATATCATTAGTATTGCAAAATTAACTGGCTGTGATGGAATCCATCCTGGTTATGGTTTCTTATCAGAAAATGCTAGTTTTGCAGAATTATGTACAGAGTGCAATGTGAAATTCATTGGACCAACGGCTGATTCTATTTCTAAAATGGGTACAAAAGACGTTGCGCGTGAAACAATGAAAGAAGCAGGAGTACCGGTAGTACCTGGTTCACAAGGTATTATTCAAAGTGTTGAAGATGGTAAAAAGATTGCTGCAGAAATCGGCTATCCAGTTATTATCAAAGCTACAGCTGGTGGCGGAGGTAAAGGGATCCGGGTAGCAAAAGATGAAACCGAACTTGAAAAAGGTATTCAAATTACTCAACAAGAAGCTCAAACAGCTTTTGGTAATCCAGGTGTATATCTTGAAAGATATATTACAGATTTTAGACATGTTGAAATTCAAGTTTTAGCAGATGAACATGGTAATACGATTCATCTTGGAGAACGTGATTGCACAATTCAACGTCGTCTTCAAAAATTAGTAGAAGAAGCTCCATCTCCTGTTTTAGACGAAGAAACTCGTCAAAAAATGGGTCAAGCAGCTGTTCGTGCAGCTGAAGCAGTAAATTACTGGGGTGCAGGTACTGTTGAGTTTATTTATGAACCACATACTAAAAACTTCTTCTTTATGGAGATGAACACACGTATTCAAGTTGAGCATCCTGTAACTGAATATATTTCTGGTATTGATCTTATTAAACAACAATTATTAATTGCTAAAGGTCATCCATTAAAAATAACTCAATCAGAAGTATCTTTAAAAGGATGGTCAATTGAGTGTCGTATTAATGCTGAAAATCCAGATAAGAACTTTATGCCGTCTCCTGGTAAAATCATTACGTATTTACCACCAGGTGGTCCGAATGTTCGTGTTGATTCTGCTGTATATAGCGGGTACACAATTCCGCCATATTATGATTCAATGATTGCGAAAGTTATCGTGCATGGCAAGACAAGAGAAGAAGCAATTGCTATAATGATAAGAGCACTTGAAGAATTTGTGGTAGAAGGAATTTACACAACAATTCCATTCCATTTAAATTTATTGCAAAATGAAATCTTCGTAAAAGGGAAGTATAATACTAAATTCCTTGAGGAGCATGCGCTTGTTAAAGGATAAAGTGGAGGGATCTGTATGAACGAAAATCAAATTTTGGAAATGGGTACTGCGACATTAGGTCGAGTAGAAATCGCACCTGAAGTAATCGAAGTAATTGCTGGTATTGCAGCTGCTGAAGTTGAAGGTGTTTCAAGCATGCGTGGAAACCTAGCATCTGGTATTTCTGAAATTATCGGTAAGAAATATCACGGTAAAGGTGTCCGAGTTGATTTATCAGAAGATCGAATTACAATCGATGTATACATTCTAGTTAAATTTGGTAAGTCAATCCCAACTGTAGCAGGTAATGTACAAGACAATATTCGTCAAGCATTATTAACGATGACAGGTCTTGAATTATCTGAAGTAAATGTTCACGTAGTAGGAGTTCAATTCGATACGAAACCTGAGCAAGAAGCTCCAATTGAACTTTAATCTTATAAAAAGAGTCTCTATCTAATAGAGGCTCTTTTTTTGTTTTGCTAGATAAGAAGTAAGGACAGTCTTTGCAATTCTTTCATTTTGGTGGATCCTTTGTCCGGTTCTTATGTAACTAATTAAATATTTTGAAATATGTTAAAATTCATTTATAAATAAAATAGAAAAAGGTGAAAATATGATCTTAAATTTGAGCACAAATCGAACAAACTTACGTGAATTTGTTGAAAGCGATTGGCAGCAAGTACATAAATATGCATCTCAATTAGTTGTATGTCAATTTCAGCCATGGGGTCCGAATACAGAGAATGAGACTAAGGAATACATTTATAACATACAAGAAGATATGAAACAAATAAATAGGACTAGATTTGCATTTGCAATAATAGAAAAGAAATCCGAGGAATTAATAGGATCAATCGAGTTTAATATTAGGGATGAAATTAATCAAATAGGTGAAATAGGGTATATAATTCATCCGAACTATTGGGGCATGGGTTTTGCAAGTGAAGCTACTAAAGAAGTAATTTCATTTGGATTTAAAAATTTTAAGCTTCATCGAATATTTGCGACATGTGATGTTAGAAATATTGCTTCAGCTAAAGTGCTTGAAAAATGCGGATTAAATTTGGAAGGTAAAATGCGTGAAGATCTATTATTAAGAGATGGCTGGAGAGACACTTATTTATACAGCATACTAGAACATGAATGGCTTGGGTGTCAGGATGGACAGGAAAGATCATAAAATCTGGTATTAGTTGGAAAGTTTTTTTATTTCTTAAAAACCTTTTGCACCCCTTTAAATCCCGCATTTTCTTAATCTATCTATTTGAATGTTCGTGTTTTGGTATATAAAT
>NZ_NTZO01000321.1 GCF_002559405.1 Bacillus sp. AFS001701 | reverse complement strand
AACTAAAAAATCTACTAGCCGATGAATTTTTTGAATTCGGGAGTTCAGGTAGAGTTTTATATAAAAATGATCAATTAGAAAATGGCATAGGAATCGTAAAAATGACATTAAGTGATTTTGAAATTCATCCATTATCAGATGAAATTATACTAGTGACCTATCGAATATTTAATGAATTAAAAAAACAACATTCCTTACGTAGTTCCATTTGGAAGATTAAAGATGGTCAATGGAAAATGTATTTTCACCAAGGCACACCAACAGAGTTTTAGGTAATTGTATATGAATAACAAACAAAAGAACATATTCAAATAAATAGTAAGATAATGTAAGAATGAGTAGGTAAGGAGAACAAAATGTATTTAACAATTAAAGAAACAGCGGAATACTTAGATCTTGATGAATCCTATATTAAACAATTGATTCAAGAACAAAAAATTAGAGTAGTCCACGACGGTGAACAATATTTAATCTACAAAGAGCAATTTAACAACCACTTAGAACAATTGGAAAAAGCAAAAAAAATGATTGCTGATTACTATAATGAACCAATTCCTGAAGATATAGATGTAAAGGACGAAGACTAAAATAAAATCAGATTGTAAGAGGTTGCTATAACGGAGGGATAAAATGGATTTGCAAGTACTCATATCAATTTCTATTTACTTTATTTTTATGTTAGCTATAGGTTTTTACGCTTATAAAAAATCTACTGATAGTTTATCCGAGTATATGCTTGGTGATCGTGGTCTTGGACCTGCAGTTACTGCTCTTTCAGCTGGTGCAGCCGATATGAGCGGATGGATGTTAATGGGATTACCTGGTGCAATGTACGCAACTGGTATCTCATCTGCATGGATTGCTATTGGATTAACGATTGGTGCATATTTAAACTATTTACTTTTAGCACCTCGACTACGTGTATTTACTGAAGTAGCCGATAATTCAATTACAATACCAAATTTCTTTGAAAAAAGATTCCAAGATTCAACTCGAATTTTAAGAATTACTTCAGCTGTTGTTATTATCATTTTCTTTACACTTTATTGCTCAGCTGGTTTTGTATCTGGAGGTACATTATTTGAGTCAGCTTTCGGAATCGATTATAAAGTAGGATTAATTGTTACAGCTGCGGTTGTAATTGCCTATACATTATTTGGTGGGTTCTTAGCTGTAAGTTTAACAGATTTCGTTCAAGGTCTAATTATGTTTATTGCATTAATTTTGGTACCACTTGTTGCTTTTACAGATGTAGGTGGAGTAAAGCCTGCTTTCGATGAAATTAAACATATAGACCCAAAGTTATTAAATATCTTTACTGGAACTTCATTTATTGGAATTGTTTCTTTACTTGCTTGGGGATTAGGTTATTTTGGACAACCCCATATTATTGTTCGATTTATGGCGATTTCAACTGTAAAGGAATTAAAGCCAGCGCGTCGTATCGGAATGGGATGGATGATTTTTACGATTGTTGGTGCAACATTAACAGGACTAGTTGGAATTGCATACATTTCAGTTAACAACTTAACATTAGATGATCCAGAAACAATTTTTATCTTTTTCTCAAAAACATTATTTCATCCACTAATTACGGGATTCTTGTTATCTGCTATACTTGCAGCGATTATGAGTACTATTTCATCTCAACTTTTAGTAACTGCAAGTGCTTTAACAGAAGATCTTTATCGTATCTTTGGTAAAAAGAATGCATCTGATAAAGAGCTTGTTCGTATTGGTAGAATAGCTGTATTAATCGTTGCGATCGTATCATTACTTTTATCGTTAACACCGAATGATACGATTTTAAATCTTGTTGGTAATGCCTGGGCAGGCTTCGGTGCTGCATTTGGTCCAGCTATCTTATTAAGTTTATTCTGGAAAAGAATGACTAGCTGGGGTGCACTTGCAGGCATGGTAGTAGGGGCAGCAACTGTTATCATTTGGATCAGCTTGGATGCGATTAAAGAAGCGATTAACTTATATGAAATGGTTCCAGGTTTCTTTTTCAGCTTACTAGCAGTTATTGTAGTTAGTCTATTAACTTCAAATTCAAACCCAAAAGTAGAAAAGCAATTTGAGGAAATGGAAAAACGACTAGCATAAAAACAAAAAACACTTTCTAAATGTTTAATCAGTAGAAATAGGGGCGTGCTATGCACACTCCTATTTTTTTATTTTTGATTCTTTTTGGAAATAATTCACAATTGAATAAAACGTACACTTTGTATACAATTTCTATATAAGTCAGAAAATTAAAATTAAAATGTACTTTAAGGGGTGTCGTTTATATGAAAAATGAAGTAATGATTATAGTTCCCATCCTTATATGTATATCAGTTGCATTAAGCATGAATAGCGCTTATCACGAAATGGTTTTTACCGGAGTAGGAGAAGGTTTTACTGATTTTGTGAAATATATTGTTCATGGACTTTTCTAATAATTTTAAAAAGACATACTCGTAAAAAATCCCTGTATCCTTTTTTGGGAAACAGGGTTATTTTTTAATTTAGTATTCCTTAATTTAATAGTCTCAACTAGTTGATATGATAATCACTACCACTAGTACCTTTAGCGTTTATTCAAATTCTCCTGCGCCATTCTAACTAATTCTTTCACCATATTCCCACCGATCCGGCCACCAACTTTACCGTTTTCATGAGACGTTAAATTGCCATTATATCCTTTTGTTAAAGGAACCCCAACTTCCTCAGCAGCTTCGAACTTTGCATTTTCAGGATTAGTTGTATGCATGACTTTAGCTTTTAAAGCGTCTAGCGCTTTTCTAGATTCAGGAACTAAGATTTTATTTTTTCTACTCATCAAACCCACTCCTTTTAGTCGTAGATTTCCCGTTTATCGATTTTTTTAATTATGGAAATAATTGCTATAAAATAGGGAATGTTACATAATGAAGACATGCGTTGATCAATCGATATAAAAGGAGAATGATGATGAAATCTTTTAATGTAACTTTTCACAAAGAAGATAATGTAGATAATATGTTAATCCAAAAATTGAATGACGAGGAATACCATAAGTCTACTGAAGGTGGAACTAGACATTTATTCGAAATCGATACGAATATAGGCTTTTTTGTGTTTTTAGATTCAGAGGATAATGAAGGAAATGTATCTCATTTAGTTCTTCAATATAATGAAGAAGATGAAGAACCAGTTGCTTGCTATTCATTTGCAATGAAAGATTTTTATGAATTCATGGCTTTATATTTAAATGATTTAGAATTTGTTGATGAAACTTCTGAAGAAGAGGAAGTTGAACTGGATGCTTCTAGTTCAATTCATCATTTAGTTCATCTATTATTCCATGTAATTGAAGAAGGCGAAGATTTAGAAGTATAAATTTCCAAATAAATGTATATTCTTCCAAAAATACCGAGTTTATATCTTTAAAATCGGATATTTATGCAAAATATGGAAGTTTCACTAATTTATTTTGGTTATTAATATAAGACAATGATTTCAAAAAAGCTCTTGATATTTTTATCGAGAGCTTTTTTTATTTGATAGTTTCTATTTTGACTATCATAAATAACTTTCGACTCAAGTAAAATTTATACAAGGATATTTACAAAAGAGCTTGTATAAAAAATAAAAAGTAGAATAGGAGTCGATCATATTGAACATGCCACAGTCTGTATATATAAAAGAAATTGGACCTCGTATTAATTTTCAATATGGATCACGATTATCTATTGACCAAAAATTACAATGGATTAACTATCTGATAGATAGTGGAATAAATCATATTGAAGTATCCACTTTAATGAATTATCCGAATAAACAACAGTTTAGTGAAGCTACCGAATTAGTATTGAAGCTAAAAAGAGATCATCACCTAACATATGGAGTATTCGTACCAAACAAAAGAAGTCTAATGAGAGCATTTGTTGTAGATGCAGATGAAATTAACTTTTTTATCTCAACAAGTGAGTCCTATAATTTAAAAGTTAAAAATTGCTCGATTAATCAATCATTGAAAGATATTAAAGAGATGACAAAAGTAACGAAAGATTATGAAAAGCTAACACGTGCTTATATTACAACGGTATTTGGTAATCACGATGAAAAAGTAGGTTATCAAAAAGCCATCGACTTGGCATTGCAATTATTAGATGATGGTGTGGAGGCGTTATCATTTGTTGATACGGTCGGAAAAGTAACGCCTCAACAAGTTCAGTTATTTTTAGAGGATTTATTAATAAAAATACCGAAAGAGCGTTGTTCGATGCAATTTTATAATACTTTTGGGAATGGCATTTCTAACATCTATACTTCACTTTCGTATGGGATTCAGCGGTTTGAATCAGCAAATGGAGGGTTCGGAGGTTGTTTTCCATCTAATGAACAAAATAGAATGATTGAAACGGAAGATTTAATTTCATTTTTACATCGACTTGATATTCCAACTAATGTTGATGAAGTAAAACTTCTAGACGCTACAAATTATATTTCAAACCAATTAAATGAAGAGCCTACTAGTAAGTTATTTTCATGTTACCATCCAAAAAGCATCTAACATGATGCTTTTTTATATTGTTTTTAATAATTTGGACAAGAATTGAATTTTTTTTGCATATAATTTACTAATTTGAATGAAAGGAGAATTGATTATGTCTAACTTTGAAGCA
>NZ_NTZO01000320.1 GCF_002559405.1 Bacillus sp. AFS001701 | reverse complement strand
GAAAACGTTTAATGAGTTAATAGAAATTTTTAGTAAATTTGATGCGTGTGCTAAAGCCAGTTCTAACTTTTGAAGAAGCCGCAAGGGGGCTTTTAGTAAACGTCCAAAGGGATGACGGTACAAATCAATTACAAATTGGTTCACCTTTTAAATCGTCAGTGTTTAACCCTACTTATGAACATGTTGGTGTAAAACCTGGTACGAATACAAAAGAGGTTTTATTTAATTTAGGATTCGATGCTCAAACAATTTATCAATTCATTGAAAAGGGAGTTATTAGGTCAGTTGATTAAATCTAAATTATTTAAGACGGGGGTATGCAAATGAGTTTTGGAAATGTATTATCGTTAAACGCAAAAAGGCACCCAGATAAATTAGCATTAGTCTATCAAGACCGTACATACACATACATGGAATTCAATAAAGTGGTTAATCGTTTTGCATGGGGATTACAGAACCTAGGTTTAAAAAAAGGTGAAAAACTAGCTCTAATGATGGCAAACTCTGACTTGTTTGCGATTAGTTATTGTGCTGCTGTAAAAGTAGGTGCTGTTGCTGTTCCAATTAACTTCCGCCTTGTTTCCAGGGAAGTTGAATATATTTTAGAGCAGTCGGATAGTGTCATTGTGGTTTGTGATTCAGAACTAGAAAAAGTCGTTTTAGATGCTTCAAAATCCTCAATGAAAGTAAGGAATATCATTACTACTCCAGCAACTTCATCGCCGAATTGTTTAAGCTTTTTTGATGTGTTGTCATCAATTGACGAAGATCCCCAAGTAGAGATTTCCGGAGATGATGATTTTCATTTACTATATACTTCAGGTACAACTGGGCAACCAAAAGGTGCGCTTTTCGACTATATACGTATAGAAAAATTAATAAATGGATTGAGTGCGGTAATGGGACAAAGTTGTCAGGATCGTCTTTTACATGTGGCTCCTTTCTTCCATTGTGCACAGCTTGTAATCTTTCTTTTACCAGGTTTATATTTGGGAATGACAAATGTGATCCATCGTGATTTTAACCCAGTAAATGTTTTAAAGGATATTGAAAAGTATAAAATT
>NZ_NTZO01000077.1 GCF_002559405.1 Bacillus sp. AFS001701 | reverse complement strand
GAATATTTATAATCTCTTTTTCTGTATTTTTAATTTCCACTTTAACATAGGAATGATTATTTGATTCCAAATCATTTAATAATTCTTTTGCCCTACTAATTACATCTTTCGGAAGATTTGCTAATTCGGCAACGTGGATACCGTAGCTTTGATCCGCTGCACCTTCAAAGATTTTATGAAGGAATAATACTTTTCCATCTTGCTCTTTTGCTGCTACGTGAATATTTTTCAAAAACTTAAGTTGATTAGCTAATACCGTCAATTCATGATAGTGAGTAGAAAAAAGCGTTTTTGCTCCAATATGATCATGTATATATTCAATCATCGCTTGTGCTAAAGCCATTCCATCATATGTTGATGTTCCTCTACCAATTTCATCAAATAAGATTAAACTTTTTTCTGTTGCATTCGTGATTGCATAATTAGCTTCTAACATTTCGACCATAAATGTACTCTGCCCAGAAATTAAATCATCTGCAGCACCAATTCTCGTAAATATTTGGTCAAAAATAGGTAATTTCGCGTATTCAGCAGGTACATAGCATCCAATTTGAGCCAATATACTGATTAATGCAACTTGTTTCATATACGTACTTTTACCAGCCATATTAGGTCCTGTAATTAAAAATTGATGAGTCTCAACATCGAAATTTGTATCATTCGGAATATACTCTGAACCTAGAAGTACCTTTTCAACTACTGGATGTCTCCCATTTTTCACGATATATTCTCTTTCCTCAGTGAATGCTGGTCTTACATATCCATTTTTTTCACTAACTACAGAAAAACTTTGTAAAACGTCAATTTGACTAATTACTTGTCCTAATGTTTGAAGTCTAGATAAATATTGTTTTACTTGTTCTCGAATTGAAATAAATAACTCATATTCCAATCCAATCATTTTTTCTTCAGCTTCAAGAATCATTGTTTCTTTTTCTTTTAGCTCTTCAGTTATAAAGCGTTCTGCATTTGCTAACGTTTGTTTACGTTCGTAACGACCTTCTGGTATTTGACTAATATTTGATCTAGTTACCTCGATAAAGTAGCCGAAGATTCGATTGTATCCAATTTTTAAGGACTTAATCCCCGTAATTTCTCTTTCTCTTTGTTCTAATTCCATTAGCCAATTTTTACCGTTCTTACTTACGAAACGATATTCATCTAATGTTTTATGAAAGCCATCCTTAATAATGTTTCCTTCTTTAATAGATAAAGGCGCATCTTCAATAATTGCATTCTCTAAAAGCATTTGAAGCTCTTCACATGGATCGATTTGATTAATCAGTTCATCTATCGTTTCATGACTAATTGATTTTAAAGCATGAATAATTGAAGGTATTGTTTGAAGTGAACGTTTTAATTGTAATAAATCTCTTGCATTTACATTACCAAATGAGACTTTACCAGCTAAACGCTCTAAATCATAGACTTCTTTTAATAATTCCTTCAGGTCTTCACGTATAAAATAGTTTTCCATTAGCAATTCCACAATCGTCAATCGATGTTCGATTTGTTTCGTACTTACTAATGGACGTTGAATCCATTTTTTTAGTAATCGTCCACCCATCGCTGTTTTCGTTTCATCTAATAACCAATTCAAAGAACCTTGTTTGTTTTTTGAACGTTGTGTTTCAACTAATTCAAGATTTCTCATCGAATACATGTCCATATTTAAAAAATCATGTTGATGAATAACGACTATTTCTTGAAGATGAGAAAGTGTTCGTTTTTGTGTTCTCGATAAATAATTTAATAATCTTGCAGCAGTAGCTTTTAAATTAGTTTGATCAATTGATTTTACAACATTTGTAAACTCCTCTGATAAACGATCATTCTCCTCAAATGAAACGACAATTGAAAAACTTTTTTCTAGTGTTTGAATCGCTTTAGAAGAAAAATCTTCATTTACAACTACTTCTTTTGTACCAGTTGCTGCAATTTTTAAAACCGCTTCTTCAATTGAACCACTAAGTAATAAAGCATTGCCCTCACCAGTCGTCAAATCAATCCAAGCTAATGCATATAAACTTGGTGTTACTTCTGATAATGTTGAGATATAATGATTTTGCTTTTCATCAATCGATCTACCCTCCATTTGCGTCCCTGGAGTAATCAACTGTACAACTTCTCTTCGAACAACTCCTTTTGCGACCGTTGGATCTTCGACTTGTTCACAAATAGCTACTTTATATCCTTTTTCAACTAATTGTTCTATATATCCAGCAGCAGAATGGAATGGTACTCCGCACATCGGAATTCGTTCTTCAGTTCCTCCTGCTCGTCCGGTTAAAGTAATTTCTAAAACTTGAGATGCCTTAATTGCATCCTCAAAAAACATTTCATAAAAATCACCAAGTCTAAAAAACAAAAATGCATCTTGGTAATTTTTCTTTATATTTAAATATTGCTCAATCATTGGCGTATAAGTTGCCATTCTATCCTCTCCATCAAAAAACATTCTTCGCATATTATATCACATTTTACGAAAAGGCTTGGAAAGTTCGAAAGTTAAGAAAAAGAAAACTTTCGATTGATTGGACATTGAAAATCTTTATAACATAAAAAAGCTAGGAAGTATCACCTTCCTAGCCTAGCTTACTCTTCTTCGCCCTCTAAAACAAAATCTGGATCTAAATCTTCAAACTCATCATCTACATCAAAGAACTCGTCATCGTCGTGTACACCATGTGGTGCAACAAGTACGACAATTTTCGTTTCACCTACAACTTCAACTAATACTTCTTTCTCTACAGTTACAATAAATCGATTTCCATTTGGAGAAATAATTGCATCTAAACAATTTGGATGTTTTAATGATCTAGCAATTACTTCACAATCTTCGCCAGTAAAGTTTTCATCTCTATGTCTTAACTTTACTACTTCAGTATACTTAACAGACTCAGGAACTACTTCTGTTTTCGTATTGTCACCATAGGAGTACCAAATATTAATATCATATTTTCCAGATACTTCTACTCCATCCTTACATTTTTTTGCATCATATACATGGTTTATAACCCAGCAGCCTAAAATACTTGATGGAGTATGATTTGGTGTAATTGTATGTGTGACTTTGTTATATTTCTTGCCTCTTCCTACGACTGCCTTCGTTATAATCTCTCTATGTTCGCGTTCAGACATAGGTGTGACCCTCCTCGTTCCATTTTCATTTCATTCTATGCGTGACATATGCGGAATGTGTTAATGACATGAAAATTCTTTTATACAAGTTAAAAAAACATGTGATGATAAATTGTATGACGACAGCCTAATAAAGTTGACTCTAAATTGCAGAATTTAAAAAATAAACATAAAAATTATGATATTAAGGCTATATAGTAATTACTTTATTAGCTTTACATAAAAAAAAGACTCGGGGCAGCAAAATTAATTGCTTCCTTGAGTCTTTTTTTATTAATGACTGCAGCTATCTGTTTTGCAAGCATCCGGTCCATGTGCTACTTTAGAACCTGTCTCACCGCTTAATAAGTTACCGCCTGTTGACTTAATGATTTCATCTGTCACACCATTTGAGATCGTGTGAGCGATTAATTGAAGTAAATCATTCACTTCTACTTGAGAAGATTGAAATTCTTGTACAACTGGAATTGTTTCTAGTTTTTCGTTTAATTCATCAAGCTCTTGTTCAACTTTTTTAAGTGCTTCTTTCTTGCCCCAGTGCTCTAAATTAACTGCTTGTTTTTGTAATGACTTAATTTCTTCAATATAAGCTCTTACAGTTTCACTCTCGTTAATTTGCGCTTCAGCACGTTTAAAAAAGTCTACTTCTTCAGTTTCAGAAATCATTACTGCTAATTCTTTTGCACGTTCAACGATATCAGTTTTTGTATATTTTCCCATTATAGCACCTCTACTGTTTCTTCTACTAATTCTCCATCTAATGACCATGTTTTAGCTTTTGTAACTTTTACTTTTACAATTTGACCAACGATTGATTTAGGGCCTCTAAAGTTTACAAGTTTATTATAAGGAGTATACCCAGCTAGTACATCAGGGTTTTTCTTGCTTTCTCCTTCTACTAATACATCAAGTATTTGGCCTTCAAAACGTTTATTAAATTCAGCAGATTTTTCATTTACAAGATTGTTAAGTCGTTGTAATCTTTCCTTTTTCACACTCTCTGGTACATTATCGACCATTTTTGCAGCCGGTGTACCTTCACGTGGTGAATAAATGAATGTAAATGCTAAATCAAAACCAACTTCTTCATATAATGTCATCGTTTCTTCGAATTGCTCATCCGTTTCATTTGGGAATCCAACAATGATATCTGTTGTAAATGAAATTTGTGGCATTGCAGTTTTTAATTTTCTTACAAGTTCTAAGTATTGTTCACGATCATATTTACGTGACATTAGTTTTAGAACTTCAGAGCTACCAGATTGAACTGGTAAATGAATATGTGGCATTAAGTTGCCGCCTTTTGCTAATACTTCTATTAAATAATCATCAAAATCACGTGGATGACTTGTTGTAAAACGAACACGTGGGATGCCAATTTTACGGATTTCATCCATTAAATGACCTAATCCATATTTACCATCATCTAAGTCTTTACCATAAGCATTAACATTTTGACCTAATAAAGTAACTTCTTTATAGCCCAGTCTAGCTAATTCACGTACTTCATTGATGATATCCTCTGGTTGACGACTACGTTCTTTACCGCGTGTGTAAGGAACAATACAGTACGTACAGAATTTATCACAGCCATACATAATATTAACCCAAGCTTTAATTTCTCCACGACGTACTTTTGGAAGGTTCTCGATTACATCCCCTTCTTTTGACCATACTTCAATAACCATTTCTTTACTAAACATCGCTTCCTGAATAATAAATGGTAATCTATGAATATTATGTGTACCAAATACCATATCTATAAATGAATGTTTTTGTAAGATTCGATTAACAACTGCTTCTTCTTGAGACATACAACCACAAATTCCAATTAATAGATCTGGTCTTTGAAGTTTTAACGGTTTTAAGTGACCAATTTCACCAAACACTTTATTTTCAGCATTTTCTCGAATTGCACATGTGTTTAATAGAATAATATCAGCATCTTCAACTGATGTAGCTACTTCATAACCCATCGTCGTTAAAATACCTGCCATCACTTCTGTGTCATGTTCATTCATTTGACAGCCATAAGTACGGATTAGGAATTTCTTACCTACACCTGAATTTCTCATTTCTTCAGGAATTTCGAAACCACGATCATAAGTAACTTCTTCTTTACCACGACGCTTAGCATCAGCTAAAGATGGAGCTTGGTAAACTTTTTCAAAATATTTACTATAATCTTTATCGTTTTTATCTTTTGAATTATTTATATTAGTGCCTTGAAGGCGTTGTTGTTCATTCATGAAACAATCTCCTTTCTTCTCGAGCGTCCACACATTACTTAAGTATATAACGTTATTCTACAATATACAATGTACGTTACGCAAAAAAGAAAGCCGATAATAGTAGTATATTTGAATAATTTTATTCATTATTATAAAAACAATTCTTTAAATAATAAAGCGCTTTAATTATTAATAGAAGAATGTTGATTTCAAATTTATGGTCCTCAATCTTGGAACCGTGACACGGGCCCCTCGAAGTCTTAAAAGCACCTTTTTCAACATAAAAAGAGAATCCATCAAAGGATCCTCTTAAAATAATAATTCTCAGTATGATATCTGTGGTTTCATAAGTTACATAAAAAAATAGAAATATAAGTAGCTCAAGAAACAACCTGTCCAGGAAACAATCGTAAAATTCATGACAATGATATTTTCTGACCAACCATATTTAATTCCATAGTGAAAATGTATAGGGGCCATTAGAAATAATCTTTTTCTTGTTCTTTTAAAGTAGAAAACTTGAAAAATAACTGAAAACTGCTCAGCTAAATAAATAAAAAACAACATTGGAATCAAGATTTCTACTTTTTCAATGATCGCTAAAAATGATAAAGAACCACCAATTGCCATTGAACCTGTGTCGCCCATAAAAGCCTTAGCTGGATATAAGTTATAAATTAAAAAACCAGCTAAACTAGCGATCATTATGAGACTAAAAATTTTCACCTCAATATGATCTGAAATCAGAAAAAAGAAAAAGAAGGTAGGGATTGATACCATACCAAGCAGTCCGTCCATCCCGTCAGTAAAATTAATAGCATTAGCTGATCCTACGATAAATAAAGTGATTAGCGCCAAATAAACCCATAATGGTAAAAAGATACTGATAGAATCCGTAATCCGAAAGGTTGTGTCTATTTCAAAAAAATTAATTAATACAATAAGTAAAAAAATAGTAAAAGAAAATTGAAAAACTAGTTTTGTTTTAGCTGATATTCCTCCTGGATCCTGTTTTGATGCTTTCCAAAAGTCATCGAGAAAACCAACGACACTGAATAAAATAAAAGTTCCAACTAAAAAAAGCATAAGTGGACTTGAATAATTAACGAAAGCTACTAAAATACCTATCAAAAATATACTTCCCAGCATTAAAGGAGTTCCCTTTTTATTATGGTGTTCAGCTGGTAATTCCGCTCTTATAGGTTGGGTCAACTTAAATCTTCTTAACGTCGCAATTAAAAAGGGTGAAAGAATGCTTACCAAGATAAAAGTAATTAAAGCAGGTACGAGTGAGGATAACAAAATTTTTCTCCTTTCAATTATTTTTAATTAAGAAATTCGATAATATCGAGTGATTTCCTTTATTTGCCTATTTTTTAATTTAAGAATTCATTTAAATGTTACTTATTTAATTAAAAAAGGAGGGTTCCAAATTACGGACCCTCCATTATTTAAATATGAGAAAGATTCTTTCAGAGTCTTTAAATGTTAGTAAAACTGTAGATTTATGATAAGAAGTGATAAATAATATCTAGGCTGAAAATAAGGCTTAGGGAATCGCAAATAAAGGATTCATCTGTACAAATAAATGATGAAATTTTGCAAATAAATAGTCGTTTGCAAATAAAATCTGAAAAACGCAATTAAATTTAGCAAAACTGCAATTAAAAATTCGGAATCGCAAATAAAATTAACAAATCTGCAATTAAATCTAGTGGAAGTGCAAATATAATTAAAAATTACCTATACCCGTTACGGTAATATAGTCTAATAATTGTACTTAATAGATGCTTTTAACTTAAAAACAAACAAATAAGTTCTTAAACTTACTAAATCGAATAACATTCTGCTAATTTTTTTTTAAAAGCACAATTAAATCAACAACAAATAAATACCGAAGTTGAAATACCTCCATCTTTGTATATCCCTATAGATCAGATCGTAATAAAACATCTTCTTATATCCTCAAAAAATTGCTATCTTAATATATCGCTGACTTTAATTTTCCAAATCATATGATCATATCCCTTTTCCCAATAGTCCTTTAATAAATAATCAGGTTCCCCAAATTTCTTTTTCCAGATTTTTTGGGCATTACAATAGCCACTATCTAAACAAAATTCTTTTATCCCTTTATTCTGTAAAGTAACGTATATATTATTTAATAATAAATTTCCTATTCCATTTTTCTGATAGTCTGGATGTACAAATACAGTACCGACCTCAGGTAGCCCTTTTAATGCATGGTTTGTACAATTTAAAATAAGTTCACTAGCTGGACCATATTCAATCGAACCAATAATTTTTTCGTTATCAAGAGCAATTAAAAAAAATCTTTTTTCACCATTACTTTCGAAATCCTTTTCTAAATAGTTTCCTTTTGTTTCGATTTCATCATCCATACTTTCTGACTGATTGCTAATCCCTTCTTTTGCAAAAGTGTCAGTAATTACTATTTTAAAAAATTGATTTAACTCTTTCATGTCCTCTATTCTTGGTCTTCTTATTTTAATATTCATCATCAAAAACACTCCTAACTACAAATTACTTCAACATCAAATGGCAGTATCCTTCATAATAAATTGTCATGATTGTTCTATTTAAGATATAAAAAGAAAAACTCCTCAATAATGAGGAGTTTCTTTTTATTACATGAATTCAGCAACTAATTTTTCGAATTGTGCTTTTTCTAATTGAAGTTCTGATTCAACTAATGGTTCTTCACTGTATCCAGAAATTAATTGTTGGTATGATTTTTGCTCTTTGTTTTGGTAGATAAGACCAGTTACTAAACCTTTATTTTGCATTAATGTTTGCATAGCCATTTCTTTGTTTGATGGATCATATCCTTCAATATCAGAAAGTTTAACAAGATTTTCTTTAAACCAGTCATATGTGTTTACTTTATTGTAAGTTACACATGGGCTGAATACGTTAATTAAAGAGAAACCTTTGTGGTTAATACCTTGCTCAATTAATGATGTTAATTCTTTTAAATCACTTGAGAAACTTTGAGCTACGAATGTTCCACCAGCTGTTAATGCCATTTCCATTACTGAAAGTGCAGATTCAACAGAACCATGTGGCGTACTCTTAGTTTTGAATCCTACATCACTACGAGGTGATGTTTGACCTTTAGTAAGACCATAGATTTGGTTGTCCATTACGATATACGTAATGTCGATGTTACGACGAATTGCATGGATTGTATGACCTAAACCGATAGCGAATCCATCACCGTCTCCACCAGAAGCGATAACAGTTAGATCACGGTTAGCCATTTTTACACCTTGTGCAATTGGAAGTGAACGACCATGGATACCATGTAAACCGTAAGAGTTAATATATCCAGAAATACGACCAGAACATCCAATACCAGAAATTACTGCAAGGTTATCAGGTTCTAAACCAACATTTGCTGCTGCACGTTGAATAGATGCTTGTACAGAGAAGTCTCCACATCCTGGGCACCAGTTTGGTTTAATATTATTACGAAATTCTTTAAATGTTGCCATTTAGAACAACTCCTTCCTTGCAAGTATTGTAAATTTCTTTTGGTAAGAAAGGATTTCCATCATATTTTAGTAAGCTTGAAATCTTTTCTGCATGACCACAATTCATTTTAATAATGCTTGCTAATTGACCAGTAGCATTATTTTCAACAACGATTACACGTTTAGCTTTTTTAAGCTCAGGCATTAATTCGTTTGTTGGGAATGGGTGAATTAGACGGATGTGAGCATGGTTAACTTTGATACCATCTTGCTCTAAACGAATCATTGCTTCTTCAATCGCACCACGAGTTGAGTTGAAACCAACTAGTAATACATCAGCATCGTCGTGTTTAGAGTTCACTAACACTGGGTTAGGGAATTTTAGGTTATTTAACTTACGCATACGTTTATCCATTTGTTGATTACGGTTAATTGGTGATTCTGATGGTTTACCCATTTCATCATGCTCAACACCAGTTACGTGGTGAATTCCACCTTTCATACCTGGTACTACACGAGGAGAAACGCCATCTTCAGTCACTTCAAAACGCTTGAAGTACTCTTTGTTTTCTGATACAGGTAATTCTTGTTTGTAATCAAACTTACCACGGCGAATTTGTACTTTGTCAAATTGAAGTGGCTCAACAGTTTGTTTACCTAAAGAAAGTTGTAAGTCAGTAATTACGATAACAGGTACTTGGAATTCTTCAGCTACGTTAAACGCTTCCACCATATCGTAGAATCCTTCTTCTACTGTACTTGGAGCGATTACTACTTTCGGAATTTCACCGTGAGTTCCGTAGATCATAGCCATTAAGTCTGATTGCTCTTGTTTAGTTGGAAGACCAGTACTTGGACCACCACGTTGAGTATCAACGATTACTAAAGGAACTTCAGTCATACCAGAAAGACCGATTGCTTCCATCATTAATGAAAGACCAGGACCTGCAGATGATGTTAATGTACGAACACCAGCATAGTTAGCACCGATTGCCATTGTACATGCAGCAATTTCGTCTTCAGTTTGAATAACTGCTCCACCATACTGAGGTAATTTTTTGATTAAGTATTCCATGATTTCAGATGCTGGCGTAATTGGATACGCTGCCATAAAACGAGAACCACCAGCTAATGCACCCATTGCGATTGCATCGTTACCGATTAGGAACATACGTTTTTTACCATCAGCTTCTGATAATTGCATTTTATTTACATTCACGCCAAGCATTTCTCTCATTTCTTCTGCTCCACGTGCGATTGCTTCTATGTTTTTCTCAACAATTTGTTGACCTTTTTTACCAAAAATTTCATCTACAACTTCTCTGAAAACTTCAATTGATAGACCTAAAATTGCACTTGAAGCTCCAACTGCAACCATGTTTTTCATTAATGAAGTACCTAGTTCAGTAGCTAATTCTGTAAATGGAATTGAATAAAGTGTTACGTCAGTTGAATCTGGAATTGTCGGATTAAATTTAGCATCAGCGATTACGATACCGCCTTTGCGTAATTCATAAAAGTTTACATCGATTGTTTCTTGGTCAAATGCTACTAAAATATCTAAGTCATCTGAAATTGCACGAACTTCAGTTGTACTTACACGAATTTTGTTATTAGTGTGACCACCTTTAATACGAGAAGAGAAATGACGATATCCGTATAAATAGTAACCTAAACGGTTTAACGCAATTGCAAAAATCTCACCTGTACTTTCGATACCTTCACCCTGTTGTCCTCCAACTTTCCACGAAAGTTGTTCAATCATTTCCTACACCCCTTTGAATGCCCTCATTCGTAATAAATTAAATTATAAATGGATAATTTTTTTGCATATCATTCATTTTATTATAAAAGAATGAAAGCGATTTAAAACATATCTTTTGATATGAGTTAATTCGCTTTCAATTCTAGACCTATTAATCAAAAAAATCAATGATTTTGAAAGAAATTATTCCTTTAATTTTTATATTTTTATTATTCTGAACAAGTAACATGTTATTTGTAATGTATATATGATGAATAATTCTCATACATAAAGCCTTTAACCTGCTGTTCTGTATAGTGTTTAAGCAATTCATTTGTTAAATTTTGATAAAGTCCTACGTGATGTAAATTTGTTGGATGAGTATCGATTCCATCAAAATCTGATCCCATCGCAATAAACTTTTCTCCACCGAGAGAGCACATATAATCGATATGTTTAATAATATCTGAAATCGTTGCCACTCCTTCATCGACTAAAAATGTAGGATAGAAATTAATCCCAACAATTGCACCTCTATTAAACATAGCCTTTAGCTGTTCATCATTTAAATTTCTTGGATGTTTACAAATCGCTTTAGCATTTGAATGAGTTGCAGTTGGATATTTTGCTTGTTCAAATGCATCCCAAAACGCGGCTTCAGTACAATGAGAAAGATCACACCACATATTATGCTCATTTAAGTAATGAACTACACTTCTTCCAAAATTAGTTAACCCCCCATTTCTTTCTTCAAGAATTCCATCTGCAGCTTCATTTGCATAATTCCATACTAGACCGACACTACGCACGCCTAGACGGTGTAATATCTTTAGACGATTAATATCACCTAAAAGTGCATCACAGCCCTCTAGCGTCAAAATAGCACCCATTTCTTGACTTTTTAATCCAACTTCATCTTCTTTTGTTCGAATAACTTTAATATGATTATTTTCTGTTGCTACTTTTTCATAAAAAAGCGTGACGCATTGAAGAGCTGCATCAAATTTGATTAGTTTATGTACATGTTCGGGAATATAAATCGCATAACATTGTATTTTACTATTCCCTTGTTTTAATCGATTAACTGAAACTTGTAGTGAATCATCATTTTCAAAATTGATCGAAGGCTTTTCTAGTAATTTCATCAGTACATCACAATGAGCATCAAAAACTTTCATAAATTAGCACCCTCCCATTTTTTTGACTATTGAAACTAGTGTAACATATTAATAAATTCAATAATAAAAGTAATAATTATACACAAAAAAACTCGTCGACTGACGAGCTTTAAGTCGGAGCTAAAGTCTTAGCTCCACTTTTTAATTACAAATTTGCGTAATCTTACTCGCTACCACTTAATCTTTCTTTAATTAAAAATAAAACAACCTGTCGCTTTAGGCTAACAGGTTGTTATTATTAACGAGGCTCTACGATTAATTTAATCGCTGTACGCTCTTCCCCATCGATTTGAATATCTGTAAATGCAGGGATACAAATAAGGTCTACACCACTTGGTGCAACAAATCCTCTTGCAATTGCAACTGCTTTTACAGCTTGGTTTAACGCGCCAGCACCAATTGCTTGAATTTCTGCTGTACCACGCTCTCTCAATACACCTGCAAGTGCTCCTGCTACAGAATTAGGGTTTGACTTTGCTGAAACTTTTAATATTTCCATTCCTGATCCTCCTTGTACTTACAAAGCTATTATTGTGTACAATAAAAACTATTCTCGATAACAAGAAGTTATTCCTGCAAATATTTAAAAGTTTTTTAAAAATTTTCACAATTCTTTTAATTAATCTTATAGCTCTTGATGATCATCATTTATTTGTATTCTTTTTATTGATTTTGCTAGCCCAGTTTGTTTGTCTAATTCGATAATGACACCACTTAGCTGACCTCTACCTTCATCTACTTCGAATCTCACTGGTAAGTTCGTTAGGAATTTTTTAATAACAGCTTCTCTCGTAACACCTAGAATCCCATCATATGGACCAGTCATTCCAACATCTGTAATAAACGCTGTACCAGCAGGTAAAACTCGCTCATCAGCCGTTTGAACATGTGTATGTGTACCAACAACCGCTGTTACTCTTCCATCCAAATACCAGCCCATCGCAATTTTTTCACTTGTTGCTTCAGCATGAAAATCAACAAAAATGATGTTTGTTCGTTTTTTAGCGATTTTTATTAGCTCATCAGCTTTTTTAAAAGGACAATCAAGTGGCGGTAAAAATGTTCTACCTTGTAAATTTATAACGGCTATTTCAACATCATTAAAATTTAAAAAGACTAATCCATTACCTGGTGTACCTTCAGGGAAATTAGCTGGTCTAACTAAGTATTTTGCTTGATCAATAAATTCAAAAATATCCTTTTTATCCCATGCATGGTTACCAAGTGTTACTGCTTGAGCGCCTAATTCTAAAAATTCGCGGTAAATTTTTTCCGTTATTCCTTTACCATGTGCTGCATTTTCACCATTTATAATCGTTACTGAAGGATTAAATTTCCTTTTTAAAGCTTGAATATTAGCCTTTACCATTGCCCTACCATTTGAACCAACTACATCGCCTATAAACATTATTCTCATTTCGTTACATCCTTCCAACTTGCCACTGTTAATTCACAGCACTGATTTTACTTTTAGATTACCCAAAAATACGAAAAGCCCCATTACTAGCACAATCTGAATCTTCATCTATGCCATTCAACTAAGATTCATTTCAGATATGTATTAGTTGGAGCTATTTTTAAAAATACTTTATTTTGTTACAAAAAAGAAAATAAAGTGGCATATACCACTTTATTTTGCATACTCGACAGCTCGAGTTTCACGAATAACCGTAACTTTTATATGACCTGGATAATCCAGTTCATCTTCAATACGTTTTCTAATATCTCTCGCTAATCTATGAGCTTGTAAATCATCAATTGTATCTGGTTTTACCATGATGCGTACTTCACGACCTGCTTGAATAGCGAATGATTTTTCTACACCTTCATATGATTCAGAAATCTCTTCAAGCTTTTCTAAACGACGGATATAGTTTTCCAATGTTTCGCTACGTGCTCCTGGTCTAGCAGCAGATAAAGCATCTGCAGCAGCTACAAGAACCGCAATAATTGAAGTTGGCGCTGCATCTCCGTGATGAGATGCAATACTATTGATAACTACTGGATGTTCTTTATATTTCGTTGCTAATTCGACACCGATTTCAACGTGACTTCCTTCTACCTCATGGTCAATTGCTTTACCAATATCGTGAAGTAAACCTGCGCGTTTTGCAAGTTTTGTATCTTCACCAAGTTCAGCAGCCATAAGCCCAGCTAGGTTCGCTACTTCCATCGAATGCTTTAACACATTTTGACCATAACTAGTTCTAAATTTCAGTCGACCTAATATTTTAATTAAGTCAGGGTGAATTCCATGAACACCAACTTCAAAAGTAGTTTGTTCACCGACTTCACGTATGTACTCATCTACTTCTCGTCTTGATTTTTCAACCATTTCTTCAATTCGTGCAGGATGGATTCGACCATCTTGTACTAATTTATCTAGTGCAATTCGTGCAGTTTCACGACGAATTGGATCAAAACCTGATAATATTACTGCTTCAGGCGTATCATCAATAATTAAATCTATACCAGTTAACGTTTCTAAAGTACGTATATTTCGTCCTTCACGGCCAATAATACGACCCTTCATTTCATCATTTGGAAGATTTACAACTGAAACAGTTGTTTCAGCAACATGATCTGCAGCACATCGCTGGATTGCTAATGATAAAATATCTTTTGCTTTCTTATCTGCTTCTTCTTTTGCTCGAGCTTCTGTTTCTTTTACTAGTATTGCTGTTTCATGGGATAATTCATTTTCGACTTTAGTAAGTATTAATTGTCTTGCTTCTTCACGATTTAAGCTAGAAATTCTCTCTAACTCTTCTTGTTGAGCAGCAATTAATGCTTCTATCTTGCTTTCCATTTCTTCTATCTGCTGTTGTTTTAAAACAAGAGATTCCTCTTTTCTTTCAAGAACAGACTCACGTTTTGAAAGTCCATCATCTTTACGATCTAAGTTCTCTTCTTTTTGCATTAAACGATTTTCTGACTTTTGTAGTTCACTACGACGGTCTCGAATTTCGTTCTCTGCATCTGTACGAATTTTGAAAATTTCGTCCTTTGCTTCCAATAAAGCTTCTTTTTTAATTGTTTCTGAATCACGTTTTGCATCTTCAATAATTTGATTTGCATGATTAGTTGCGCCATTTATTTTAGCTTCTGCAATGGACTTACGGACAAAAAATCCGACAGCATAACCGACTCCGAATGTGGCAAGCAATGCGAAGATGATCAAAATTATAGTATTTGCACCCATGATTTCACCTCCTCTTGCTATTTAGTTAGTTTCATTTTTGTCGGCTGTTATATTGTATAAATAATTGCATCAACATACAGCACACTTCAATTCAATTTTTCACAGAATAGTAATATTTTTTTAGAATATACACTTAAATATTAAATCTCTTACCAAATGATGTCAAGCCTTGTAAATCGCTTACTTACTTGATTTATCAATATTTATTACATTTTTACTAGATTTCATACATGAGAATCTAAATTTTATTCAT
>NZ_NTZO01000319.1 GCF_002559405.1 Bacillus sp. AFS001701 | reverse complement strand
ATAACGAGAATGTCATTTCCCAAAAAAAAATATCATCATATAATAACCTTAACGTTTTGAATAGTCTGAATTTTACTGTCTTAAATTAATGGTTTAATTCCACTATCCTAAAATGCAATTTACGTTAGAGGTGATGCATAAGAAAACATTAGATTATCTGAAAAATAGAAACAAACAGCAGCAAAATATGGAGGTTAACAAATGAGAACAAAAATGACAAAACGTATTACATCTTTAACACTCGTACTAACCCTATTCATGTCTCTATTCAGTAGTTTGGTTTTTGCCTCAACTGAGAAGGCAGCTGGAGCAACTAATAGCCCAACAGCGAAGGAGATTGTAAAACTTATTCCAAGTGAATCAACGGTCTCGCTTTCTCTTTCTCAAAGTCAATACGATTTAAAGGTTGAAGCAGAGTATAAAGATGGTAGTAAAGCAGACGTTACAGCGGAAGGAAAATGGACATCACTAGATGAAAAAGTTGTAACTGTTGAAACTGGAAAACTAGCAGCAGTAAATGTTGGATCTACAAATGTACAATTCAGCCTTGGTAATGCAGTTTTAAAAGTAGATGTAAATGTTACGAAAAGTGCAAAAGTGTTAAGTCAATTGTCAAATCCTTCAGAGAGTAAAAAAATTGTATCGCTTGTATTAGAGGCGAATCAAGTTACATACATAGATGAGGGGAAAGAGCGTCCTATTTCTTTGAAAGCGCTTTATAGCGATGGCTCGATGGAAGATGTAACGAAATTAGCTAATTGGGAATCAAGAGATCCTTCAATTGCAATGGTTGAAAAAGGGGTATTAAAAGGAATATCACCAGGTAATGTTTCAATGAAGGTAACTTACGCAAATTTTCCACAAATAAACTTCTTTGCTTCTATAATAGATATTCCTGATAATGTATCGGCGCTATACCTTTCGGCTGACATGTTGAGGTTAGAAACCTCTGATAAGCCAGTTCAAGTAAGAGCTGTGACAAAGAACCCCATGTTGGGGAGTACAGAGGTTACTTCTTTAGGAAGTTGGACAACGACAGATCGAAATGTAGCTACGGTAAGTAAAGATGGTCAAATAACCCCAGTTGGGATCGGCCAAACATATATTTATTTTAAATATGATAAGTTGGTTGGTGCTGTACTTGTTAATGTTGTTAAGCCTACAAAGCTTATAACTGATGAACCTACAGTTGAACTACTACCAGGACAAAATTGGCCTGTTAATTTAACCGAAGTATTCACAAATGGAATATCAGAAGGTGGTATGACTTTAGTTGAAAATGTAAATCCTTATGATGTCAAATGGACAGTCGAAGATAACAGCATTGCAACGGTTACTGATTCAGGATCTATCATTGGACGTAAGACAGGTAAAACGTTTGTGACAGCTTCCTATCGTTCAGATGTTCTTCCTCCAGTTAAAATTGAGGTTACTGTCACCAATAAGCTTACAACTCCTAGAGTTATTGGTTTGACAGCTTCTCAACCAAACCTCTCTTTAGGATTAGGTGAAGAAACGCCTATTAAAATAAATGCGATTTATAGTGATGGGAGAACTGAAGATGTAACAGGTTCCGTTGAATTGTACTCCGACAATTTCCACGTAGCTTCAGTTTCCCGAAAATATGGTGGTGAATCAAAAGTTATTGGTCAATTAAGTGGCACAACTGTCTTGCATGCTATCTATAATAATTTTCGTTACTTTGTAGATATCCCGGTGGCAGTCACGGATAAAGACGGTCAGAAGCAGGCTCCAAATCCTGAATCAATTTCTGTTACACCAGATATGAAAAATATGGTAGTAAATCAACAGCAGCAATTAGAGGTAAAAACGACCTATTCAGACAGATCAAATTCAACTTCTTATGCGGTATATAAATCATCTAATCCTGATGTTGTTAAAGTAAATAAAGATGGTCTGCTTACTGCTGTAGGAACTGGTACAACAAAGATTACCGTAGATAGCTCTGGATACTCAAAGCAGGTTTCAATTATCGTTTCAAATGAACCTTCTAAAGATTTTGTAAACAAAATTGTTGATCTGATTCCTAGTGAAAATGACATCTCCTTTAATTTATCTGAGCACACGCATTCGTTCTCTGTAAAAGCAAAATATAAGGATAGTTCAACATCTGACGTTACATCAGACACAAGATTCACATCATTAGACCCAGACATAGTTACAGTTAAGAATGGTGTTCTTACAGCAGTAGCAGCAGGAACAACACAGGTACTTATCGACTACGGCACAAGTACTAAAATCTTGAATGTTTCAATTCTTTCTGGGAATGAAGTATCAATCAAAGATTTAAAAATTGAGTCCTTACTTGTTTCCTCATTGAATGTTGTTGTTCAAAAAGATAAGCTTTATCCAGTTCATGTTTTTGCTCAATACAATGATGGAACTCAAAGGGAGATATCGAATTCAATCCAGTGGACAACAGAGGATCCTACAGTTGTAAGTGTTAAAGACGGGAAATTTATTGGAATGAAAACTGGAAAAACGACGGTTAGTGCAACAATTCTAGGTGTTTCTTCTATTAAAATTCCAGTAAAAGTACAAGATCAAGCTGGACCAGTAAATTTAGTAGGAATTGTTGGCTCGGGGATGATATTACAGCCTGAAGCAGGTAAGATAGTAGAAGCGATAACTACTACTAGCAATGGGATGATCTTACACCCTGAAGAAGGAACTATTGATGCGAACGCGTTTGCTGAATATACAGATCATAATATCGTTCAGGTTGATACAGAAGGGAAATGGGAATCTTCCGACGAAAGTGTAGCAACTGTTGACCAGAACGGAGTCATTACATGGGTCGGCCCTGGTGAAGCATACATCTGGTTCAATTATTATGGTTTGAGAGATGCTATTTGGGTAAGAAACACTAAGCCTGTAGATTTATATTGGGCTGAAAACAATAAATGGACAACTAGAAATGTAATGTTAGAACCTAATAAGTCCACTGACATCTCAATTAATGGATTCTTTGGTCGTCCTGGCAGAGATGGAAATTGTGATTGTTATAATCTTAATAGCAAAGCAAAATTGACTGTGGCGGACGAATCAGTTGCAACAATTTCTGCTGATGGACATATCATCGCTCACTCTATTGGAAAAACGACAATAACTGCTACAGTTTTTGGAATGTCCAAGACAATTGATGTTGAAGTTGTAGCAAAGTATCCTACATTTACTAGGGGTATAAGTTCCTCGCCTAGTTATATCGTAAATTCAGCAGGTTCAACAAATGATATAGTCATTAATGCTATGTCAAGCGATGGAACGATAAAAGACGTTACAGCTGATGTCAAATTTTTTAGTTCCAATTCGGAAGTAGCGGAAATGACCACTGATCATAAGATCCTAACGAAGGCTGAAGGAACCGCTGTTGTCATTGCGGAATATGATGGATTTAAAATAATTATACCTGTTATTGTAAAACCATAAAGATTACTTTGTATAATTGATATTTAGATAATCGTGTCAGATACAGAATAGTTATGTTTTTAAGGTCTCCCCCGTAAGTTAGTTTCAATCTAACATTACGGGGTATTTTTATTGCCAAATTTTATGAAAGAATTTAAAAG
>NZ_NTZO01000318.1 GCF_002559405.1 Bacillus sp. AFS001701 | reverse complement strand
CAAACTCGATGAAAATCGAGTTTGCCTACAGTCTTTTTTGTTTTAAAATAGAATTAGTAAAATTTTCTTAGGTGAGATACATGCTTTCAAAACATCATTCAATTCAAAGAGATCAATTAGAAATGATCGCACTTGACCAACTTGTACCTGACAATCACTTAGTACGAAAAATAGAAGCATCAATTGATTTTTCTTTTATTTATGATTTGGTGAAAGACATGTATTCTCCTGTTGGGCGTCCAAGCATTGATCCAGTAATTTTAATTAAATTAACCTTTATCCAATATACATTTGGCATTCGCTCCATGCGTAAAACGATTGAAGAAGTAGAAACAAACATGGCTTATCGTTGGTTTTTAGGGTATGGCTTTTATGATAAAGTACCTCACTTTTCGACCTTTAGTAAAAACTATGAACGACGATTCCAGGATTCGGATTTATTTGAACAGATTTTCTATCGTATTTTAAAATTGGCTGCCGATAAGAAATTAATTAGTTCCGAACACGTTTTTATTGATTCCACCCATGTGAAAGCTAGCGCGAATAAACATAAATTTGAAAAGAAAGTCGTTCGTAAAGAGACTCGAGCTTATCAGGAACAGCTTCAAACAGAAATTAATCAAGATCGTGAAGACCATGGAAAAAAGCCGTTTCCCCCGGACAAGTTTGAGAAAGAAGAAGAAAAAGAAATCAAAGAGAGTACAACTGATTCAGAAAGTGGCTACTATGTAAAAGATGAACGGACCAAACAGTTTGCCTACTCTTTTCACGCAGCTTCAGACCGTAACGGCTTTGTCTTAGGAAGTATTGTGACTCCGGGGAACGTACATGATAGTCAAATGTTGGAACCATTAGTAAAAGAAGTGATTGAGAAAGTTGGAAAGCCTACTGCGGTTGCGGCAGACGCAGGATACAAAACACCGGCTATTGCGAAATACTTGATTGATAACGAAATGACACCAGCTTTACCATACACACGACCAAGAACAAAAGAAGGTTTTTTCCGAAAACACGAGTATGTTTATGATGAGCACTATGATTGTTATCTTTGTCCTGCAGGAGAAGTTTTGACTTATTCGACTACTACGAAAGAAGGCTATCGTGAATACAAATCACCTAAAAAGATTTGTGCAACATGCCCGTTTTTAGCGCAATGTACGGAAAGTAAAGATCATCAAAAAGTGGTGACTCGTCACATTTGGCAAGAGTACATCGAGGAAGCAGAACACCTTCGTCATCATAAAGAAGTAAAACCAATCTATGCGAAGCGAAAAGAAACAATTGAACGTGTTTTCGCAGATGCGAAAGAAAAGCATGGCATGCGATGGACAACTTTAAGGGGACTTAAAAAATTGTCGATGCAGGCGATGCTTACTTTTGCATCCATGAATTTAAAGAAGATGGCCACCTGGACTTGGAGTGGTCCAAAAACAGCATAAAACTGAGGATAATAGAGGTCTATTCTCACTCAAAATATAAAAAAATGACAAAAGGGATTCGGAATAAGACCATTCCGAACCCCTTTTGTCGACAATCTGAGAACTGTCTAATTTAGACAGTTCTTTTTCATATTCAAAATATCAACATTTTACTTTAACAGAGCCAAAAAGCATCCAATTTAGTTCTGTCAGTGAACTTAACGTTCCAATGGTTCAACCTAGATGAAGTGGCACTTATATTCATTCAATTAAAATCATAAAAGAATTAACATTATTTATATAAATACTGTAATTTCTTTGAACTCTGGAGACAATTAACTGCATTTCAAAAATGATAGGAATAACATAACTTACTAGCAAGCATGCGTTAGTTGTACAACATGATCAACAGTTTAGTCAGACTTTTCTTACGATTAGTCAATGGTTATTTTAGTTTATTGATGGATAACTCTGGTTTATTTACACAGAAAGGTTTGAGAATTATAA
>NZ_NTZO01000317.1 GCF_002559405.1 Bacillus sp. AFS001701 | reverse complement strand
TACTTCCTCATGAACACCCTATGAGTTCCCAAATTTCAATTTTTTCTTTTTTTACTTACCCATGAATACCCTAAAAGTTAATAAAAATCCTATTTTACCTTTTCCACCTACTCATAACCCCTCCACAACTAACAAAAACCACCATAAAAAAACGCAAGGGATCAACCTTGCGTTTCACAATTTAACTGATTATTCAGCTTCCTTCAAAAAGCTTTCAACTATTCGTATATACTCTTCTGGTTCTTCTATGTACGGCATATGTGCACTTTGCTCAAATACGTGGAATTTTGCATTAGGCGTTAGTTCGCTGAAATATTCTGTTGATTTAGGTGTTGCTTCATCGTATCTACCGCAAGTATACATCGTTGGGATTTGGATGTCTTTTAATTTTGAAGTGCAGTCAAAATCCTTTAAGTTTCCAGTTACATGAAACTCGGATGGTCCCCACATAATATTGTATACTTCTGGATTTCTGTAGTGTTTTCCTTTTTTAAGGAATTCTGGATATGGATCTAATCTGCAAACAAAATGCTTGTTAAATACAGCGTTGGCATTTTTGTAATCCTCTGAATCTGTTGTTCCATTTTCCTCGCATTTTATTAATGTTTCTTGTACCTCAAGCGGTAGTAGTTTTCGATTTCGGTCCTGATCCTCAGCCCATAATGGGGCGCTTAAACAAGGACTTGAGAAGATTATACTTTTCACTCCCTCTGGTCTCGATAAATAATAAGCTGCAGCAAGAGTTGTTCCCCATGAATGACCAAGTATATGAAACTCATCAAGAGAAAGAGCTTCTCGGATTTGAGCTAATTCTTCCACAAATCTATCAATTTTCCATAAAGTAGTATCTGTTGGACGGTCAGACTTTCCACAGCCTAACTGATCATAAAAAATAACTGGACGATCTTCTGCTAATATGTGTAGACCTTGCATGGAATAATGCGATGATCCAGGCCCTCCATGTAAAACAACAACAGGAATTTTAGATGAATTTTTATTATGAAACTGATACCACACTTTCCCGCCTGTTACTTCAATAAAACCCTCAATCACATTCATTTATTTCTCTCCTTTTCATTCAAAACAGTAAATTAATACCCATCTCAAATATTGGTTTTTTTAATAATATAAGCAAGTACTAGTGGAATCATAGGAAGCAATGCAACCAACTTAAACCAACTTTCTGCACCACCAAAATATAGTGTTGGTAGTATTAATGCAACTCCGCTCACTATTAATGTTTTCCAGGATTTTTTCCACAGTCCCAAAACTAAAAGAATGAACCCAGAACTAATTAACAACCAAAAGATTAGACCTACCCAATAGAATCCAGCATGTTCCATTAATTCACACCCTAGTCAGTTTTATGTATTTCAGGAAAATATTTAAAGATCATTCCGATAAAAAAATAACGATAGGTTATGTATGCTTGGATAT
>NZ_NTZO01000316.1 GCF_002559405.1 Bacillus sp. AFS001701 | reverse complement strand
ATTTTATTTAACGAAATACAACGTCGAAATTATGTTAATTTGGAAAATCACACATAAAATTAATTATTAAATACTCAACAATTTCCCCAATTTACTAGCAATAGTGACATACCTATAATATGAATAGATTGATATTTCTGAATACCTTACAGTTAATAATCTTCCACTAATTTTATTTATCCAGACTAAATTATGAGATGAGTGTATTAAATGTGAAGTAAAGTCATCAGAAATGCACCCTTCACATTATTACAAATAAAATTTATTGTTCGTAAAAAGGGAGAGGACGTAAAAAAGATGGAGAATAATCAGAAAAAGAAGGCGCTGAACAAAGCAACAGCCATTGCACTTGGTATAGGATTAGTATCAAGTAGCCCAGTAGTTTTTAATTCGACATCATCAAGTTCTGTGCATGCGACAAGTAAACCGACAGCGGAACAGATACTTTCTAATCTAACAACGGAGCAAAGACAAGCTTTAGTAAAAATATCTAATAATGATCGATCTGGTCTTTATTTAAATTCAAAGGTCAATCTCGCAAGTGGAGAAAAGGTTTCCGTCATCGTGCAATTTAAAAACAAGCCAGAGCATACGGCTATACTTGAAGCCGCATTGGATGGGAAAAATTTATCTAGTAAACAAGCTAAACAAAATGTAAACGATGACCACACTGCATTTAAACAAGATATAGATTCAGTGTTTACGAAAGAGTCAGAAGGAACTTACAAAGTTATTCGCGAATACAAAAATGCATTTAATGGGGTCGCTTTAGAAGTGCCAGCGAACAAAATCAAAGAAATTATGAAATCGAGTGTTGTTCAAGCTATCTATAGCAATTCCAGCATTATGGCGGAACCTCCTAGTCCTGAAGCAGAAATGACTCCTTCATCTACTCCGCAAGGTCAAGGGATGGCAGCTGAGCTATCTTATCTTCATATAAATGAATTACATAAAGAAGGCTACACTGGAAAAGGGGTAAAAGTGGCGGTGATTGATACCGGTGTGGACTATAATCACCCTGATATCAAAGCAGCATTTAAAGGTGGATATGATTTCATTGATAACGATAGTGATCCAATGGAAACAACCTATCAAGACTACATAAATTATAAAAAAGCAAATCCTAAAACGACTCTAAAAGCAGCAGATTTTGAAACAGAACACGGAACTCATGTTTCGGGAACAATTATAGGACAAGGAAAAAATAATAGTCCTTACGCTACAAACGGGATTGCTCCAGATGCTGAGTTATATGTGTACCGTGTGTTAGGTCCAGGTGGTAGTGGTTCTGATGATACTGTCATGGCAGGGATTGATCAGGCCGTGGCAGATGGTGTAAATATTATGAACTTGTCGCTTGGCACAAATTATAATGATCCGCTCTATCCAACGAGTATTGCAATCAACAACGCAGTCCTTAGTGGTGTAACCGCCGTAGTTGCTGCTGGTAATGCGGGAGATAGCATGTATACATTAGGCTCTCCAGGTAACGCACCTTTAGCATTAACGGTTGGAGCAAGCGATGTTCCTGAAGTAATCCCTACAATGAAAGGACATTTGGACACATTGAATTTAGATATGCATGCACTTGCTAAAGGATGGACCGATGACTTTTCTAAATTAACTGGTCAGACATTGAAGATTGTTAATGTTCCAAATTATGGAGCTGCGAATGATTACAAAAACATAAATTTACCAGCGAAAACTTGGATCGCATTAGTTCAGCGTGGTAATAATCAGTCTATTAATGATAAAATCCTCCAAGCAAAATTAAAAGGTGCAGCCGCAATCTTAATTTGGAATAACAACCCGGCAGAAGGATATATGCCATTTTACATGGGTGAAGGGCAAGACTTTATCCCATCCTTTAATCTGACAAATGCCGATGGGCTTGCATTGAAACAGAAAATAACAGACGGTAATTCACAGTTCTCCTTTACAGACTTAAGTTCACTTACGACGCTGGGCGACAATTTAGCGGCATTTAGTTCCCGTGGACCTTCTCGGGTAACGTATGACATAAAGCCGGAAATTACCGCTCCAGGAGTAAATGTGTTGTCAACGGTTCCAGGATTCATACATACCCCTGACAATCCATCAGATTATAGTACAGCGTATGAAAGAATGAGCGGAACTTCTATGGCGACACCAAATGTAGCAGGAATTGCTGCGTTACTTTTACAAGCGAAGCCGGATCTCGCGCCAGCTGATGTAAAAGCTATTTTAATGAATACAGCTGATTCGTTAAGCAATCCTTATAGCGTGTTTGAACAAGGTGCTGGAAGGGTAGATCCTTATAAGGCAATCCATTCTTCGATTGAAATTAAAATAAAAGATAAAGCACCAACAATTTCGAAAGGGAATGATAAACAAATAAACGAAGATACAGGTGCACTTAGCTTCGGAAATGTTGCTTTTAATGGTAAAAATTTTACTGAATCTCGTGAAGTAACCATTGAAAATAAAGGAACGGAAGCAAAAACATTTGATGTTAAAGTATACTTCCAATCTGGTTTAAGAGGTGCAAAAGATGCATCTCAAAATGGTGTTGAACTTAGTACCGACATGTCAGTAAAAGTTCCAACCAATAGCAGTGTTACAAGAATTGTAAAACTTTCAATTCCAACAACAGCGGAAAAAGGCATTTATGAAGGATATATTGTGTATACCAATCATGATGATCCAACTGAAACATACCGGATCCCATTTGGCGTACATTATGTAGAGGAGGGAATCGAAAGTTTCACTTACGACTATGATCGAACTACTACTGTAAAAAACCATTTAACCAATTTAGTTTTTGATCCAAATATACCTGGACACTTTAGCTTAAAGTCCCATATGAGATACTTGTATCAAATTGTCATGGACTCAAGCGGCAATGAACTCGGGGTAACTAGTGGATATGATGGAATTGGAGCGAGTGAAGGAGTCGAATATACTACATCTTTTGGTGGAACTTATTATCCGTTCACTGGAGATGATAAAAACCCTATTGACTTCCACGCAGTTGTAGCTCCAGAAGGTCAATACAAACTGAAAATGGTCGGTT
This sequence comes from Bacillus sp. AFS001701, assembly GCF_002559405.1. GTDB lineage: Bacteria > Bacillota > Bacilli > Bacillales > Bacillaceae_G > Gottfriedia. The sequence continues at coordinate 2,925 of NZ_NTZO01000316.1, read as the reverse complement.
ATAATGACGAAGGAAAAGCATTTACATCTTCCACTAAAGATATGTTTATCGACAACACTATGCCGGATGCATTCGACGTCCATTTAGAAGGGGAAAAACCAGGAAATCCATTTGTGGAGTACGAACCAGGAACAAAATTCATTCCGATTACGGCAAACCTGCACGACAAAGAAGTTGTTGACCAATCAAAAAATTTCCTATTTTATTACTATAACAGTTACTTCCCTTCAGGTTCTTTTCCTTTAGATCAAAACGGTCAATATAAAAATTCAGTAACACTGCCAGCTAACGGTCAGTTACTAGATTTAGAGTTTGAGGGTGTCGATGCAGCTGCCAACACCTTTGGACGCAAGTACTACTTTGTAGTTCCGAACAATTATACCTATGTAAATGCTAAGCCGAATGTTCCAACACGATTAAACAATGTACACGCCCATATCGGGGACACGATTACGTTTACACTGACTGCAAATCATGTAAACAATCTGAAGCAAGCGAGCTATCGCTTTAATACGAGAAATAAAGATACATTGGTTACAAATATTGCACTAAATCCTGCAGCTCAGCAACTAGGCGCGATAATTTCATACACGTCAACTGGCACTACTCAGACTACAACAAATATCAATGTTAATTTTAATGGAATAACAGCCGACACGATCCCAATGGTCGATGTCACGATTAAAATTCCAGACATGGCCGAATATATGGATTCATCCAGCTTTACAAACAGTGTCTCGTCAACCTTTACTAAAATGGATGGAAAGATAGATCGACCATTTACTTGGGTTCCACCTGTATATATTCACCCGAATTTCTCATCGGCTTACGGATCGATTCACCCAGAGGCTTTCCAAGATGCAAATGGGAATCTTATATCACAAGACTATACAAAAATCGGAGCAAAAGTTTCTGTAGTCGACAATAATGGAAAAACGTATGAAGGACTTCTAAACAAGTATGGCGGTTTAGCCGTAAATGGATTGCCAGTTACGCATGATCGTTTTACGGTTATTCAAGATATACCTGGTCATTTCACTACTTATTCTCATTTCGGTAATGATTACCGAACTTTAGATGGTGTGAATTATGGCGACGGAAAGACGTTAAGTTACCCAAATGAAATAGAAGACGCAGTTGCCGGGGACATAAACAAAGATAACGTCATTGATATAAAAGATGCGATCGTAGCTTCAGAAAGCTTTGGGGCTAAAGTAGCTGACCAAAAATACAACCGTAATGCGGATATCAACTGGGATGGTGTAATTGATTCAAAAGATTTTGCTTATGTTGAAGAAAATTTCGGTATGCAGAACCCAACAGTTATAAACTCTCCAAAGCCTGTGAATCAATTGAAAGGAAAAACTTTTTACGATATTAAGAAAGAATTAGGATTGTAAGAACTATTTGCCGGCAGCTATTTTCGCTGACGGCATTTTTAAGTGTAAAAATGATTTGATCTTCCTATTTTAGACTAATCATTTTGTGTTGCTTTTCCTCTTGAGTAGAAAAATTGTAGAATTAATCGAGAATGAAGGATATATAAATAACATAGTTATTCAAAATGCTAAAGATTTTTTGATTGGGGATGAATTCATTTTTTGAAACCATAAAGTGCATTAGCAAAAACGCCTAAGGTATAAAAGAACTACTTGAATCGATGAATCGTAGTTGGCATTTCCAATAATTGAAATGAGGTAAAATTGTGGAATTAATAGAAAAGCTGATTAATAGATTGAAAAAGTATAGCGGACAAAGCTTTTGGATTACTTTCGAAACATGTAAAGGTTTTTTATCTCATTCAGTAATAGAATGCGGTGACGTTTATGTACGAGAAGAAATAAAAAATCTCGATGAGGATGGTGCTTATTTTCTTGATGATGTAATTAATATTGTTCGTAGAGATACAATGCTCTCTTTTATATTAAAAGATAAAGGGATAAAATCAGTTAAAGATTATCCAGATATAATAGAGGATGCAGAATGTCTTGATAAATTTGATATTGAATATGAAGGAGGAATAATAATTAGTATTGTAATTTTAGAATATTATGATTTAAACGAGGAAACAGATAACTACGAAACAGATCGTGACGAAGTACAAACCGAACAATTTAATCGAAATGAATATATAAAGGAATTGCTTTTAAGAAACTACTTTGAAAAGGATAACGAAACATTGATTAATGTTTTGACCACATTAAAGAGTCTTGAAGGTAAAAATTTATTCATTGAACATTCAGGTAATATTTTTAGTTACAATAACGAAATATATGATATGGTTTTTGAAGAAGTAATTGGTAAGGATATTTTTTCAGATGGGATAAAATTAAAGGATTTAAATTACTTAAATGGTATTTGTATTAATGAAAAAAAAATAGTAGGTTTCAACACTTTTGATAATTCTCTAACTGAAGAAGCAAATATAAGACATGAGATTGAATTTGAAGATGGTTCAGTTACAATTATTAAAATATTTAATGATACTTTAATTTCTGGAATAACAACAATATCTTCTCCACTTGTTACTAAATATAGTGCGGTGTCAGATTTTTATGAGCCGAACCAAATAAAAAAATTTGAAGAACAGTTATCAAATTATTTAAATGAATACGGCTTAAAAGAAGATAAGTTTATATTTGACTGGTCAAATAGTTTTGCCGCATCGAGAAGAACATATGAAAATATAAATTTGACAGATTTCTCATCTATTAAAGTACTTAATGTGAACAATAAAATTATTGCAGAAGGTTGGATGGAAACTATTCATGACAACAGTGAGAAATTCATAATTGCTTTTTGGGAGTTATTAACTTTCAACATTGACGGTAAAGAAGTAAGCGCAAAAAAGGAATGTGGCGTACCTAAATATGTATTAAATAAGTTACCATTATCTACACGAGAGAAAATAGAAAAATATTTAAA
>NZ_NTZO01000315.1 GCF_002559405.1 Bacillus sp. AFS001701 | reverse complement strand
ACCATGCATATTTATTGTCTACTTTAAAAAATAAAGATCACTTAATTAATTCTGTTAAAACGATTGTAATTGATGAGGCACATGCTCTTGAGGAGACTGCATCAAAAACTTTTGGAATCACTTTTTCTTGTTTAAAATATTATCAATATTTAAGTAGATTAAGTACTACTGATAGTAATGAACTTGTTCACCGATTATATAAATTTGATGAAGGAATACCAAATCGTGAAAAATGGTGGAAAAAAGTTGATCATTTAGTAAAAGAAATAAAGTATGAATCAGAAGAGTTATTTAGGTTATTACGTGATTTTATTTTAAGTAAACAAAATGAACTGGATAAAGAAAACATTAGACAGTCAATTACATTAAGTGATAAAAATACTGCTAGCCAAAATTGGAAGGTTATTCAAGAATGTGCAAATAGATTAATGCATGTGAATAATACTTTATTCACGGGTTGCGAACAATATTTGAATTTAATTGAAGATAATAAGGTATCAGCGTTTCACCGTTCAATCGTTACGGAGTTTAAAATGATTATTGACCAATTAAAAAGCATGAAAAATGGTCTTTATGAAATATTATTCGATAAAAATGATCATTATATTTGCTGGATGGAAACTGAAGCAAAAGGTTCATTTCATACAACGATGCTTTATAGTGAGAAAGTTGAAAATGCAGATTTAATACAAAATTATTTAATTAGTGGAAGAAATTCAATTGTACTAACATCTGCTACGATGTCGATTGATTCATCCTTCTCATTTATAAAGTCATCTTTAGGAATTAGTGAAAATAACAATGTCATCGAAAAAATATACCCTGTCCCAAACGATTTTGCCCAAGGGATGAGAGTGTATATTCCTTCAGATTTAATGGGAATAAAAGAAATCACGCAAGAAGAGTATGCATTACAAACTTCGAATACAATTCGCAAAATTGTTACGGAAATAAATGGTAGAACATTAGTTTTATTTACAGCTTTTGATTTATTAAAACAGACTTATGATCAATTAATACAAGATTTAGACTCGCTGAATTCATCTGTATTAGCTCAAGGTGTTTCTCCTGGAGGAAAACAAAAGTTAATAAAACAGTTTTTACAATCTAAACAAACAATTTTATTAGGTACGAACACTTTTTGGGAAGGAATTGACCTACCTAATGAAGAATTAGATTGTTTAATCATTGTACGCTTACCGTTTACAAACCCTGAAAAGCCTATGTTTATTGCTAAATCAAATTTATTAAAAAAAGCTGGAGAAAATTCTTTCTCAAGTTTGGCTTTACCATTAGCAGTATTTAAGTTTAGACAAGGTTATGGTCGTCTAATTCGAAATGAAAAAGATCAAGGTTCATTATTTGTTTTAGATAATCGCATAATAAATACTAAATATGGATCAGAATTTTTAAAGTTAATCCCGAAAAACAAAATAAAAT
>NZ_NTZO01000314.1 GCF_002559405.1 Bacillus sp. AFS001701 | reverse complement strand
CTATTTAAATAAACGAGTAAAATTCGAACATCTTATTTAATTAAAAAAGAGTTGTTTCTCTAAATGGAAACAACTCTTTTTATTATGTATTATTTGTCTTCTCTTAATAAATAATCATTACCATCTTGATCGTAGAAATTAAACATTGAACCGTATGGCATTTTCATCAGATCATCGACTTTTACGCCATTCTGTTTCATTTTTTCATAAGCAGCTTCAATATCCGTTGTGCTAAAAAGTACAGATGGATGAGCTATTTTTTCTGGTTTAAATTGTTCCATCGAAGGTTTAGAGTAAAGAACTAAAGTAGTAAATTCACTTTCGCTTGGACCTACTTCAATCCATTTAGCATCTGGTCCCATTGGCATTTCTAATTTTAGAACAAACCCCATTTTATTAATCCAAAAATCTTTAGCTTGCTCTTGATCTTCCACATAAACAGTAACTTTACCGATTTTATTAATCATATAAAAATCTCCTCTACTGGTTAATATTACTTCCATTCTATTTTAGCAAACGCAATTCTGCAAAACAAACCGATTAAGTACTAATTTCAGACTAAACTCAAGTTTAATGTACTTTGTGTACACACTTAATAATCTTCATGTGTATGACTTTTTTCCTGTAGAAGGATTTTATAAAACAATACCATATACTTTTTTGAAACGGTACAAAGTAAGGGGGAAGTAATCTTGCCTAATAACATAATTTGGAACGATGTTGATGAATATTTTATCGAAAAACTAATTCCGAATGATCCTATCTTAGAAAATGTATTACTTGCAAATTATCAAGCAGGCCTACCTAGTATCTATTTTGTCTCCTACTCAAGGTAAATTACTTTATCTATTAGCAAAAATTAAATGCGCTAAAAACATTTTAGAAATCGGTACTTTAGGTGGATATAGTAGTATTTGGTTAGCTCGTGCACTTCCCGAAGATGGGAAATTAACAACCTTAGAAATTATCCATGAGCATGCAAAAGTTGCCAAACAAAATATCATAGAAGCAAAATTGCAAGAAAAAGTTGATATTATTATAGGAAAAGCGTTAGATACTTTACCAACTCTAAAAGAATCAAAGCCTTTATTTGATTTCATATTTATTGATGCCGATAAACCAAATAATCCTGACTATTTAAAATGGGCATTAAAATTAGCAAGTCCTGGCGCAATAATTATTGTCGATAATGTCGTTCGAAACGGAGAGGTAATTTATGAAACGAGTCAAGATGAATATGTAAAGGGTGTACGACAATTAATGGATCTATTAGCTGCTGACCCTCGTATTGACACTACAGCAATTCAGACTGTTGGATTAAAAGGATATGATAGTTTGGTAATTGGAGTTGTTAAGTAGCATTTTACAAGAGGGTGCCAAAAGTTAACTTTTTTGGGGAGACAGCTGGGTCTATTTAGATCTAGACAAAATTAATTAGTAGGCTGCATACAAGCAAAAAAAAGAAGTATGAACAAAGTCAGTAACCGTCCATACTTCTTTACTATTTAAATGTAAAACATACGATTGTATTCTACACCAGAAATTTATAATTTAATATTCACCTTTAATAATAAAAAATGAGCCCCTAATTGATCCAGCCAGTTTACCGACTACAACCTCAAGTTTATTTCTTCACAACAGGAATCCACATTTCTCCAAAGACTAAGCCGTTTCGATTTCCCATAATAACCGCTGCGTTTGGCCCACCAACATAGGCAAAATCCTTTACTTCTGGTAATACTTGACCAAAGGCGATGCCAGCAAGGTTATTACACAATTCATCAGCTGTATTCCCTTCTCCTTCTACAACTAGGTATTCTCCTTTCGGGAATTGAATATCTCTAGATTCCTCAGGAACTGTTGCCTCTGTCATGACCCCAGCATAATGCATCATCTTGTTATTTACAGCTTCGTTCACAGAAAAAATATAGTCATTTGTAGCTATGGCTTTTAAAGCGTTCAATCTACCATCTTCTTTAATAGCCCCCCAGAAGTTTTCCTTTTCTTTGTTGATCCCTACATAATCTGTATAATCGCTTTTAAGTTCAATTCCAATACCTAAAACTCTAAAACTGTCTTTTTCTTCTAATTTATAATTTGTCATATTAAAAACCTTCCTTTTTTTAAATTTATCAAGCGATTTATTTCATCAGCTGATACGTTTATAATAAACTTAAATCATGTCAAAAAATGATACTGTTTAGGAGATACAGATGAAAAAAGTTGAACGTATTAATATCATCATGCGATATATAAACAATCGTGCAAAGTTCACAATTTCAGAAATCATGCAAGAATTTAACATCTCTCGTTCAACTGCATTAAGAGATGTCAAAGAAATTGAAGCGATGGGAATGCCTCTTGTCGCTGAAGTTGGAAGAGATGGGGGATATTTTGTTCTAAACAACTCTGTCCTCCCAACTGTTCGCTTTACAGATAATGAGATAAAAGCTCTATTTATTGCATTTATGGCCACAAGAAATAAACAACTTCCTTATCTAAAAAGTCGTCAATCTTTAACAGAAAAATTACTTGGTCTTATCACTGAAAACCAACAAGATGAACTTGTTCATTTAAATCAAATATTGCTTTTTGAAGGGACCAATCCAAAAAATCCCGACTTACTTGATCTATCAGACTTACCTCATCCAATGTTAGAAAAACTCATCCATGTCCTTCTATTGGATACTTGTTTATTGATTACCATTAAAGAAGAGTTTGAATCCATTTCTTATCCGATTTATCTATTGCACCTATATCATGACAAAGGCTTTTGGCTAATTGAAGGTTTTGACTTGTTGGAAGAAAAGAAAAAGATTTTCCCAGTCGATCATCTTATTGATGTCATTCCACACCATACAAAAAAAAGATTAAGTAAAAAAATAATTCTAGAAAAACTAAGTAAACAGGAAGAAGAAATTAATCTTATAGTTGAACTTGGTCCAATGGCGATTGCTCAGTTTAAAAAGTACCATCCTTTAAAAGTCTCAATTTCCTATACAAATCCATACCAATCCACAGCTATTATAAGAACTTATATAAATGTTAAAAATTCTGGAGAATTAACCGAGTTTACAAATTGGCTACTATATTTAGGTGAAGATATCAAGATAAAGAAAATTCCAGAAGAAGTCTTAGAAAGTTTGCAAAAAAGAATAAACTTATTTTGCCCATAAGCAGTATCGTTGAAAATATTTTTGGAAGGCAGTGCTAATAAGAATGCCCATTTTTTAACTTTTGTATCAAAATGCTTAAAAACAACGAACTGCAAATAAAATCTGAAAATCGCACTTCATACTAAATCGAATAAAAAACAGATATAACTCTGCTAAATTTTATAAAAACCATCGACTTCAATATGCCGAGAGCAGTAGAAATACCACCCACTGCTTATTAAAATTATCATTTAAAAAAAGTGCTGTAGTCCCATATTCAGTTAACCTGATTTATGGGACTACAGCACTTTAATAATTCAATATTACATAACACGCTTAAACATTTTCTCAAGCTCATATGAACTAAAATGGATAACGATTGGTCTACCGTGAGGACATGTAAATGGATTGCTTGATTTTCTCAACGATTCTAATAGATTAAAAATTTCATCGCTTGTTATATATTGATTTGCTTTTATTGACGCTTTACAGCTCATCATGATGGCTTTTTCTTCGCGTAGTTTCTTTATATTAATTGTTCCGCGTTTTAATAGTTCTTGAATCATTTCATCAATTAATGTATCCTCTTGGCCTTCTGGAAACCAATTTGGATGTTCACGAATGACATAACTATTTGATCCGAACTTCTCGATAAATAATCCAACTTCTTGGAGTTCATCTTGGTATTGGTCTAATAAAATAGCTTGCTCTGGTGAAACATCAAATGTGATCGGAATTAATAAAGTTTGTAGTTCTGATGCAACTTCCCCTATTTTTTCCTTAAAATATTCATAGTAAACACGTTCCTGTGCAGCATGTTGATCAATTAAATATAACCCTTTTTCATTTTGAGCAATAATATACGTTCCGTGCATTTGCCCGATTGGATATAAAGGAGGTAGTTGGTCTATATTTTGCTCATCATACACTTCTTCGTTCACAATGACTGTTTCTTCTATATTAGGTTGGTCGTCTTCATTTACAAAATTTGAATATCCTACGTCTTTATTAGATTCATGTTTTTCAAAATACAGACTCTCATAATCGGTTGGAGTTGATGAATCAATTTGAGTAAATGAATCGAATTCAGTTGTATTTTCTTCCTTTATTGTTTCATTAGTCTCATTGGATAAATTCGAATTAATAGTAAAACGATCTTGAAGCGAGAATGGTAATTTCTTTTCTACGTCTTCTTTTATAGAAGAATGTTCGAACGAAAATGTTGATTGTTCACTAAATATCTTTTCCTTTGGAACTGTTGACTTTATTTCTGGAATTAGGGAACGACCTCTAAAAACTTTTTTTATACTTTCGGTAATTAATGTAAATAATTGATCCTCTTTACTAAAACGAACTTCTTGTTTAGTTGGATGTACATTTACATCGACTAATTGAGGGTCCATTTTAATAAATAACGAAACGATTGGAAAACGGCCAATTGGTAGCAAAGTATGATAACCTTCGCTAATTGATTTGTTTACGCCATAGTGTTTTACATATCTACCATTTACATATAGTGAAATATAGTTTCTAGTTGCTCGTGTATATTCCGGCATTGATAAATAGCCTTCAATTTGAAAGTCTAATGACTCGCCTTTAAAATGAACCATATTTTTTGCAATTTGTAGACCGTATAATGATGCAAGAATCTGTCTTGCGTCGCCATTTCCATTACTACGGAACATTAATTTATCATTATGTTTCAAATCAAAAGCGATTTGTGGATTTGCTAATGCCAATCGATAGACAACGTCTGTCACATTACTTAATTCTGTTTGAACTGTTCTCATATATTTTAATCTTGCTGGAGTATTAAAAAATAAATTTGAAACTTCAATACTTGTCCCTTTTGATTTAGCAATTTCTTTTTGGGATTGCAATACGCCACCTTTTAAGATTGTTTCAATTCCAGGTCCGTCATCAGTTGATGTTTTTACTGTAACATAACTAACAGATGCAATACTCGGTAATGCTTCACCTCGGAAGCCTAATGTACGTATTCGAAATAAGTCATTTTCATCTTTTATTTTACTAGTTGCATGGCGCTCAAATGCAAGAATACTATCTTCCTTTGTCATCCCTTCGCCATTATCACTTACAAAAATTCGTGAGAGTCCACCATCGTTAATTTCGACTGTAATACGTGTACTAATCGCATCAATTGCATTCTCAAGTAATTCCTTTACAACTGATGCAGGACGTTCTACAACTTCACCTGCCGCTATTTGATTGGCTAAAATTTCATCTAACTTCTGTATCTTTGACATTAGTGAACCTCCTCTCTAAATAAATGCACTAAACAATAAAAAAGGTATAGTACATTAAGGTATTATCATAATTTTAATAAAAAGAAAGGCCAATTGGCCTTCTTTTAATTTTTAACTTGCTTTTGAAGTTCATATAATAAATTAAATGCTTCCATAGGATTTAATTCTAGTATATTTAGTCCTTTTAATTGATCAATGACAGGATGGTTTTTAACAACTTCTTTAACTACCGGTTGATGATCGTCAAATAAGCTTAACTGAGATTCAGCATCCTCTTTTTCAGTTGTTTGAACATGTTCTTTTTTCGGTACTTGAATATTTATAATCTCTTTT
>NZ_NTZO01000313.1 GCF_002559405.1 Bacillus sp. AFS001701 | reverse complement strand
GATGCTTTTAATTGTCCTGAAGGAATGGCAAATCCTTTCATACTACTGAGATTGGGTCAAAACTTATATGAAACCTATGAAGAAGAAAAGGCAAAGGAATATTTGTTGAAAGCCTATATGTTGGAAGATCAAAGCATATTTGAAGAGGAAGATCCAAAGTATTTAAAGCTTATACAAGAGCTAATATAGGGGGAATTAAGGTTGAAAATATCAAATCTTGAACTTGAACAGAGTATATCTTTACTATCCGATAAAAGTAACCAGGAGTTCGATTTAGGAAACTACGAAGACTCAATTAAATATCTTGAAGAAGCTTGGGATGCTTTACCCGATCCAAAAGGTATCTACGATGATAGTTATCATTTTGCTTTTTATCTAAGTGAGACCAATCTCCTGATTAATAATTTTATTGAAGCTAAGAAATGGGCAGAAGTAATTTACAGCTGTAATCTTGATAGAATCGACTCAGGGGAAAGAGAATTTCTATCAGGAAAAGTAGCTTATGAAATTGGAGATATAAGCGCTGCAATAAGATACTTTGATTTAGCAA
>NZ_NTZO01000312.1 GCF_002559405.1 Bacillus sp. AFS001701 | reverse complement strand
CATGATTTACAATCTTATTAAATTAAGGCATGCGTTAGTTCAACAATTTATCAATAAAGCTTATAAATTTAGGGGAATCAAATGAAAGTTAGAAAAGATATGCTTGAAGAATGTCCAAAATGTGGGTACAAAAAGTGCACTACGAAGTTAGTTATAGATAATCCCAAATATCCTTCTGGTATAATTCTTAGATGCAAACAATGTAAATCTATTTTTGCTTCAACTGATGAAGGATGGCAATATTTTAAAGAATGGAAATGGTAAAAATCTTATGTAACTAATGCATGCGATTCTACAATAACGAAGGATCGTTTTTCTTATGCAGCTATATGGGGATTTTTTAATCTTAAATGGAATTATAAAAATTAATTAATTATGTCGTTATGCTGGAAGAAAAATTACTTTTATCAACTAAGAAGTTAATGATTGGCATGATAAATTATTTAGTCACCTATCTATAATGTGCTGCAAAAGAATTTTTGATTATCTAGTTTAGGGATTAAATTGGAGGGAATAGAAAAATACAGCAATGGGCAAGTTGTTTGGATGCACAAGACTGGTTTCCACCACTAGAAAAAGTGTTAAAGGATGTCACTTTTGAACAAGCAATTTGGAAACCAACTGATGAGACAATGAATTCCATTTGGGAATTAGTTTGTCATCTACTTTTCTATGAAAAGAGACTTCTGTTGCGGTTTCTTGGTGAAACAGAGAATGAACCACAGGCAGAAAAAAATGAAGATACATTTCGATTACCAACTGAGACGGTTGAAAATTGGAAGAAAACAATAGAAGAATACTTTTATACTCATCGTGAACTTGAAAAAATACTAGCAAAATCAGAACATGAAGATTTGTATAGACAGATTCCAGGAGAAAGATCATTAGTACTTGAACTGAAGAGTCTAGCAATGCACGACGCATATCATATTGGACAAATTGTATTAATTAGTAAAATGCAAGGACTTTGGACAGGGAAACAAAGATTATAAAAATAGTCGTCGATAACGATGATCGACGACTATTTTACTTCTGAAAAATTAGTTCATCAAAGGATTTAATCTACTTCTTTTGAAAGTAGTTTTAATCTAGATTGAGTTTGAAAAGGAGTATGCCAAATGGATAATTTTAGTTTACTCATTACGTTACTACAATTGATATTTCTAATTGTAGTAGTCTATATCGTGATTATGATTATTAAAAAAGTAAGATTATTTGTAGCAAATAATTTGTTTATTTCAAAGTAAAAAAATTGAAGAATTAGAGCAAAGAATAAGTAATTTAGAGAAAAAATAGGGATACTCCTTAATTAATATAGCAAGAGTTAGTTATACAATAATCAACTTGAAATCAACCATATTACTCAGTTATTTTATTTTTTTTGATGGAAATTTGATAATTCATAACTAAATTGTTAAAATTAGGCTATTACAATGTGTGTAAGCCACACTGGGAGGTTACAAAAATGGAACATGGTAAAGTAAAATGGTTTAATGCAGAAAAAGGATTTGGATTTATTGAGCGTGAAAATGGTGATGATGTATTCGTACATTTCTCAGCAATTCAAACTGATGGATTTAAATCATTAGATGAAGGTCAAGCCGTTACGTTTGAAGTAGAACAAGGTCAACGCGGACCACAAGCAACTAATGTTAAAAAGGCTTAGTTGAAAAAAGGAGTCGGAATCTATAAAGTAGAATCCGACTCTTTTTATGACTTTTAAATTTAAAAACCGCTATTCCAAAAAGAATAAGGGTAAAATCTAACGTGGATCATGGTAAAGAAAATGGTTTAAAGTATTATAGACCATATAAAATGAAGAAACAAATCATTATCGAAAATTAGCCATTTGAATTATTATTAGTTGTTTTTGAATTGCCTTTATTTTTAGTACCTTTGCTAACATATGGCTTCGCGTTCTTTGCTTTTTTTGCACTAGCTTGCCACCTATTCCAACCCTTCTTATCTGTACCTCTACCTGTACCCTTACCTGTACCACTCTTAGCTTTAGCTTTCATATAAACACCTCATAACTATTATACACTAACAATACATTTTTCAGTAATTTCTAATTAACTTGTGGGTTAAATAAGATTAGAGCAATAAAAGAGGACATTTTAATTTCTTTATTGTAATTGAACGAAAGAATACATATGACCTATAAAATGATTTGAGTATTTGAACTATGCTGGAGAATAGGATGTCTGTAAATCTGATATTTTTTAGTTTGATAGGTTTTATGTAGCACTTAAGTTAAATCAATATGATATAAAGTCGTTTTTTATGGAGATAAATGACAGATTAGTCGTATAAGGATTGTCTGAAATTCATTCTAAAAAAGGACCAAATTCCCCAAATACAAAAACCTATATAATTGATACAATTAAAGGAACATTAAAAAAAGAGGATATGGTTTCAACATGAAAACTACGAAAAAAGTATTTGTAAGAAATTTAATAGTCATTTTTTCAATGATTATTATGATCGGATTGGGAATTTTGGTTTATATTAAAACGAATTCATCATATCCAATAACAAAAACGAATGAAACTAAAGTAGAAAAAATAAATTCTTCTCTAATACTTGTAAAATCTGAAAAATAAACATAAAGAAGCTTATAGATTCTTTAAGCGAAATGATTACTTAGAAGGGCTTTACAATCAATAAGAAAATCAAATAAAAATATAAATAAATATTTAAGATATTTTAATAACTATAAAAAATCATAGTTAGTTCACAGCATGAAAATGGAAATGATCCTAGGAGGGGTAAAATGTTTGAAGGCGGAGATTTTATGTTTACGTTCGGTCCAATTTTCATTGGTATTACATTTGTAATTGTTATATCCATTGTTTTATTCTCAATCATAAAAGGGTTTACACAATGGAATAAAAATAATAACTCACCAAAATTAAATGTAAAAGCCAAAGCGATAACTAAAAGAACAACAGTACATGGTGGCGGGGAACATTCGTCATATAGTAATTATTTTGTAACGTTTGAAGTAGAAAGTGGAGATCGGTTAGAGTTCCAGGTAAAGGATACTGAATACGGAATGATTGTTGAAGGTGATGTTGGAGAGCTTACATTTCAAGGCACTAGATATCAAGGTTTTATTAGAAGTAGATAAGATAAAAGTGCTCATTAATTTTAGCTAGACTATTGGTATATTATTTTATAGTAACTATTGAATTAACACTAGAATTAGTTGAACTTTCTTAATTGTAAGATTGAACGGGCAAAGCACTTGATCGAAAAAAATAGAGATATTTATTCAGCGGTATCGGAATGTGGCTTTGTAGATTTAACCCATTTAAATAAACATTTCAAGAGTATTTATGGGACAACAGCATATGAGTATATGTCATATTTAGATTAAGGAGAATTTATGATTGTCCTTGGGGAGTTATTTTAAGTAGGAGTATGTTCTATTAAAATTGATGGATTCAGAAAGAGAATTAATAATTAAAGAGTTTTAAGAAAACAAGAAAAATATAAAAATCCTGTATCTAAGAT
>NZ_NTZO01000311.1 GCF_002559405.1 Bacillus sp. AFS001701 | reverse complement strand
CTTTATACCTTAAATTTCTCTCTTAAATCAAATTATACCTTTATAAAATTTTGAATCTACTAATTGTTCAGAGGTGCTTCTGATTAAATCGGATACATTCGAGCGTTTCGGAGATAAGTTTCGAATGCTTGAAAACAAAGAGTTTTCCAATTGTGATTACAAAAACGTATTTTTACTTCCAATTTAATTCTATTAATCTTTCGGAATCTCTGAAATATTCGAAGATACCTTCGAATAATAAGAAGGAAAATACAAAAAACATTATGGGACATTAACCACCATTAGTGGACATTATGAATACATTAACAAATTTTATAAAAAATGGAAAAAAGTTCATAATAAATATTGCTTATGCAAGTTAAGTGGTGTATTATTAATGTAACAACATAACACAACATAAAAAACATTACGAAAATAATATTTCTTGAAGGGTTTAAAAAAGTTATGTTGAATCAATATTATGTAAGGATAAACTTACAAACAAAAAACTATTAAATTATCTATTTAGGAGGAATTATTAATGATTATTGAACCAAAAGATTGGCGTGACGTAGTAGTAGGAGTAGATATGGCAAACGGCTTTTTGAAGTCAGCTAGTTCTAGAAGTTTTAACCCGTTAGACTGTGATATTTACCTGAATACGTTAACTGAAAGCAACAAAGAAGAATATGAACAATATTTAGCTGGAGTTTCTACTGAAGAAGTTTATTTTATAAATAATGAATACTACAAAGTAGGTTTAGTTTTACAAAATTCATTTAAAAAACAATGGGATTTTACATCTCGTAATACTAAAAAATATTATGATGAAGAATGGCAAACAGCCTTTATCATTGCTGTGTACCGCCAAATTAAGCACCTTAATTTAATGGGTAGTTTACACATTACTACAGGCTTACCGGCAAATGACGATAAGAAAAACACTGTTAAAGAATATTTAAAAACAGTGTTCGAAAAGAAAGAGCATTGTGTAAACGGAAAACCATTTACAATTGAAAATGTATTTTTTATTGGACAAGGTTCAGCATCATTCTTTAATGACTTATATAACGTTAATGAAGATGGAGATCTTCAAGTAAACAAAAGATTCTTAGGAGAAACAGCTCCGTTAGATCGAAATAGTGTTTCAAAGGTTCTCTTTCTAGATACGGGATTTGGTACCCAGGATGGTCGCTATACAATGGATTATGTTCTGCAACGTGAATCAATAGAAAGACCAGGTATGATCTCAGTTTGGAAGGCAATTATCAAAGAATTGACTGAATTAAACGATAAAGATGATGCACAAACACGAAAGAAAAAACTAGCTAATGAGTGGTTAAATGACGTAGATATACATAGTATCGAAGATCAAATTCGTGAAGGTAAAATGATTCGAAAAAGTCATAGAGAAGTAGATATTTCTGAAGCTTATGAAAAGCATATGCTTGAGTACGCTAAAGAAACAATTAAATCAATTTATATTGGTGGAACATTTGATAACCAAGAGTTTGATCAAGTTCGCTTCGTTGGTGGAGGCTCTAAAGCTCTAGAGCCATTCCTAATTAGAGCAATCGACGAACACCATTCTAATGATTCGGAAAAGAAAATCTATAAATTTGTTCCAAATCCTCAAACTACTAACTGTCTAGGATATGTAAAATATGGATTAGCGAGCGTTAAGAAACTTACGAAACAAAGATAATTAACAATAGGGGGCCGATACCTCGGTCTCCTATTTCTTTACCAAGAGAGGGTGAATCCTGTGGGAAAAGGTGCAGTAAGAGGCACAAAACGCGTTTATACTTTCAATTTAGATAATAATGATAAAGAAGAAGCTTTACTAATCAAGTGGTTAGAAACACAATCTACAACATCAGCTGTAAAAGAAGGTTTAAAGTTAGTGTTATCAGGTAACAGTACAGTTGGAGAAGTTAGTAGAGGACAAAATATAGAAAATACATCAGAACAAACCAAGCAGTTATTAGATATTTTACAAACGGCTGTAAATACTAATGCAAGCCTTATATCTCAATTAACATTGCAACCACAAATTCAGCAACAGACTACTCCAACAGAAGAAGTTGTTGAACAAGAAGATGTAAAAGAAGAAGATAAAAAAGAGAAAAAAGAAGAAGAATTAACTGAAGAACAAAAGCAACACGCTAATAGGATGTCTGATCGATTTGAGTCAGATGATTTTGATCCACTATCGAGTATATAAAATAAAAAAAGCAGCCGTTTTCCGTCGGCTGCTTTTAAACAAAAAACTATTTTATCCTTAGTGAGGATAAAAAACTATTAATTAAATTATATAATATTCCTTTTTTAATTTTCAATAGCTAAAACTATTACACTGCTACATTATGAGGAACCACTATTTTAGGGAAAAATTTCCTAAGTAGTTTGTTATGTGGCTTATGATACACACGTTATACTAAATATAATGAAAATCGTGGAGGGCTTAACAAATGGCAAGAGCTGCAAATATAAAAGAATTACAAAAAGAACTGTTTGAATTAACTTATAAAATTGAACGCATTCTTAGTATGGTTGATGATCAACCAGATAATATAGATTATGATCCTAACAATCCGGATGAATGTATGCTGTATTATAAATACCGTTCGATGATCGATAAACTATCAGATATTAACTACGAATTAAACTATTTAAAACGCCCTATTAAAGAAGAGGGTGCTTTGTACAAGCAATCTAATGGCAAATATACAATTAATGGTGATTATGAATTTTCAAGTGGAAGTCGGATTGAAGTGTTAGTGTATGATGACTTGGATGAACGTGAAGAATGGGTATCTACACGCATTGAACATACAAATAATGATTATTATTTCTTTCATTTAAAGGAAACGCCATTAGAAGGTGCAAAAGTTCGTAGAAGGTAGTTGGTTTAATTGAACAACTCAAACACAAATAAGGATAAGAAAATGCGTAATTGCACGTACTGCTGCAAACCGTTTCCAGTAGATCAACTTTATCCGTTAAGAAATGATGATTTTCCATCCGGAAATAGAAGATATTGCTTAAATTGTTTACCAGGTGTTCAAGCAGACTTTAATAGACTTCCCTGGAACCGTAATTACTGAAATCAACATATACGTTAAAGAGAAATACAAGGCACGGGTCGTATTTTTTAGAAGTTCGCTAAAAAATCTCCACCCTAACACCTTGTATTTTCTTTTTCTGGCTGTTTTGGCACACTTGCCAGCGACTATACTCAAAAAGGATTTAGACTCATTGTCGGCTTGCTAAGGCAATTGTAACAGCCAGAACCACTTAGTGCTCTCCTAACAAGAGAAAAGAAAGAGGGCTCTGCCCTCAAACTCCCGGCCGCCTCAACCTCAAAAAGGTTTAAAACTGCATTAAAAGGCGAAAAATATCTAATCAAATCTTAATGAAAAATGGTAAAATTTAGTAAATTAACAATTCAGGGAGAGAAATCTATGAAAAATCTAATCTTTGGAGGAATTGGAGTTTTAGCAAGCATTCTATTATTTGGAGTAACACTTATTTCGGCATCAATCTATTCTTTGTATCTATCTAAACCAGGTGGAGGCGGATGGGACCCAAATCTAGGAGTCTTTGGAACAGCGTTGTTTAACATAGGAACAATTCCATTACTAATAAGTCTAGTATTCTTTATCGTTGGTGCACGTTATGTATATAAAGGGATCAAAGAATAACAGCAGAAAACCAAAATAAAAAGGATGAAAAAAATGGAATTCTTATCTTATATAGTGTTTAAAATGAGACCCTTTTTAGAGTTAATTAATACCATTGCATTAGTTTATATAGCTTTTAAGTTAAGTAAATTAAAGAAATGAATTTGCTATTTAGGAGGGAGTAAATTGTTATTTATTGGGATTGTGCTCCTACTATTTTCAGCCTTATGTGTAGTTAGTCCTAAAACTGTTTGGTATGTTGCGGAGAGTTGGAAATCGAATGATACTACAGAACCTTCGGGGTTCTATGCATATTCAACACGCATTGGAGGTATATTACTAGCGCTATTTTCATTATTCGTAATCTATGTAGATATCTTTTGGAGATAGTATCATTAATCATATAATACAAGGAAAAATAGGAGGTATTTAATTGGATAATCTATTAGCTTTTTTACCGATTATAGTCTGGCTTTTAATCTTTGCTGCTTTTGGCTTTGGAATTTACTTTTTAGCGAAAAAATTAATAAAAAAATAGAAAGTACAGCAAAGATCACAATGAATGTGGTCTTTTTTTAGTAAATAAAAGGCTCTGTTAAAGTATATTGTAGATTTTCTTATTCAACTAATGGCAGTTTAGTTAAACAAGGAATTTGGATTAACAAAATAGAAATAAAGTTTAAAACTGAGCTTTTTTGGGAGTGGTAACAGGATGATTAAGGCTGTAATATTTGATTTAGATGGAACTTTATTAAATCGAGATGAATCAGTAAAGAAGTTTATTAATAACCAATATGAGCGATTGAATGTATGGGTAAGACATATACCAAAAGAGAAATACATTACAAGATTTATAGAACTCGATGATCGTGGAAATGTTTGGAAAGATAAAGTGTATCAACAATTAACTGGTGAACTTGATATAACTGGGATAACTTGGGAGGACTTACTGCAAGATTACATAAGCCAATTTAAGAATAATTGCATTCCATTTCCAAATCTTCTTAGTATGTTAGATGAATTGAAAAGTAACAATCTTATTTTAGGAATGATTACAAATGGAAAAGGTCAATTTCAGAAGGATAATATAAAGGCTTTAGGTATTGAAAATTATTTTGGTACTATTTTAGTATCTGAATTGGAGGGAATAAAAAAACCTGATCCTAAAATATTTAAGAGAGCCTTGGAACAACTTAATGTTTCACCTAATGAAAGCATATTTGTGGGCGATCATCCAGAAAATGATGTGAAAGCTGCTCAAAATGTAGGAATTAAAGGAATTTGGAAAAAAGATTTTCAATGGAACAATATCGAAGCAGATTTTACAATTGATGATTTATCGGAATTAACTTCAATCATCGTAAAATTAAGTAAACAAAATACTAAATCTTATTGAACTAACTAATGCGTGTGCGGCCGAGCATAGGTCGTATCATATAACGGGTGGGATTCCCGTCGAGAAAGAACTAGCCATTCACTCG
>NZ_NTZO01000310.1 GCF_002559405.1 Bacillus sp. AFS001701 | reverse complement strand
ATTTGTTTTTCCATTTTAATTCCCCCTAAAAAAGTTAATTCTAAAAATAATTGAATTAATTGTGGTTTTTGGAAACAATAAATTGACGACAAGTTTAATCGCCGATTTATACTATCTATATTATATCGTTTATTTCATTATGTCAAACTTCTTTTAACTTTGAATTACTCCTAAAAGTAAATGTTTGACAAAGAAATAAAACATTTCTAAGATTAATTAAAAATAATCTCATTTATGAAGAAGGTGTTTTAATGCAGTATAGCGTTGGGGTTGAGTATGCACTTCATTGCCTTGTTTATTTAATTGACACTCCTGAGGATTCTCCGATTGGAATAAAGGATTTATCTTTCTTTCAAGGTGTTTCAGATACATATCTTTCAAAGATTTTTAGTAAGCTTTCTAAGGCCGGTATAGTCAGTTCAGTTCCAGGAGTTAAAGGTGGATTTAAACTAGCTAAATCTCCAGAAGAAATTTCTTTTTGGGATGTAATTGAAGCAATTGAAGGTTCTAAGCCTATATTTCAATGTAAAAATATTAAAGATAACGGCTATCTTATTAGAGAAAAAGGTTGTACTCCAAGTGCCACCTGCACGATCAATTTAGTCATGCTCTCTGCCGAAGAAAAAATGCATGAGTATTTACGTAGTAAAACACTGTCATGGTTAAACAAAGAATTAGAAAGTGTTTTGCCTAACGAAATACGTGAAGATACTCGAAAATATTTTTCAAAAAGTAGATAAAAACCTCTCTAATTTCCTAAAAAAGGAAGTAAGAGAGGTTTTTCTTTGTTCAACCACATCAGATAACTCATATGTAACCGAGCGATTTTAGCACATTTTACTCCGCATTCACCCATTTTCTCCTATTGCATAGGCTAATTGTATATTTTCGATTAGGAGGGATTAAATGAAAATCAAATGGCTCCTTATTTTGTTTTTATTCGTTGCTTCTATTTTAGGTGCATGTTCGAAAGATAAACCTAAAGATGGTACCACAAAGGTTAGAGTTGCAGAAGTGACACATTCATTATTTTATGCACCTCAATATGTGGCAATTAGTGAAGGAATCTTCAAAAAGCATGGATTGGATGTTGAAATAACAACTACTGCTGGTGGAGATAAAACGATGACTGCTGTATTGTCAAACGGTGCAGATATAGGATTAGTTGGGCCGGAAACAACTATATATGTATACGCTCAAGGTGCAAATGACCCAGTAAAAAGCTTTGCCCAATTGACTCAAACTGATGGAACATTTCTAGTAGCTAGAAATCAAACTGTACCATTTAATTGGGATCAACTAAGAGACAAAACATTTTTAGGTCAAAGAAAAGGTGGAATGCCACAAATGGTTGGCGAATACGTCCTAAGTAAACATGGGATTGATCCACATAAAGATTTGAACCTTATTCAGAATATTGACTTCGCAAATATTGCGAATGCATATGCTTCAGGTACTGGAGAGTATGTTCAATTGTTTGAACCTACAGCAAGTCTTATGGAAAAAGAAGGAAGAGGTAAAATTGTTGCTTCATTCGGCTTGGAGTCTGGAAAAGTTCCTTACACTGCTTTTATAGCAAAAGAAAGTTATTTGAAGAAGAATGCGAAAACAGCTCAAAAGTTTACAGATGCAATTTATGAAGCTGAACAATGGGTTGATACTCATTCTGCAGAAGAGATTGCAAAAAGTGTTGCACCATTCTTTAAAGATACGCCTTTAGACATTTCAATAAAAGTTATTGATCGTTATAAGTCTCAAAATTCTTATTCAACAAATCCAATATTAGAAGAAGATGAGTGGAATAATCTTCAAAAGATTATGAAGAACTCTGGTGTTTTACCAAAAGAAGTTCCACACTCAGTTTTAGTTGATACAAAATTTGCCGAAAAATCTACGGAGAAGTAGTTGGTTAACAAAATGAGTTATTTAACAGTTAATGATATTTCTCATGTATTTTTATCGAAGGAAAAGGCAATTAAAATATTGGATGGCTTAACGTTTGAAGTTGAAAAAGGTGAATTTGTATCAGTATTAGGTCCAAGTGGCTGTGGAAAAAGCACACTTTTATCGATCATTTCTTCATTGCTTACACCATATGACGGTTCAGTAAAGTTTAAAGGGAAGCCTTATGATATAAAATCGGGAGAAATTGGTTACATGCTTCAGCATGACTATTTATCCCCTTGGAAAACAATTAAAGAAAATATCTTTCTAGGTCTTCAGATTCTAGATAAGGATTCCGAAGAAAATAAAAATCGAACGCTAGAATTGCTTAATGAAGTTGGATTAAAGGATTATGAAAATGCGTATCCAAGAGAATTATCCGGTGGGATGAGACAACGCGTTGCATTAGTGAGAACTCTTTCTACAAGCCCTTCAATTGTATTATTAGATGAACCATTTTCCGCTCTAGACTATCAAAATAAAGTAAAGCTTGAAGAATTAGTTTTCAATTTATTTAAGAAGTTAAATACTACTGCTATCTTAGTAACACATGATATTGAAGAAGCGGTAGCTATGTGTGATCGGGTTATTACGCTAACAAATGCTCCTACAAAAATATCAAAAATTTTTAATTTACCAGAAGAATTACGTATTCGCTCTCCTTTTGAAACACGACACCAATCACTCTTTTCTTCTTATGTTTCTGCGATTTGGAAGGAGTTGGAGAAACGTGGATAAAGTAAATGACGAACTAAACTCCTATCACGCTAATATCGTCAAAAAAAATCGCCGTAAAAAGCTACTCATATTTTTCTTCCAACTATTAATTATTATTATCTTTTTTATAGCTTGGGAGCTTTTAAGTCATCGAAAAATAATTGATCCATTATTGTTTAGTTCGCCTACAAAAATTTATGATTTACTCAGTGCAAAGTTGGGAGATGGCTCCATCTATCATGATGCTATGACTACAATCACTGAAACACTCGTTGGATTTATTTTAGGAACAATTATCGGGGTCATTCTAGCAATCATTCTTTGGTGGTATCCATTTGCCTCAAAGGTACTTGATCCATTTTTAGTAGTTTTTAATGCCATGCCAAAAGTCGCGCTTGGACCAATCATCATTGTAATTTTTGGCCCCTCATATTCGTCTATAATTGCCATGGGGATCATAATAAGCTTTGTCATAACAGCGCTGGTTATTTATCAAGCCTTCTTACAGGTAGATGAAAATTATGTAAAAGTCATTAAAAGTTTTGGAGCTACAAAAACTCAAATCTTTATAAATGTCATCTTTCCTGCTAGTATACCTACCGTCATTTCAACATTAAAAGTAAATGTCGGATTAGCTTGGGTAGGAGTGATTGTTGGAGAGTTCTTAGTTTCAAAAAACGGACTTGGCTATTTAATCGTTTATGGCTTCCAAGTATTTAATTTCACTCTTGTTCTAATGAGTGTATTAATCATAAGTGTATGTGCTGCTTTGATGTATATTATTGTTGAATATATTGAGAGAAAAACTATTAAGAAATAATTTGGAGTCATATGAGTTAAAGTATAGGAAAAGTTTAATGTAACAAAGCTCACTTAATATGGTGAGCTTTTTTCATGCCGTTCAAATACGTAAAGAAGCCCCGTAAGGTCGATTTCAACTAAATGATGCTAGCTTTCTATGTGTCCTTACTACCAACCTGTTATGAGTATGTTATTTTCATTTTTTTACTGTTTTACTTCCTCATGACTCCTTTATGAGGAACCTTTTTTCTCTTTTTCGCTGTTTTACTTCTTCATGAACCTCTCATAAGGAACTATTTTTCTCTTTTTGGCTGTTTTACTTCCTCATGAACCTTTCATGAGGAACTATTTTTCTTTTTTTCGCTGTTTTACTTCTTCATGTACCTCTCATAAGGAACTATTTTTCTCTTTTTGGCTGGTTTATTTCCTCATGAACCTCTCATGAGGAACTATTTTTCTTTTTTTCCCTGTTTTACTTCCTCATGAACCTCCCATGAGGAACTATTTTTCTCTTTTTCCCTGTTTTACTTCCTCATGAA
>NZ_NTZO01000076.1 GCF_002559405.1 Bacillus sp. AFS001701 | reverse complement strand
GTTTAACTATCCTGCCATTTTGTTGAATAAAAAAACGACCCCCGAAGAAGCCGAACGTTTATGAAACTAATGCACTGCGTTAGTTCAATAAGTACCACTCATATTATATAGTTAGTTGACCTTCAAAAACGGTTACTGCTTTTCCTGATAGTAGGACTTTATCATCTAAAACTTTAACTTTTAAAATCCCCCCTCTATCGGATGCTTGGTAAGCTATAAACTCACTTTTTAATAACTTACTCTTCCAATATGGACCTAAACAACAATGAGCTGAACCAGTTACATAATCCTCTTTGATACCTTGAGCAGGGGAAAAAAAGCGTGAAACAAAGTCAAATTCGTTTGAATTAGAATGACTTGTAACAATAACACCACGGACTGGTAATTGGGCAATCAGGTTTATACATGGTTTTAAATTTCTTACAATATCCTCTGAATTTACTTCAACTAAATAGTCTAATTGATTTTTTCCAACGTAAGTAGGCTCAACACCTAAAGCCTTAATCAGTAAATCAGTAACAATTGTCTTCTCCTCAAGAATAGAAGGAAACTCTAATTGAACCCATTCATCTATAAATTGTGATTTAAGAATCCCACTTTTTGTATGATAGGTAATGGTTTTCTCTTTTTCCACGTTCCCGTTTTTCCATAAAAAAAATGAACTTGCTAGTGTTCCGTGTCCACATATTGGAATTTCTGTAGAAGGGGTAAACCAGCGTAAATAGTAATCATTTTTGAAGCGATTTAGAAAAGCTGTAACTGGTAAATTGATTTCCTTTGCAATACTCTGCATCCAATGGCTATCTTTCTCCTCATTTAACAAACAAACAGCAGCAGGATTGCCTTTAAAGGCTTGGTCTGTAAAAGTATTTATAATAGTTAAATTCATTTCGCTTCCTCCATCTAATACTACTTTTTATTTAATAATTCCATTTTGAAGATCCTCATATATCACAATTTTTACTTGTAGGGAATTCCTTATTCGGCTATTCTGCCAGATTGTTGAAAATTGAGCTGAATGATCAGCCCCAAATTTTATGTAACTAACGCATGCGTTAGTTGGTTAAGAATTATATTATTTCATCAAGAATATCGGTAAGTTTTTCCTCTGAAATTACTCTTAAACCGTTTCTTTTAAGTAATGCTGTTGTAACACCATTTCCAACAACTTTCTTAGCTTTAAATTCACCATTATAGATCACGGCACTTCCACAGGATGGACTGTACTCCTTAAGAACAATTATAGTTGCATTAACTTCTTGAGCTTTCCTTAGTGTATGGTAAGCCCCTTTTATGTAAAGTTCTGTTACGTCTCTACCCGATTTCTCAACTACTTTTGCTTTCCCATCAAGAACATCTTCTCCGTCACCACCTACTATTTCTGCAGGCTCTCTTGGTGTTAAAAAACCTCCAAGTAATTCAGGACATACAGTAATAGCTCTATTTTCTTGTAACAATTTTTGAATCCTATTATCTAAACTATGGGAACCGTTGTATCTTACCTCTAAACCAGCTAAACAAGAACTAACTAAAATCAATGATTCCACCTCATTAAATAAATACTTTTTAATGTTGTTGGTATAACTTTACTTTATAATTACTAAAACAAAAAAAATCCATTAGTTAGATATCAATCTATTGTTTTTGTACCTTTTATATCATTACTTATCTTTTCAAAACAAATGTTAACTGTACGTTCATTTGAACGAGTTCGATGCATTGTGTTAGCTGGAATCGTAAAGATTTCTCCTGGTTTTAAAGAGATGGTTTCATCGTTTTCTAAGTCAATAAAAAGTTCGCCTTCTAATACATAAAATAATTCATCGCAATCCTCGTGTTTATGCCAGTGAAAATCACCATTTATTACAGCTATTCTTAGTGCGTGGTCATTTACTTCACTTACGATGAAATTTGTATATTCCATTTGATCCTGAGTCAATTTTTGCAGGTTAATTACTTCTAATTGTCCTTTATTTTGCATAATCTATCTCCTTTAATATTAGTAAATTCTAAATCAAATGAACAAATTAACTTTACCACATTTTGGAATTACCAACACTTCCTTTAACTATTCTGTCATTTACAAATAAAAAAGCTGCAATTAAGCAGCTTTGATATGCAACTAACGCCTGCTTTAGTTACTTAAGGGTTTGAAACTCAAAAATGGAAAAATGTATAATTAGTAGCAAAAGTTATGTATGAAACAACACACAAAATTAACAGTTTTAAAGTCTTGCGATTTAGAAAAAAGATATAAAAATAAATTAAAGTAAAACTTACAAATGATATTATTTCTGGAATTCCTTTAAAATGTTCTCTATATTGTGCACCAACAATAATTGATGCTAATAGAAGATAAAATGCTGTGTAATTAGTTTTTTGTTTCATAATTACCACCCTGTTGTCATCAATTATATACTCTTACATAACTAATATTCGTCGTAAAATCAATAAGACCTTGTTCAACTAAAGCATGCGTTAGTTGTATAAAACTTAAGTTTTCGACTCTTTATGGAAATGTAATCTAATAGTATTAAAACTTTATATTTAATAGATTTTTTAATTCAGTGAGTAATTCTGGATGTTTTGTTTTTGACCAATACATCATTTTTTGCCCACCGCCATTAGAACTTACTTTCTTACCATTAGGCTTCTGAAAAATTATCCTTCCATCTTTAAAAAAATTCATTGTATATACTTTGTTGTCCATTGACTCCTTATCCGATAATGCAAATATGTAATTCCCCTTATTATTTAATTCTTTATTCTTCTCCATTAATTCATCTTTTGAAGGTTGAACTACTTCCATTTTGTTTACTTTTTCGATAAACTCTTCAATTTGTTTACTACTCTTTATAGTCCTTGATGTTTCTTCAGAGGCTACCCCTTTATCAACACCTTGAACCTTTAAGAAAACATATTCACTGGTATTTGGAATTTCTAGAATTTTGGTTTTTGCTTTTACATCAGCAGACTTTGACTGACACGCACATAATAAAATTGTAATCAATATGATTAGAGAAATCCTTTGTATATATTTCATTGTAGATCCCCTCCTATAAGTTCATATTCAACATTACAATCAAATTCCTTTTATTACCATTTATCCTCATTCCACTAAACTGCCTAATACATAAATAAAAAAGCAGCCATTGACTGCTTTTGATCTTCAACTAATGCAT
>NZ_NTZO01000309.1 GCF_002559405.1 Bacillus sp. AFS001701 | reverse complement strand
TCAATAATATACTTTTTCGTTTTTTTTCAGACAAATTATATTCAAAAAATTTTCCCAATACAAAAAAGTCAAACAGAATGGTATGATTTTAGTACAAGCAATTAAACGATACTAACGACTAATAACTTCATTAGTATTTTTTAAATGCACCCCCATTTAATAACCAGTTTTAAAGCAAGATGTAGTCATTACATCTTGCGATTTTTTTGATTAAAGCCATTTTTATTTCTATAAATAATTTAAATATAGTTTTAGTTTTCAAGCCACCAAGTAATT
This sequence comes from Bacillus sp. AFS001701, assembly GCF_002559405.1. Lineage (GTDB taxonomy): Bacteria > Bacillota > Bacilli > Bacillales > Bacillaceae_G > Gottfriedia. The sequence continues at coordinate 3,990 of NZ_NTZO01000309.1, read as the reverse complement.
TAAGAAATTCATGCTAGTAATCTTCCAAATTAATTTATACTTGTAGAGGTCCTATATGACAAAAAAACCACTCACTTTATATTTGGTAATTATTGGAATATCCATCATTATTATATTATCATTAAAACTATCTATTGAAAAAGAAAAACAAAAGAGATTGGACGATGAAGCGTCTACAGAATTAATAATTGAACAAAATGTTCAAAATTCTGTAAGAAACTACATTACAGCCTTAAAGTGGAAAGATGTTGAGATTTATAACTCTGTTGTAGTCGATTCATTAAAAATCAGCAATCACTCTTACTACTTTACTAAGATAATGTCTAACGTAATTGATGCAAAATTCATCGGTGATAATCTATCTGTCATTCATTTAAATAAGAAAGATCATAAAACTACGGTACATATAAAATACGAAATAACATTTGTTGACGGGATAAAGCCTGAAGGAAATTATAAAAACGGTAGAAATATATGTAATGTAACACTTGATCTTGTTAAAATAAAAAATAAATGGGCCATTTCAAGTATTTATGATTTAAAAGTTATCTAAAAATACGTTCTCAATAAAGACCGTGATAAATGAAGAAAGTCCACTGGGTGATAATTTTCCTTGTGGTTTTTTTATGTATTTAATCTTTCTTCCTGTCTTAATCTATGCATTTTCTCCAAAAAATTTATACAAAAAAGGAGGTCTCAAAAGTACTCTGACTTTGAGATCTCCTTTTTAAGTCATCTGTAGTTTCTTCCCAAATCAATTAGCCTAGATGCTAAAACAAAACTGGTTAAATTGTATCTAAATCTTTCAGCAACATTTCTTTACTTTCTTCAAACTTTACATCTTTTACATATTCATACGCCTTAGTTTTAGCAGCTAAGCTCTCAGGAGACTGATTTAGTTTTGCATACCCTCTTGATAAAGCCTCATATGCATATGCTATGTAGAACGGCTCAACTTCTGCTTCTAAACTAATCTTGATACATTTGTTTGCGTAATCTAAAGCCGTTTCTCCTTGCCCTATAACAGCATACACTCGTGATAATTGCCAATATCCAATCGATATGTTTCTTGGTGTATGGCTCTCTACTTTTGTCCAATGCCAAAAAGAGCTATGACATAAATGAACCATTTCTTCTGTTTCACTTTGAGATCTATTTTCTAATTCAAGTAGATCCCACACTTTATTAAAACATGAAGCAGCAAGCTCCCTATGAGTGAAGCTATTTTGTTTAATCGTCTCTTCCATAATTTACTCCTCCATAAATAAAACCAAGAATATGTATTACCTCAAATCTAAGTATAATTTTATTCACATACCGAGTTTGAGTCAGCATCACAGTTAGCAATGGTTTCAAAGCCTGTAGAGCTATTTTTAATTTGTATAACTGCATTTCTTCGTTGCTCTTCTAACTTCAATCCTTTTTCACCAACGGATTGTTCATAATAATTTATTTCTTGTTTTTGTCGCTCGTCAGCATTAGCATTAAAGCTCATTAAAATACCTATTGGAGTTGCTAAAACTAACAAAAATACACCAATTCTAAGAGCCGCGTACTTAAATGCTTTGTACCCGTTTTTTAATAATTTATCCATATGTATAGATCTCCTCAAATTGAATATAATATTCGAAATTCTTTAGCAAATCTTAACTAACAATACTATTCTCTGTTCTATTCATATTTTCCTGTTTTCCACTTATGGATCATAAAATTCTATAAGAAATCCTGGCCAAATGCTAATTCAAAAAATAAAAAAACGCGTTCATACAGATGAAAATTAATTCATCTATATGAACGCGTAATTCTTATTTCATTATGTTTATTGTGTTTCTATTCACCTAAATCCACATTGTGGTAAACACGTTGAACATCTTCAATTTCTTCAAGAACGTCTAACATTTTTTCGAACTTTGCAAGACCATCTTCTGGAAGAGTTACATCACTTTGCGCTAACATTGTTAATTCAGCTACTGTAAACTCAGTAATCCCTACGTTTTTAAACGCTTCTTGTATTGCATAGAATTGGTCTTGATCAGCATAAACAATAACAGCGTCTTCTTCTTCTAAAATATCGCGAACATCAACATCTGCTTCCATTAAGATTTCAAGAACTTCATCAGAAGTCTTACCTTCAAGTCCAATTACAGCTGTTGCATCGAACATATATGATACTGAACCAGTTACCCCAAGGTTACCACCGTTTTTACTAAATGCAGCACGAACCTCTGCAGCTGTACGGTTTACATTATTAGTAAGTGCGTCAACAATGACCATTGATCCATTTGGTCCGAAACCTTCGTAACGAAGCTCATCAAAGCTTTCTTCAGAACCACCTTTTGCTTTTTCAATCGCACGATCAACAATATGTTTCGGTACACTATAAGTTTTCGCACGCTCTAGTACAACTTTTAAAGCTTGGTTTGATTCTGGATCCGGCTCACCTTGCTTCGCTGCTACATATATTTCACGTCCAAACTTTGCATAAATACGACTAGTATTTGCATCTTTTGAAGCTTTCTTCTCTTTAATATTATTCCATTTACGACCCATCGTGTTCCACTCTCTTTCGACTTTAAATCTACGTTTAATTTACTATGTATTTGACTTTCGTCAAACATTTACCATTTAATATTATACCTCATTTATACTTTTTTTCGAAATTAATCGTTACTAAAAATTAGTGGAAATAAAAAACATTACTTCTTGTTTTGAAGTAATGCTTTTATTTTTATAATACTTTTACCTTTATCAAATAAGTAAAATAATTATTCCCCTTCCAGATACCTTTTACTTCATATATTCTTTCCCCTTTTTTAGATCCAAGTTGGAATGAGTAACTTCCATAATTATCTAAATTGTGGTCATAAATATATGCTTTTTTAGTCCCACTGCGCTCTAATATTTCCACATTTTCGGGTTGTTCCGAAAAATATATCTTTAGAAAATCACCTTCGAATGCTGGAATAGCTACTTCTTCTTTAATATTTTTATAAGTACCAATTGTTGATTTATCTTTATCTAATAATTTTCCCCAAGAATAATTTGCTATTTTATAAGGAATTGTTTTATCTGCTAGCTCAAATTTAACTTCCGGTTTTTCATCTTTAGACAAAATTGTTTGGTTAATAATGATCGAGATCGTAAAAATTGCCACTAAATATAAGATTCCTTTTTTAAACATCGAACTTTTCGCTCCATATTTTTTCATTTAATAAGTTTAATGTAATCCATTTCTATTAAATTGTATATTGGGAAAATTCTGTACTTTTTTTAAAATGTTCTATCAACTAATTAAAACTATTCACCTTACAACATATTTTTCATAGAAATAACAAAAATTAAGGTAGTATGGTGGGAGAAGTAATAGAAAGGATTGATAAAATGTTTAACAATAATCCAGAATATTGGATCTCTAAACTAGGACTAGAAGCACATCCTGAAGGGGGATATTACAAATCTACCTATCAATCAAAGGAACAAATATCTGATCGTGAATTAACGGTAAATTATAATGATCATAGATTGCTTTATACTAGTATCTATTTTTTACTACAATCACATGATATTTCTCATTTTCACAGATTAAAATCTGATGAATTATGGTATTTCCATGCAGGTAGTTCATTAACGGTTCATGTTATACATGAGAATGGTCAATACGAAGAAATAAAATTAGGACTTAATTTAGAAAATGGAGAAGTTCCTCAATATTTAGTACCGAAAAATTCAATTTTCGGTTCATCAGTTATGGAAGAAAATACTTTTTCATTAGTAGGCTGTATGGTTTCACCTGGATTTGATTTTAAAGACTTTGAATTATTTACTCAAGAGCACTTACATAATAAATACCCTGAACATAAAGAGATAATAAATAAGTTAGCTTATAAGGTACTTCCTTATTAGTTCTAAAAAAGAAAGTGAGCTTTTGCTCACTTTCTTTCACGTTGTTGAAAAACAACCATGTCAATCAATTACCAAATTTTCGTAAAT